>JBOFGX010000299.1:0-9790 GCA_051649345.1 Leadbetterella sp. | reverse complement strand
ATTCCCTGCTCGTTGGACGACTGAGAATAGATTCTACCAAATTCAAAAAAACGTAAATCTTTAGACTTTCTATTGATATTATATTGAAGATTATTTAATCCCGAAAAAAGCAAGCTATTTCTCATTTCGGAAAGTTCTTCACTTAAGGGATTTAAAAGCTGCACACGGTTTACGTTTTCATCTGTCCAATCATTGTCCTTTGGACGAACAATTGAAAGGTTTTGAACCTCCGTAAATCCTAAGCTAATCAATCTATCAGCAAGATTAAATACGGTCATTTCTGGTTCTTTTGGAGGAAACGAGGCTATAAAATCTGTATTGAGATGGTCAGACTCTTCAATATTATCAAATCCATAGATACGTAGTATTTCTTCTATTACATCTGCTTCTCTTGTGACATCTACACGGTAAGGAGGTATTGAGACTTGCAGCGAATCAGCTTGCTCTGAGAGTATACTAATATCAAGCGACTCCAAGATTCTCTTAATAGTATCAGATCCGATATCTTTTCCAATAAGCCTTTGAATATGCCTGAATTTGAGTAAAATTTGCTTATTTTCAATTTTCTGAGGATATATGTCAATCGTATTTTTGCAGATTTCTCCACCAGCAAGCTCAATGATCATACTTGCAGCTACTTGTATGGCTATAGGTGGCATATTGGGATCTGTTCCTCTTTCATATCGAAAGGAAGCGTCGGTTTTTAAGCCATGAATCATGGAGGATTTACGAATAGCGGCTGGCTCAAAATAAGCAACTTCTAAAAATACGTCTTTAGTTGTGTCGGTTACACCAGAATTTTTTCCTCCAAATACCCCAGCTAAGGCCATAGGCTCCTGATCATTGCAAATAGCTAATTCTTGTCCTGTAAATTTTCTTTCTACACCGTCTAAGGTAATTAGTTTCTCGGATGGTTTAGGAACTCTTACTTTGATGACACTGCCTTGGATTGCACTCGCATCAAAAATATGCATAGGTTGACCTAGCATATGGCATATATAGTTACTAATGTCAACTATATTGTTAATAGAGTTTACTCCAATAGTAGACAAAACTTTTTTCAACCAATCTGGAGAAGGTTTTACTTGAATATTACGTATTTCTAAACCGCAAAACCGAGGACATTTATCATTGTCTTGTACTTCTACACGTATGCTGCCTTCAGTTGTGCTTGGTCTGAAATAAGGAGCTTTTAGCATTGAAATAGGCAACCCTGTTACAGCTTTTATATCTCTTGCTACTCCAAAGTGAGAAGCAGCATCCGCTCTATTGGGTGTTAGACCAATTTCGATTTGATAATCAGGCTCTGCACTATATAAATCACTTATCGTTGTCCCAATCTTAGTGTTATTATCTAAAACAATTATTCCATCATGGGATGTCCCCAATCCAATCTCATCTTCTGCACACAGCATACCTTCTGACAAAGCTCCACGGATTTTTGATTTTTTTATTTGAAAAGGGTCGCCTTCCGTTGGATATAACTCGGAGCCTACAGTTGCAACTACCACTTTTTGTCCCATTGCGACATTAGGTGCTCCACACACAATGTCTAACAATATTCCTGTTCCTATATCGACTTTAGTGAGTTTCAACTTGTCCGCATCTGGGTGCTTTTCACAGGATGTAACTTCTCCTACTACCAAACCTCTATAGCCTCCTTTTACAGTGTCCACTTGCTCGATTCCTTCTACTTCCAAACCCGTTTGAGTGAGGAGTTTTCCTATATCTTCAGGAGATTGTGAAAAATCAACGAGGGTTTTTAGTTGCTTATACGAGATTTTCATTTACGATACGATCAATTTGTTTACGGTAAACTATACCTAAATCTGCTGCAAAGATAGGGATTTTTTTATCCCAGAATTAGTATTGAAGCGAAGGGAATATTCTTTCGTTTATAAGTCAAACAAGAGTTGTTTAAAGGAAATTAGAAAAAATGAAAGGCTATTTCAATGCAAATCTTAGGATCAGTAGTATTCTTGTTTCGGTTTTTTTTATTGTTTATATTGAGTTTATGAATATCAAGTTCGATATTTTGTGCAACTTGTATTTGGAGTGAATACTTTTAAATGATAATGTATCGTTAGTTGTTTACTAACTAAATCATTCATGAATCAATGGCTTTTAAACCTGGAACAATTTATTTACCAAGGGGGATATATGAAAATCATGATCCCTACGTATTTTGGATTTATACTGCTTGAGAGAATAGTATATATTCATAAAGGGTTAGATTATAATAAGAATAATTTCAAAGAGAACTTAAAGGTATCTGCAATAAAGGCACTTACTGAGATCTTAGTTTCTGTTTTTATACCTTTCGTTGCATATCAATGGGTATATGAGAATTTTCGCATTTTTACATTTGCAAACAATGAGATATTCACTTGGGTACTCGTGTTCATTTTACATGATTTATTTTTTTATATAGATCATATTCTTTGCCACAAAGTTGGTATTTTTTGGGCCTTTCATTCTGTTCACCATTCATCTAAGGATTTCAATATTTCAGTAGGGTCAAGAGGGTTTGCATTAATAGGCACCTCTCTTTGTAAGCCTTTAGTGCTTCTAATGCCTCTAGTCGGTTTTTCTATGTTTCAATTTGTAGTCATTAGCATTCTTACAGATACCTGGGGTATACTGGTTCATACAAGGACCATTCGTAAATTGGGGTGGTTAGATTATGTATTTAGTACCCCTTCTAATCACAGGGTTCATCATGGAATTGAGCCTAAATACATAGATAGAAACTATGGACAAGTGCTCATGATTTGGGATCAACTATTTGGAACTTTCCAAGAAGAGTATGAGGAACCAAACTATGGTCTTATGCATGATACTGATGAGACAAATCCACTGAAGATACAGTTTTCTGGGCTGAAATGGCTAAGAACACAATATCTACTTGCTGATAGAAAATGGGATAGATTTATGTATTTTATTATGCCACCTGGATGGAAACATGATGGAACCGGGCAAACAGCAAAACAGTTGAAAAGTGAAATATAAATGTAGCTGTAGGGCTTATTTGCTTTCCTTTCTATAAATAGTGGTTGGTGCAGCCTGCATTTTAGCATAGATCGTCATATCGGCGATTGTCACATGATCAGGTGCAGAGACTGCATATACGATTGCATTGGCTATATCTTCAGCGATGAGAGGCTCAAAACCCTCATAAACTTTGGCAGAGCGTTCTTTATCGCCTTTGAATCGCACCAATGAAAACTCGGTCTCTACGGCTCCAGGTGCAATGTTGGTAACTTTTATGCCGTACTGAGTTAAATCCAATCGCATTCCTTCAGATAAGGCTTCTACAGCTTTTTTAGTGGCACAATACACCGCTCCGTTGGCATATGTATACTTACCTGCGACGGAACTAATATTGACTATATGTCCTTTTTGCCTTTTTACCATATTGGGAACTATCGCTTTGCTAACATACAAAAGCCCTTGTACGTTTGAGCTAATCATGGCATCCCAGTCCGAAGTATCGCCTTCTTGAAAACTACTTAGGCCATGGGCATTACCGGCATTGTTGATTAATACGTCTATATTTTTCCAAGGTTGAGGTAGGGTGTTTACTTTTTCGAAAACCTCTCTTTTGTCAGATACGTCGAATGTTAATAGTATGGAATTTGTCGTAGAATCAAGCATGGATTGTGTTTCCAAAAGTTTATCATATCTCCTCCCACACAGAATTATATCATATCCTTTTTTACTAAGCTCAATAGCTGCTGCTCTACCTATTCCTGAGCTGGCTCCTGTAATCAATGCTATCATTTGATCTGAAAAAGTGTTTATTATATTGTAAAAGAATTTGGATTATCTATTTAAAATTTGCCGATAGCTCTCTGTTTTTGAGGGATCCAACGATGACACTAGTTTAAAAGCAGATTGTTTTTCTTGAAGCTCTCCTTCAGAGAATATCTGAATGAGTTCTTGCGACTTTCCATCCATGAAGGAGCGAATCACAAGAGCATTGGGAAAAGATGTAGCAAGTGTTTTAATACTTGTGAGATAGTCAATGACAGTTTTTCTATTTTCTACTGGATTGGATGCAAAATCATCCAGTATTTTTCTGTGGTAGGTATAAAAGCTTTCTCTAAAGGGTACAAATTGTTGATTTCTAATATTTTCAACATATTTTGCACGTGCTCTACTATCTGTACTATTACCCGTGAGAGACCACCCATTATCCGCTTTTGCTTGATCTGCAAGTAGTGCCAAGTTGAATGCTCGTTCGAAATAAGGACTTCCCCCTAATTTTGAAAATGAATCATAATCTGTTCCAATCCCAATCAATGAATAGTAGGCTAACATGGAAGTCAGATTGCTGGAGTAAGACTGCTCATTGAAAATCATCGTTCGGTTTTCAGGTCTAAACGAAAAATCAAAGTTCCTATCCACTAAACTTAGTATAGTACTCTCATAGTTGACACCATATATAGGTCTAGTAACTGTAAATTGTGCATTTCCAGAATAGCTATATTGACCTCTAGAGCGGAGAAGATTGATATTGAGTGCACAGCGTATTTTTTCTTTTTCTGAATAAATATCACTTGTCCAGCGTTGATTATTCATAAATATTTCAATAGCTTTTTCCATCTCTGCAAAAACAGATTTATCGCCAGCTGTGTTTACATCCAATTGACTGTAATTGACGTAAACCTTACAATTGAGTTCTTGAGCCTGGATTCTAAGAATCATCAACATGATAAGCCCAAAAATGAATTTAGTTTTTTGCATTAATATAGGATTTAAGGCTATTTCTAATATCCAAGGCCACTTCGGTTTTGTTTTTGAGATCAAAATCATGTCTTTCTCCCTTGGAATTCAAAATACAAATTTTGTTGGTATCATAACGAAACCCTGCTCCCTTATCTTGTAAAGAGTTGAGTACAATCATATCAAAATTTTTACGTACAAGCTTACTTTGTGCATTTTCTATCTCGTTTTGGGTTTCTAACGCAAATCCAACGTGAATCTGATCCTGTTTTTTGTCTTTTCCAAGTGTCGCCGCAATATCTACAGTTTTTACGAGATGAATACTCATATCGTCAGATAATTTTTTTATTTTATGTTGAGCTATTTCTGAAGGTTTGTAATCTGCAATTGCAGCAGAAAAGATAGCTACCTGACATTCCGTATGGTGTTTTTGCATAGCGGTATACATTTCGTCAGCCGAGCGAACATTTATTCTAGTTACACCAGGAGGAGTTTCTTGATGCACAGGGCCAGCGATAAGTGTTACATTAGCACCACTCTGAGAAAATACACGGGCTATTTCAAAGCCCATCTTACCCGTACTATGGTTGCTAATAAAACGCACGGGATCCAGATCCTCTTGACTTGGCCCTGCATTGATAAGTATTTTTTTTCCTTTCCAAAAATCATCCTTTTTAAAGTGCCCAATGACTGTTTCAAGGATTTCTTCGGGTTCCGCCATCCTACCTTTGCCATCCAGTCCGCTTGCTAGCTCACCCGAATTTGGTTCAATGATAAAGTTGCCATTATTTTTCAATTTTTCAATTGATTCTTCCGTAGTAAAATGAGCATACATATCTAAATCCATGGCAGGAGAAAAATACACAGGGCATCTGCATGATAAATAGGATGCTATTAAAATAGAGTCACAAATCCCATGTGCACATTTTGCTAAAGTATGAGCAGTTGCTGGAGCCACTACCATCAAGTCTGCCCAAAGCCCCAATTCTACATGATTGTGCCAGGTGCTTTTATCTTGACCTACAAAGGATGTAATTACTGGATTTTTAGAAAGTGTTCCTAGAGTAAGCGGGGTAACAAACTCTGAAGCCGATTCTGAAAGAATAACTTTTACTTCCGCTCCTGCTTTTATCAATAACCGAACGAGCCAAGCAGACTTGTATGCTGCAATACTGCCTGATATGGCTAAAAGAATTTTTTTTGACTCGAGACTCATTATTTGCAAAAAATATTTTTTACATGCGAGCAAAATTACCTTTTTTGATGACTTTTCCCAAAAATCATTTCAAAACCTAGGTTTTTATATGGCAACTTTACATGTTCAAAGAAAGTGAGCCCTACCTTTGCATGCAAATGAAGAAAGATATTCTATCCCATATTCAGCATCCTGTATTTGATGCTGTAAAACAAGCCAGTCATAAGCTAGGTCAAAAAACATATGTAATTGGGGGTTATGTGCGAGACATTTTTTTGGATAGACCCAATAAGGATATAGATTTTGTGACTATTGGAAACGGAATAGAATTAGCTCAAGAAGCAGCAAATTTATTGCCTGATGCAAGTAAAGTGGCTTACTTTAAAAATTTTGGTACGGCTCATTTTATCGTTAGTGATATAGAGGTTGAATTTGTAGGTGCTAGAAGAGAATCATATAGACGTGATTCAAGAAAACCCATTGTAGAGGATGGAACTTTAGAGGAAGATCAGTTGAGACGTGATTTTACTATAAACGCATTAGGTTTAAGCGTGAATTCGGAGGATTTCGGAGCCTTACTGGATCCCTTTGATGGAGTTTCAGACATAGAATCAAGAATTATTAAAACTCCTTTAGATCCTGAACAAACATTTTCAGACGATCCACTTAGAATGATGCGTGCTATTCGGTTTGCTAGTCAGCTTGGATTTGATATATTTCCTTCTACTTTTGAGGCCATCAAGTCTATGGCGGATCGAATTTCAATTGTTTCTATGGAACGCATCACAGACGAACTAAATAAAATAATTTTATCTCCTAAACCGTCTTATGGATTTAAGCTATTGAATCAATCGGGATTGTTGGACAAGATATTTCCTGAGTTTGTAAAGCTAAAAGGAGTAGAAACCCAAGATGGTAAAGGACATAAAGATAATTTTTACCATACACTACAAGTATTGGACAATATTTCTGAAAAAACTTCAGATTTATGGTTGCGATGGGCAGCAGTTTTACATGATATTGCTAAGCCAGCTACAAAAAAATTTCATCCCAAAGTGGGATGGACTTTTCATGGTCATGAAGATTTGGGGGCTCGATGGGTCAAAAGTATTTTTACAAGAATGAGATTGCCTTTAGATGAGAAGATGCGATCAGTTTCTAATCTAGTGAGACTTCATTTACGCCCTATTGCATTAGCCAAAGTTGGGGTTACAGATGCTGCAATTCGTAGATTAATTGTGGAGGCTGGTGATGACTTAGAAGGTCTTATGCTATTGTGTAGAGCAGATATAACTTCTAAGGATCAGAGTCGGGTGTCTCGCTATCTCAAGAATTTTGACAAAGTAGAGGAGCTCCTGTTTGAAGTCCGTGAAAAAGATAAACTCCGAGAATTTCAACCTGTTTTTACTGGAGAATATATTATGAAGTTGTTTCAAATCCCTCCTTCCAGAGAAGTAGGATTATTGAAAACTTTGATACGCGAGAGTATCTTGGATTGTAAGATCGAGAACACCCTAGAAGAGAGTTACACGCTTGTCGTTCAAAATGCGAGTGAAATGGGATTCAAGCCTTTATACTCATTAGAGGAATTACTTCAATCTTAGTTTTTTCTTTCAATCTCTTTCAAGCTGGCCATTTTTTTGTTTTTCAAAAACTCCGTTACAGTCATGAAGTGCTCTAGGACACGTTTATTGCCAAATTCAAAAACTTTTTCGGCAAGACCATCTAGAAAATCTCTATCGTGTGAGATAAGAATAATAGTTCCTTCAAATGCGTTCAGAGCGGCTTTGAGTATGTCTTTCGTTCGTAAATCTAAATGGTTGGTAGGTTCATCTAGAATGAGAAGATTGACGGGTTGAAGTAAAAGTTTTATCATAGCTAGTCGAGTCTTTTCACCACCAGAAAGTACTTTTACTTTTTTGTTAATATCTTCTCCTCTAAACAAAAAGGCACCCAGTAAATCCTTGATTTTGGTACGGATATCTCCTTCGGCAATCTGATCAACTGTGTCAAATATACTAAGGTCTTCATCCAATAAGGAGGCTTGGTTTTGGGCAAAATAGCCAATTTCAGCATTGTGCCCAACCTTCATTTCTCCGTTTACTTCGATCTCTCCCATGATTGCCTTCACCATGGTCGACTTTCCTTCTCCATTTTTACCAATAAAGGCTACTTTTTGACCTCTTTCAATACTAAAAGAGGCGTCTTTGAATACAAGATGGCTGCCATATGTTTTGCCAACTTGGTCGGCAATCACGGGATAGTTTCCTGAACGTGGAGCGGGTGGAAACTTGATGTTTATCTGTGATGTATCCATATCATCAACCTCTACAATCTCAAGTTTTTCAAGCATTTTGACTCTGGATTGTACTTGTAATGTTTTTGAATACGTGCCTTTGAAACGCTCAATGAATTCAGTAGTCTCCGCAATCATTTTTTGTTGATCATTGAACTGCTTTTGCTGCTGTTCCATACGTTCTTTTCTTAGCTGCAAATAATGGGTATAGTTGACTTTATAGTCATAAATCCGACCCATTGTTACTTCTATCGTACGATTCGTGATATTATCTACAAAAGCCCTATCATGTGATATGACAATTACGGCTTTAGCACTTTGAATCAAGAAATCCTCTAGCCACTGAATAGACTCAATATCCATGTGATTGGTAGGCTCATCTAATAAAATAAGGTCAGGATTTTTTAATAGTATTTTGGCTATCTCAATACGCATCCTCCAGCCCCCACTAAATTCAGAGCTAGGTCTTTGGAAATCCTCTCTTGTGAATCCTAATCCGAGCAATATTTTTTCTATTTCGGCATCATAGTTAATTTCTTCTACTGAATAGTATTTTTCACTGAGGTCCGATACTTGGGTGATGATGTCCATGTACTCATCAGATTCATAATCCGTTCTCGTTTCCAATTGATGATTGAGTTCGTCGATTTGCTTTTTCATGGCATTTGCCTCTTCAAAAGCCTTGGCAGCTTCTTCAAATACGGTTGTATCATCTTTTGTTAGCAAGTGCTGAGGCAGATACGCTATAACGGCATCTTTTGGAGCTGAAACTTTGCCCTTGGTTGGCTGATTTACACCAGCAATGATTTTAAGTAAAGTAGATTTTCCAGCACCGTTTTTACCCATGAGAGCGATCCTGTCCTTTTCATTGATATTAAAAGTTACATCAGAAAAAAGGGCACTTCCATTGAACTCAACGCATACATTATCAACCGAAATCATATTTTTAAATTTTGAGCCGCAAAATTAGTTATTTTAAGGTGTTTGGGTAAAAAGAAATTCTATATTTGTACGTTATAGTTATACTCTTCATACCAAATATTCAATTATACTTTTATGGTTTTAAGAAAATTTTGGCTTTTCCTTTTTTTTCTGACTGCAAATATTTGTTTATCAGTATTTGCTCAAAAAGTAAAGAGTTCAGATATAAATTCTAGCATATCTTCTAAAGCTTTTGCAACAAATCCCAAAATCGAAGGTATTCAAGGTAAGTATTTATTGAAAGATACCTCTTCAGCGAAGTTTTTTTTTAGAATTGAGTATGATCTTGAATCGGCTATTCCAAGTACCAAAGATTTTAAAGATAGATACAAAATACAATGGAGTTTAATACCTGAAACCGGTCTTAGGGAAAAATTGCAATCAGGCAAAGTGGAGCTGAATGAGAGCACTTTGTCAAGTTATGAGCAAGGCGTTTATGTTTTTGATGAATTTACAAAGCCCCTAGGGTTAAAAACGGCTGTATTTATATTAGAAATAATTGATTCTAGGGCATCAACTAAATATTCTTATGATATCCCAATGGATTTTTCAGGAAAAAGAATCAATACATTGGTTGGAATGTATAAAAATGA
>JBOFGX010000298.1:0-5326 GCA_051649345.1 Leadbetterella sp. | reverse complement strand
AGCCATGGTAGATAGAGAAGATTGGTTATTAGGTGAAGATGTTGTTCAAAGAGCCTATTTTCCATCGGGTGCACTTAGATCGCTATCTAACCCAAATCAAGGCGGAAAAAGCGATAATGGCTACCAACCTAAAAACATGAGTCAATATGAAAACCTAAAGGATATTCCCAGCGAAGATAATGGAGGTGTTCACGTAAACTCAGGCATCCCCAATCATGCTTTTTACCTTTTTGCCACCTCCCAAGGAATGTCTAAAGAGAAAGCTGAAAAAATCTATTATAGCACTCTTACACGTCATCTTACCCGGACATCAAATTTTAATGATCTACGTAGAGGTGTAATTCTAGCAACGACCGAATTGTATGGAAACAATCAAGAATTAGCAGCTGCTAAAGCTGCATTTGATGCTGTAGGTATTTTTGACCAAGGTGGCACACCAAATGGTGGTGGTGGCACAAACGGAGGAGGTACAAATGGAGGTACAGAAACTTCAACCCTTCCTGCTAGCACAGGTACTGAATCATTGCTTCTTTATGACCCTAGGAATAGCGACATGAGTCTTTACGCGGGCACATTTAATACAACAGCAAACATAAGCAAAATAACAAATGGTAATGGATGTGAATATAAGCCCAGCATTCCAGATGATGGTTCTTTTGTATATTTTGTAGGTAAAGACAAGCGAGTGTACCAGAAGAGTTTAACCAATACTGCTTTGAATCCCGTAGTAATATTGAGTGATCCAAGTTGGAGAAATGTCGCGGTATCGAAGAATGGAAAAGTACTTGCAGTGCTTGCTTCTCAGCAAGATAATTTTATTTATATCTACGATATGGCTAAAAAGATTCTTAAAAAGGCTAAATTGTATAATCCTACTTATACTACTGGGGTCGAAACAGGCGAAGTATTGTATGCGGATTCGTTTGAATGGGATTACTCAGGCAAATTTGTGATATACGATGCGTTTAATAGAATAAAAAATGGAACAGATAGAATTGAATACTGGGATGTAGGTATTTTAAAAGCATGGGATCCAGGCAAAAATGATTTCGGAGATGGAACCATAGAAAAAATGTTTACAAATCTTGATGAAGGCGAAAGCATAGGAAACCCTACACTTTCCAAAACGAATACAAATATTTTTGCTTTTGACTACAATGATGGCTCGTCAGAAACATTTGATGTAGTGGCAGTTGATTTTGGTAAAAGTACAAATAACATAAAGTTCGTAATTGAAGGAAACTTAGGCGTAAACTACCCAGATTATTCTAGAAACGATAGATATATACTTTTTAACAATACAGATGGGAGTAGTGATTTTGTATCCGGTATCCAAATGGCAAACGATAAGATTAGCCCTTCTGGAAATGTGATTGACTTCTATGATGACGCCAAATGGCCCGTTTTCTATTCTAGAGGTGGGCAAGCTAGAAATCTTCCTACATCCAAGCAAAGTCAGGTCATTACTTTCAACCCGATTAGTGAAAAAAAGATGGGCGAAACTGTAACTTTAAGTGCATCAACGAATTCTAATCTACCAGTTACTTTCTCTATAGTTAATGGCAAAGCAACTTTAACAGGAAATACCCTTAGGCTAGGTGATGTACCTGGTCAAATAGTTGTTCGTGCCACCCAAGTTGGAAATACAAGTTTCGAATCCGCGTTTATAGATCAGACATTTTGTATCCAGCCCAACACACCTCAGCTATCGGACAGAGGCACATCCGTTCAAGCAACAAATGGAGGCCCTTTATACCAGTTTTATGTAAACGGTAGTGCTCTGGGAGGAGTAACTAACAATGCAACATTACAAAAAAGTATTGGTGGACAATATACGGTTCGTTCTTTTACTACTGATGGATGCAGTAGTGCTTCTTCTAATGCCGTGGGCACTCTGGTACTATCAAATAACCCTAGCTACGGAACAGTGCGTATTTCACCAAATCCGAGCAGTGATGAGATAAAGATTTCTCTTCCAAGTGGTGAAACAATAGAGAATGTTCAATTAATAAATTCTCTAGGACAACCTGTTGTAAGTTCAACTAGCAAAAATATAAGTATAAAACATCTTTCATCCGGCTCGTATTTGGCAAGAGTCAAGACCAACAAAAATGTGTATACTCGAAAAGTTCTGAAAAATTAATTCTAAATTTAGGTCGAACAGTACACAGCTTTAGAAGTAAGGCTCCTTGTGTTGTATTCAAATCTGTAAAGGCTATAATTTAGATCTTGCCCTAAGAATAGTGTAAAAAATGGAAAAAATACGAATCAGTACAGGGTCAATTTTTGAAGAACAAGTTGCTTTTTCGCGAGCTGTAGTAGTTGATAAAACTGTATATGTATCCGGTTGCACAGGGTATAATTACGCAACTACTCAAATCTCAGAAGACATAGTCGATCAAATCGAACAAACCTTCAAAAACATTGAATATGCTTTGAGCCAAGCGGGTGCAACTTTAGAAGATGTGGTAAGAGTTCATTACATCTTGAAAGATCCCGATGAGTTTGAAAAATGTTGGCCGACTATCAGAAAATATTTCGGTCATATCAAGCCAGCTTGCACTGTTTTTTGTGCTAAGCTTACAAGCGAAAAAATCAAAATTGAAATAGAGGTTACAGCTGTAAAAAAATCCTAGCCTCTTGTATCTAGTCAAAAACAAGAATATGCATTTCGGTCAATGTCTAAAGCTTCTCGTACCAACTATCCATAGAGCTTTCTAGAACTTCTAAAGGCACGCATCCTAAACTAAGCATATAATCATGAAACTTAGCCGTGGTATATTGCTTCTTAGCTTCTTTCTCATATTTTGTACGGAGCTCCCGTATTTTCAATGCACCAATCTTGTAAGAAAGAGCTTGACCTGGATAAGCCATATACCTCTCAATCTCAGCAGTAGCACCTTGCTCAGATATGGCCTCATTGTCCATCATATACTGTAATGCCTTCTCTCTGCTCCATCCTTTAGCATGTATACCTGTATCCACTACCAATCGAATAGCACGGTGCATTTCATCCCCCAACGCACCAAAATATTGGTAAGGATCTGTGTATATACCTAGCTCTTTCCCCAAAGATTCACAATACAAAGCCCATCCTTCTCCATAGGCCCCGAACCATACAAATTTCATAAAGTCGGGCAGCAATGAATTCTCCATTTGCAGAGAGCACTGATAATGATGTCCCGGAATGGCCTCATGCAAAAACAAAGATTCCATCCCTGAAGTAACATTAAATTTAGTCGCATCTGGAATAGGCACGTAAAACACACCTCCTCGTTTACCATCTGGAGTACCAGGCATGTATTCTGCACTTGCTGAGTTTTCACGATATGCCTCTGTACGCTTAATAGAAAAACTACACTTAGGCGTATTGGAAAAGAGTTTTTTCAAATTAGGATCAATATTCTTCTGTATTGTGGCAAACGCCTTCAATACCTCCTCGGGCTTTTTGAATGGCATTAATTTAGGATCTGTCTTTACATTTTCAAAAAAAGACTTTATATCTCCTTTGAAGCCTACTTGGGTTTTTACCTTCATCATTTCTTCTTGAATACGGGCGACTTCTTTTAAGCCCATTTCATGAATTTCATCAACACTTTTACTGGTCGTGGTCCAATTATAAACACAAGAATTATAAAACGTATCCCCTTTGGGCAAAGCACCTACCCCACTAGACTCTCTTGCCTTAGGCAAATATTCCTTCTCTAAGAATTCTGCTAATCTTGAATACGCCGGAATAACCTTATTTTGAATGGCTATTCTAAGTTTTTTAGAGATAGTATCTTTCTCTACGGATGTAAACTCTTTTGGAAATTTGTTTAATGGGCCGTAAAAAACAGAATTCTTTTCGACAGCCAAATCTTTCATTTGGGGAATCATTTTTACAACCAATGTCTTAGGCAATACAATATTTTGTGCCATTCCTTTTCTAAAGTTATGGATGGCTGTATCTACCCATGAATTAAAAAGCTCGCTTCTCTTTATCCAATCATAATAATCCTTTTGCGTACTAAACGGTTGTCCACCATCTCCCCCACCCAATTGTGCCATATCCAAGGGCAAACCCGTAAATTGGCTAAAAGGCATGAGATGACTCGGATAATCCAACTGCATTTGTTCTGACTTTAGAATAAATTCCAAGGAGGCTAGGTCTTTTGCTTGAAACTGATCCAAAGATTGTTTGTCAACTGCCTCAACTCTTTTTAAAAATTCAGAATAAAACTTCCCTAAACTATCTCTAAAGGACTCCGATATATCAATGGGCAAAAGACTGTTATAGTCCTTTAATCCTTGACGAGTAGCTTCAATTGGAAAAAGCTCGCACCTTTTCTTGTAGTAATCCGAAAATAACAATTTTAAGTCTTCCTTTTTTGATTTTTGGCTGCATGAAGAAAGACCAAGTAATAGGTAAACGGGAATCAAAAAGAAATATACTTTAGTAAACATAGGTTGTATTTTAAAACATGAAAGTATAAAATTAATGAGAGGTTTCAAAACAAAATCAAATCACTTTTGGGATAGTATTTCAGATTCTAAACTAGCAATGGTTTTATGTCTTGATTTATATAACATTTTCACACTTTTGTAGAGTTGGATACTCTGAAAAAAGTGGGTCTGAATATCGCTAGCAGTGAGTACATTTTTACCAAGCGGAAAACACTTTACGAGTTCTAATGGTACTTTTGTAAAACTCAAAGGGTATTTATATTTTTTCGAGTAAGGTCTTTCTAGAAATACGATTGCTTCCAACGGAAAGTCTTGGCCATAAGGAAAGTTGGCTTGATTAATCAAGTATTTCGTTCGCCCTTCCCACGCAGGCTCCAAACCTTTTATATCATACTTCAGATCTAAGGCCATTTTCTCCCAAATCTTAATATCAGGTAGTCCGGCAAGTACACAAGGTGCATCCATATCTGAAACTTTAATAGCGATCATATCATCAGAAAGTACAGTAAAACCGTGCTTTGCATATGCTGCCACTGTGGTAGATTTACCCGCACCTGCAGAACCAATAAATACAGTTGCTTTACTATTTATCAAAACACAACTACCATGTAGCAAAAAGTACCCTCGTAAATGTAAGCAAACCCCCAAAGCTTCGGAAGTTATAAATATACGAAACAGGCCTTCCTCACATCCTTCATACCTTTTGTAGTAAATTTTATCTTTTGAAATCATGAAAGAGACTCGATTCTCCCAATGATAATAATATAGCCCATTTACATATCCATACTGAGCATACACACCCGCTCTCTGCAACGTGGTTTTTACCAGTTTGGGTAGCTCAAAATCTTTTTCAATAAAAGAAATATCATGGGTATCTGTA
>JBOFGX010000297.1:0-1601 GCA_051649345.1 Leadbetterella sp. | reverse complement strand
CCCATAATTATTAATTTTGTAGAATGGGAAAAGAGTTTTTACCACCATTTTGTTTTACTCCTGACTATACTAATTGTTTGAACGAAAAGCGATTAGAAAAAAGGGGCTTCGCTTGTTTCGTCAACTTACACTAAGTCCGTGCAGTAGCATAAGACAATTGTCAAAGAATCGGGCTGAACAAAAAGCATACTATCGATTTTTAAATCACCCTAAAGTAACCGAGCGCATTTTGATTGAAGAAGCCTCCACTCGCCTGCAAACCTTAGTAAAAGGAAGGCATTTGCTTTGTATTCAAGATACAAGTGAAGTAAACTTGACATCGCATGATAATAGAATAAAAGATAAATCCAGCTTGGGCCGCTTAGATTACGCACATTATGCGCTTGGTTTTAAAATTCACCCCTGCTTTGTACTCGATGCTCATCAACTAACACCACTAGGATTCTCCGAAATAAAATTATGGCATCGCCCATTTGATATGCCTTCACGTTTTGATAGAAACTTCACCAAGCAAGCTATTGAAGAGAAAGAGTCCTACAAATGGATTGAGGTTGCAAATAAAAGTAAGGCTGTTTTGTTGGCCGCTCAAACAGTAACTTTTATACACGATAGAGAGAGTGATATTTACGACGTATTCTCCACCATTCCTGATGAGCGAACGCATTTGATTGTACGTTCGTCTAGCGATAGGAATATCCACGAAGGAGGAAATTTAACCAAGCAATTGCAAAACCAAAAATGTGCTGGTAAGCATATTATTTCTTTGCAGACGGATAAGCGTACGCAAAGAAAAAAGGGTGAAGCCGAACTGGAAATTCGCTTTTGCAAAGTAACGATTAAAAAGCCTCACAGTAGTAACATCAAGGGCGTAAAGCCAAGACTAGAACTATATGTAGTTGAAGCTAGACAAGTAAATGCTGTAATTGAAAAAGAAAAAATTTATTGGCGGTTGCTGACTACTCACAAGGTGGATAATTTTGATGCTGCATTACAAATTATTGAGTGGTATAGAGCAAGGTGGTACATCGAACAATTATTCCGACTTCTTAAAAACAAAGGTTTTCAAATAGAAAACACCGAATTAGAAAGCGGTGCGGCAATTAGAAAACTTTGCATCATGATGCTTCATGCCATATTGAAAATAATGCAAATGAGATTAGCATACGATGATGAAAGTGAAGGGCAGCCAATCGAAGAAGTATTCTCAAAAGCTGAAATAGAATGCCTGAAAAAAGTGAATCAAAAATTACAAGGTAGAACGGTTAAGCAGCAGAATCATTTCAAACCGAATAGAACAAAATGGGCTACATGGATCATTGCTCGGCTAGGTGGTTGGAAAGCCTACGGATCTCATGGACCACCGGGTGTTCTCGCTATCAGAAGAGGGATGGAGAGGTTTAGTTATATTCTTGAGGGGTTTCTTTTGATTAAAGATATGGGTACACGGTAGGTTGCAAACGCCTAGGAGATTTGTGCAATAATGTAAACCCAAACCACAAAACAACCACATTCCCTATCTTCGTACCATGACCGAAAAACTCATTTACGAAAAACATATTTTTATCTGTACAAATCAACGCCCAGCAACAGCAACCCGTCTC
>JBOFGX010000296.1:0-8150 GCA_051649345.1 Leadbetterella sp. | reverse complement strand
GTTTTCGCTTTTAAATCTCTCCGTAAAATCAAGTGTTTTCACAACTGTAAATTTAACCCTTGTCATTCTAGAAACAAAGGTAAGAATACTAATTAAATAGTGCGACTTAAACGCCTATACCTGTAGAAATATTTGGATTGGTTTCACCTGATATTATTTCATACTGGGCTGTATTTATGTTGTTTTTACTCCAAGAATAAGTAAAATTGGGATTAGTGATTGAGCTATTTATAGTTGTTGTGGTATTCGTACCACATAAACTTCTATTTGGGCTAGTAAGTATAGGTGTTCCAAGTTTTAGCTTTATATTTTTATAGTTCGATGTTGAATTATAGGAACCATTAGAATTTGTAACTCGTACTTTATAATTCCCTGGATTATTAACATAAATGGTGCTTGAAGTAGTTACCCCGTAATACAAAAGGCTATCATCTTTAAACCATTGATACGTGTAATCATTTCCGCTTGGTACAGCACGCAACCTGATTACAGTACAAGTGCTGTCAAAAGATTGAATACTAGCTTGAGGCATAGCAGGACAGTTGTTGTTTACCACCTCAAAAGTGTAAGGGCTAGTTATAGAATTATTTATATAAGGAATTTGGCTACTAAGGGAAAATTTATACGTTCCTGCTGTGACTGAGGTAGGTACTTGATAATAAATGGGGTTGGTAGAAAATCCAAACATGTAAGACGAAGAAACAGAAGAGCCAGAATTCGTTAGCATGTTAACACTTAAGCTTCGATTTATTCCCACGTTACCTAATAGAGTATAAGGAATTGCTATTATACCCCCTGGACATACTGAGGTAGTGGTTGGCGTATTATACGTTAATACGGGTACAGGAGACACGTTCACAGCTAAAGATCCTATAACACTACCGCTTGAACAAGCTCCAGTACCAGAAACTGAACTTAATTGATATAATCTCGAAACGTCTGGAGTAACAGGAAAAATTATCTGAGTATTTGAAGAAGTTCTAGAAATATAATTTATACCATCGTCCAAAACATAATTCCAAGGACCGGAACCTGAGAAATTAATCATTAGATTTTCCGATTGACCTTGTAAAATAGTTATAGGATTATTGTTTCCTTGTAAATTGGTTAAACTAGCAGTTGATCCTGATTAAATTCTATAAATACTAGAGACAGGATTGCAATATCCATTCGAAATACTCAATTGATAATCTCCAGCTGAAATTACAGTAATTGAAGGATTGGTTTGCCCAGAGATAATTTCGTATTGGTTGTTGTTTGTATTTAATTTACTCCAAACATAGGTAAAACTGGGATTAGTAATGGAACTATTAATAGTGGCACTTGTAAGTGATCCACAAATACTTCTATTGGGACTGGTAAGTATAGGTGTTTCAAGGGTCAAATTAATATTTTTGTTGATAGATGTTGAATTATAAGAAGTACTTATATTGATGACTTGAACTGTGTAGTTTCCAGAACTACTAGCCGTATAAGAACTTAATGTGGCTCCAGAAATGAGGACATTGTCTTTATACCATTGATAGGTATATCCAGATCCACTTGGAACAGCTCGCATAAATATTGAACTACATGCACTTTCCAAAGACTGAATACTGGCTTGTGGTAATGCTGGGCAGTTGCTTGAAACTACCTCAAAAGTATAAGGGCTTACTGCAGGACTATTTATATAAGGTACTTGACTTCCTGTAGAAAATCTGTAAGTTCCAGTAGAGATTGAACTAGGGACTTGATAGTATATAGGATTGGAAGAAAGGTCATTTATAGTAGAGGAAGAAACAGATGATCCCGTACTTGAAAGTAATCCAACATAAAATCGTCTATTGGTACCCGCATTCGTAAAGGTATGGGGTATGGTAATTATTCCTCCTGGACAAACCGTTGTCATTGTTGGGGTATCATAGGTGAATATTGGAGTTGGTGAAACATTTACGATTACACCTCCAATGGGAGTTCCGCTTGAACAAGATCCTGAGCCAGATATAGAATTTAGAAAATACCGAAGAGATGTCTCTGGGGTGACAGGAACTGTAATTTGCGAATTTTGTGAGGTTCTAGAAAATCTATTCACCCCATCATTTAAGGTATAATTCCAAGGGCCTAGGCCGGAGAAATTAACGGTTAGATTCCCTGTTTGACCTGATGCTATCGTAATGGGAGAAGTATCCCCATTGGTATTAGTAAGTGTTGCTGTAGATCCTGAGTAAATGGTATATGGATTCGAAGTCCAAGTTGTATTGGTGCTAGAATTTAGAACGGATAATCGATAGTCACCAGCTGATGTGACTGTTAAGCTTGAACCGGTTGCTCCCGAAATTGTTTCGTAAACACCTGTACTAGTATTTCGCTTACTCCAAGTATACACTAAACTAGGATCAGTTACTGAACTGTTTATTGTCGCTGAAGTTAAAGAGCCACAAATACTTCTATTTGGGCTTGATAGAATAGGCGTGGTGTTATATGATGCTTCAATACTGCTTTTTGTAATATGGATTTCTTTATCTGGTAAATCTACTATAATGATTTTGGAGTATGCCCAGTTTGAAACTAGAATTAGAGCCAGTAGTATATATTTCATATCAATGGATAAGAGTTACTTGAATTCTTAGTAAAGTAAGTTGATTTTAAATTAATTTAAAATACTTTAATTAGTATTTATTTTTTAATTAATAATTCAGTATGTTAATTGTTGAGTTTTCAAACTCAATAAACCTCTTTGGTGAGATTATGCCAAATGGCATCTTTTAGGCTATCAAGCCCTTCCTTCGTAAATGAAGAGAAAAAGATATAGTCCATTCCATCAGGAATTTTCTTTTCTATTTTTGTTTTTTGAGCTTTCGTTATGAGTTCGCATTTTGAAAATGCCAAAATACGTTCTTTGTCAAGTAGTTCTGGATTGTATTTTTCAAGCTCTTTCAAAAGGATTTTATATTCTTTCAAGGGATCCTTGCCACTTGAATCTATCAAAAACAACAAAGAGGAGTTTCGTTCGATATGGCGTAGAAAACGAATTCCTAGCCCTTTTCCTTCGGACGCCCCTTCGATTAGCCCGGGAATATCCGCCATTACAAAGGACTTATAATCTCTGTAAGCTACCACACCCAAGTTGGGCACAAGTGTTGTAAACGGATAATCTCCGATCTCTGGTGTTGCTGCCGAAATTTTTGAAAGAAGCGTTGATTTTCCTGCATTTGGGAAACCAACAAGCCCTATATCAGCCAATAATTTTAATTCTAGTATTACCCACATTTCTTGCCCAGAAATACCGGGCTGAGAGTAATCGGGTGCTTGGTTGGAAGAAGTTTTAAAATGGGAATTTCCCAATCCGCCCATACCACCTGGAAGGATGATGATTTCTTGACCGTCTTCTAGTATTTCACCGATTTTATCAAGAGTTTCTGGATTTTTAGCAATGGTTCCTATTGGGACTTCGATTATGATGTCTTCTCCTTGCTTGCCCGTACTTCTACTTTTGCCTCCCATCTCTCCATGTTCGGCTTTGATATGTTTTTTGTATTTGAGGTGTATGAGTGTCCAGAGTTGCTTATTGCCTCTTAGGATTATATGTCCACCACGACCACCGTCACCTCCATCGGGTCCTCCTTTGTCTACGTGTTTTTCTCTACGAAAATGCGTAAAACCGCGACCTCCGTTTCCAGATTTAATATTGATCTTTACGTAATCTATGAAATTGGAAGTCAATGGGGTAGTTTTTTAAATTTATACAGAATATTCTTATGCTATTTTGCTATCAATGGCCGAAGTTATATTTTTGAATATTTCTTCGATTTCTCCCACACCATTGATCTTAATAACTTTTCCTTGGCCTTCGTAGAAAGGCAAAACATGTATTGTTTTTTGGAAGTACTCATCAATTCTTTTCAGAAGTTTTTCTGCATCATCATCGGCACGTCCACTTACTTTTTGGCGTTCTGCAATTCTGTCCTTGATTACATCTTCATTAACATCCAGCTGAAGTACCAAATCAATAGATTGGTTTTTATTGCCTAAAAATGTATCCAAAGCCTCCGCTTGAGCTACAGTACGAGGAAATCCATCGTATATAAATCCCTTTGCACTAGGATTTTTTTGAACTTCGTTTTCAAGCATTTCTATTGTAATACTGTCCGGTACTAATATGCCATCAGCCAATATCTGCTTTACGCGTTGTCCCAATTCTGTATTGTTTCCTATATGAGCACGAAACATATCTCCAGTGGAGCAATGAACGAAGCCATATTTAGCTATGATTTTTTCAGATTGAGTTCCTTTACCAGCACCTGGAGGGCCAAAAATAACAAGATTAAACATGAAAAAAGAAGGTTTTTAAATTTTCGGACTGCAAATATAGAGAATATTATTGACTATGGGGTAGAATAATGATATTTGGATTACTTACCTCATTGGTTTTACAGTAAAAGAAAATTGAGATATAAAAAAAGGCCGCTAAGAGTAGCGGCCTTGAGAATTTATTTTTTTGGAGCTTTTGGAGCGGGAGTTGGTACTGCTGCTGGTGCAGGAGCCGGAGTTGACGTCGGTGCTGGCGGTTCCAATTGGGTTTTCACATCCAATGCTCTGGCATTTGTAGGATCAATCGTCAAAATCTCATTCAAGATTTCTTTTCCTTTGTCAATGTTATTATTTAATTGAAACTCTCTTCCCATAAGATAGAAGAGTGATTCCATTACATTTCTCTTATTTTTCGGATCTTTTTTGCCCTCTGCTCCGATCTTCGCTAGATAGGTTTCATAGTGAGGTGCTGACATGAAATTTTTGGCATAGGTAGAGTCGCCATCATTTTTGTATGTTTTGATACGGGCTAATAACGCGTATCCATCTAACCACTTATCTTGATAAATAGGTAGAGCTTTCTCTACATATTGTTCAGCTGTTGCCCAGTTCTTAGCATAGTAATAATACGTTCCTACTGTTGCGAAATCACTAGGAGCAGGTTTCGGTTTGCGTTGAACATTCTTCTCGGCATATAGTGCAGCTAATGGGTAATTTTTAGCCTTCAAAAATGCTGAACCTAATTCTTGATAATAGTTTACTGACGAATCACCCAAACTCATGGCTTTTTCTACATTTGCAATACCTAATGAATCGTTTTTAGGTCTATTTATACTATCTGTAGGCATCAAAATATACGATCTTCCTATGTGGCCATAATCCATTCCTAGATTTTCGTCTTTAGGGGCAATACCAATAAATTTATTAAGGCTTTTAATAGCTTCTTGGTGCCTTCCTTCTTGGAAAGCGACCAAACCTTCCATACGTACTAAATAGGGATCATCGCTGCATGCTTTTGCATCAGCGACTGCAGTTTTAACACTATTGAAATCTCTACAAATGTATGCAAGTTTTGCGTAACGAATTTGTGCTTTACAGTCCGAATCTGAATTGACTAAGTACAACTTAGCAGATTCAGCCGCTTTTTGGTAGTTGTTTCTCGCTTGATAATAAGAACTTTGGTACTTATACAATGGAGCATGTTGCGGATCAGCGGCAATCCCTTTGTTTAGGGCCTTTTCTGCCTCATTGTAATTTCTACTTTGTAACCATACGCGAGCCATTTTTTCATATATACGACCTTTTTTAAGCCCTAGATTCTCTGCATATGTAAGTGCCGTCATGGCATCGCCTCCTTCATTTTTAAGCAGATAGGCGTCTGACTTTACTATATAAAACTCAGGATTGGTTACTTTTTTGGCTTTTTCAATAGCCATATTGATATCCATAATGGCTTGTCCAGGATCTGCGGAAGATTTAAACATAGTGTATGCTTCGGCAATTCTATACAAAATATTTGGATCTTTACTTTTAGTATCTTTACGTACTTGATCGAAAATCAACTTAGCACCAGGAGCATCATTGGATGCAAGGCGTACCATACCTAGCCCTACTTGAATGAGTGGATCTGGTTTTTTTGTTAAAGAAAATGCACTGTTGAAAATAGACTGTGCTTCATCAACTAATTTTTGCTGATTAGACTCGGGACTTCTAAGTAGAGCGTATCCTCTCAAAAAAGCAGTTTGAACATCGGGTTTGGAAGACGCTATTTTATTTAGCATCTGATTCGCATTTACGAACCTTTCTGAGTCAAGTTCTCTTACTGCATCATCTAAGGTCTGAGAATTTGCTGCTAGAGAGATTGTGGCCAAAGAGGCCGTTAAACATAGGTTTTTAATTTTCTTAAAGAACATATTTTTGAAATTATTAGAATTCACAATTGTGTTTTGAAACGCAAGATAACTTTTTTTGTTTAAAGTAAATGGCATGATTTTTAAATTATTTGTCATTCGTTTTTATATTGATTGATATTTTGACATTCAAAAAAAGAATTTGTTTCTTAATAAAGTGTTAACTTCTTATTTTACAGGCACAAATTTAGTGCCATTTACTATGTTATACTCTTTAGGAATTTTGTAGAAAGGAACTATTCCATACTTTTCTGTGACAAGAGAGCCTACTTTACTGCACGCATGTCTAACAAATCCCTTCTCAATTCCCCACATAGCATTTAAAGTGTATACAATTACGAATCTTTCAAGAACATAGTTTCTGTCTTCAAGATTTTTGTATGTAAGGTCAAAAAAAGCTCTCGTGTTTGGTTTTTCTAATGCCAAAAGTCGTATGCCCTCTTTTCTTTTTCTGTGAATTTGGCTGTCTTCATCACTTATCCAACTGTATCCGACAAACCCAATAAGATTAGGATCCGATTTTACTCTTTCAAAAACATCTTTATGGCCATTTGCAGAATAGACATTTTTGAGTGTTTTGGGATCGAGTTTTAGTTTTTCGATCACTGTATTTAAGCATGCGGAGTTGCCCGAATCAAAAAGTAAGCTTGTCTTGGAATCGTCCTTTGTGAATAGCTCTTTAAGTTCCGTGATTGATAATTTTGAGTAGGGTGAACTGGGATGAACGATCAAGGCTACGGCATCGAGAGCCATTCTACCCGGTTGATATTCAAATCCTCGGCTTTTGAGTATGTCTTTTTCGTCTTGATTAAACTCTCTACATGCGGCCACCAAGGAAACAGAATCTTTCATAAGCCTAAAAATAGACCGATTTTCGGGTTGAACCTTGATTTTGAAGTCTGTACCTGGATAGTGTAGTTTGAAAATTTTTGTTTGCTCTTCAATAAGCGGAAGCACAGATTCGTCCACTTCTATATCAGCTATACCGTTGAACTCTTCATGTTCTTTTTTGCTTTCAGAACTGCAGGAACCTAAAATGGAAAGACAGATGGATATAAAGAATATTTTAAAATACATGAGTGCGTTTGCTATTTAATTTTTAAACAAAAATAAAGGTTTAATTCGTTCGCGAAGTTTTTATACTAATCCAAAGAATAAAAATATACTATAAAAGCCCAAAAGTCTTTTTTGTAAAGTTAGTATCTTGATTCTTGAGTGTTTTGAAATCGAACTCGTAGAATTTGAAATACTGAAAAATACAATTCAGAACTTTTGGACTTTTGCAATGTGATGATCGAGTGTCTATTCGATTACAAAGCTTATTGGAATGTTGAAATAACTTCTAACTGGGTTCCCTTTTACAGAACCAGGAGTCCATTTTGGCATACCAGATAAAACACGTAGGGCTTCTTCATCGCATCCAAAACCGATCCCTCTTAGTACTTTTAAATCCGCAATAGAACCGTCTTTTTCTACTACAAAACGAACGAACACTTTTCCCGCAATATCTACTTTGGAGGCACGCTCTGGATATCTGATCTCTTCTCCCAAATATCGCATAAGGGCTTTCATGCCACCAGGGAAACTAGGACTAACATCGGGTGAAACAACAGGAGGATGATCTGTTATTATATTAGATGTTAAAAGGGTTTCGGGAGGGGTTGAGTTGCCACAATCGGTGCAGTTTCCTGGAGGATCATTTGGGACAATTATGGTTCCAATGTCATTTCCATGGGTATTGTTTATATAACTAATTCTATGTGTTAATAATGAGTCCACGGGTGGAATCGTATTATCAGCATGATCGTCATCAACCGATTTTGGTGGTATAAATGCTATCGTTTTTATATTCGGTTTTTTTGAAGCAGTCTTTTTTGTTTCTTCTTTCTTTATCGGTTTTATTCTTTCCGTTGTAAATGGTATTATTCGTATCGTATCATCCGGTTTTAC
>JBOFGX010000295.1:0-1671 GCA_051649345.1 Leadbetterella sp. | reverse complement strand
TGTATATTGGTTTGATTGTTACTTCAAAATATTCATCCACAATATCCTTGTAAATAACCTTACCATTGTTCTTATATGTTAAATAACCCTTTTTTCGAGGCAACATAAAATAAATGGTAGCCACTTTACACAAATCACTATCTGTAGCACCCCTGTCTTTAAAGTCTTTCTTAGCGGATGAATTTCTGTCTAATGCTTGGAAGTTTAAGAAATTCTGTGTTGATTCCTCATAACCTCTACTTCTGCTGTCACCTAAATACTGCTTTTCGTTGTTTATTACAAAACCGTTTCCGTAGAATTTACTTGTGTATTGTTCTACTTTTTCAACATCTTCGTCGGTCATAAGACCTGCATATTTATTCAATATAGTGGAAAGATTCTCATAAGTAAACCAACCAAACATCATGCTATCGGAAAGGTCATCACACTTAGGGCTTTTCAGATAGAAACAATCCTTTTCAGATAAGACCTCTGGATAATATTTACCGTCCAAGTATTCAACATGCACAACAGGTGTCTCAGTCACAATGATCTGCTCTAATACCTTTCTCTCGATATTCTTGATGGCAAACATATTATCTTCCAAGCCCATCATGGCATTGCACCATTTCTCAAATTCGTTCCTGTACTCTACACTATAAAACCTTTGTATCTTTTCAGATTCCATCAAAAGTTTCATCTTTTCCTCCATGACAGCAGGCTCCTCACCTTCATTTTCCGCTAAAAACAAATTAGTAACCGATTGGACAAGCGCATTTCTTAAATCCTCATTTAGTTTTTCGATTATTTCGTTTGTGGCCTCCGGGTTTACTGCTACACACTTATAGTCACCATATCTCTTATCGTTCTCATTCAATATTCCCTGAACTAAATTCGGTATAATAGGAAAGAACTTTAAATTAGGCTGAATCTCGCTGTATCCTACACCAATACGCTGCTCGAAAGGTCTTACGTCGTCTACATAGTCCTCATTATTGATAATACCATAACTCAAATTGTACAGCTTTCGGTGGGCCTCATCTTTGTCAAAAACCTGAGACTCCCCGATAGAAAGATAGTAGTTGAAAATATCTTTCAACCCTTTCTTGTCATCATCGTACTTTTCACTATCCGTTAAAATGAATTTAGTCAGCATTTACCTTCTTGAAAATGGAGAACCTAATAACCTGCTTTTACCAAACCCACCAAATGGGTGAGTTTGTTTTTTGGGTTGGTTGGTTTGTTGATCTGTTTCTTTTTTTTCTTTTCTAATTACAATAACACCTCTGTTAGTGTTTGTTTTTGCTACCATTAAGGCCGCACCAAACGCTATCATTCGGTCTACGTTGGCCTTTGGTGTCCAGTTGAGTATTTCCTTTAATAAGGCTTTATCTTTGATTCTTGACACACCATATATAGGTCTTGATTCACCAGTACTCATGTCAAACTCTGTCCCTATTTCCTCCTTCATATACTCTATTATCAAAGCCCAAAAGTTCTCTTTGATCTTTGTATTACCTGAACCAGTACGCCATCCTATCTCTTCCATAATAGAAGAATTAGGAACCCACTCCTTCAATATAGGCATTTGTGAGCGTTTAAGCAAATAATTGTTCATTTTTTCTTTTATCATCCACTCAATACATGAAGGCTGATCGTTTTCTATAGCAGTTCTGGCATTATACAACATAA
>JBOFGX010000294.1:0-11199 GCA_051649345.1 Leadbetterella sp. | reverse complement strand
TATGTTTTTCTCCTAAAGCAAAATCATTGGTATCGTGAGCAGGAGTTACTTTTAAGCAACCTGTACCAAATTCCCTGTCTACGTACTCATCAGCAATAATTGTTATCGATTTATTGATCAAGGGAATTCGAACCTTTTTCCCAATCCAAGAAGTGTATCTTTCATCTTCTGGATGCACGCAAATGGCTGCATCCGCCATGATAGTCTCAGGACGCGTTGTCGCGATTATAATGTGTTTTGTAGGGTCCTCGTCTAATACATACTTGATGTGTACTAGCTTAGAAGCCATTTCTTTGGTATTAACTTCTTCGTCTGACACCGTTGTTTTCGCTTCTGGATCCCAATTGACCATACGGTATCCTCTATAGATATCTCCTTTGTTGTATAGATCTACAAAAACATCAATAACCGCATCATAAAGAGAGTCTCCCATTGTAAATCGGGTTCTATCCCAGTCACAGGATGCTCCTAACTTACGAAGTTGTTGAAGAATAATACCTCCGTATTTCTCTGTCCATTCCCAACAATGTTTCAAGAAATCCTCTCTACTCAGGTCTTTTTTATTGATGCCCTTTTCCTTCAGCATAGCTACTACCTTTGCTTCTGTAGCTATGGAAGCATGGTCTGTACCGGGCACCCAACAAGCCTCTTTGCCCATCATTCTTGCCCTACGAATGAGCACATCTTGTATGGTATTATTGAGCATATGGCCCATGTGCAATACCCCTGTAACATTGGGAGGAGGAATCACTATCGTATATGGCTCTTTATCTGGATTGGGTTTAGATGAAAACACCTTGTGTTTTTCCCAATACGCATACCATTTATCTTCTATTTCTTTGGGATTGTAGGTTTTTGAGATTTCCATTCAGAGAATACTGTTCTATTTTTTACAAAAATACGAAATATTCAGGGTAGGTAGAAATATTGGTAAGCTAGGTTTCATGTATACCAGTATTAATTATTTATAATTGCACCCAAGACGTTTTCTGCAAATAAAGGGTTTCATATTTGCACTTTTTATCAAAGCATTTTTCGTAAACGGTACAACATAATTCGAAAAAAGCCCATCAAAAGATGGGCTTTCGTATTGATGATGTATTGTTTTTTAATTCTTAGATTCCTTCAATACCATATCGATTGTAATGGCGGCTGATACAATCACGATCTTGTTTTGATCTTCGAGAACTGCTGGTAATATACTTACATTATACTTATCCGCTGATGTGAAAATCTCTTTCATGGCTCCTGCCCATTTTTTACTTATCACGCCAATTTGGCCTCCGCTAGGATCTGTAATAGTAAAGTTCCAGGCCTTCCAATCCCCTTTTATTTCAGCAATTTGGTTACCATTTCCATCCTGAATAATAAACTTCGGCTTTAGAAACTGAAACTTTTGCTGAATAGATCCGATTTGATTTCCAGACTCATCAGTAACTGCGATTTTAGACATCCAAAATGTCCATCCACGTGTAATGGTAGCCAAAGGAATACTATCCGCGTCTGTAATCTCTAATTTGAATGGCTGAACTGCTTTGCTTATAATAAGTCTTAAAAACTTTTGACCTGCTGTTATTTTTTGCTTGATAGAACCTTTTTGAAGACCAAATTCGTCAAATACCTTGTATTCGTTCTCGAATTTGAACATGTTCACTTTTTCGTCAATAAAAAACTCATTACCTTCAAAAAACTTAGGGAATAATTTGCTCATAATATTAAAATTGATTTTTAAATTCTTAAAAATGGAATGGTATTGACAATAAGTCCCACTTCTATAATTAAAACATAACGTCCGGGAGGGGTATTTTTGAAATCCAAAAATACATTATGTGCCGTAGCTTTATATGTTCCCTGATGTAGTTTCCCCATAAATTTTCCCTCCAAAGAAGTATAGCTGATCTTAACCGTACGCGTTTGAGAAAATCGCATATTAAGATAGGTGCCATTTTCATAAACAGGATTAGGAAAAAGCTTGTATGCATCTACATCCCTATTAAATACGGCAGGATTTACAGGCCCTTGTACACTAGGATACGGGTTTTGAGCTGTAGCTGGGGGAGGTACGGGGGGAGGTGGGGGTAGTTTAACATCCGGCACAGAAGCCTTCAAGAATCCTTTACCATTTATATAGGCATACTTGCCACCAAGTACTTTCTCTGCAAAGGCTATGTTCTGTCCAAACCAAGTCACCATGATTTCGAAATAGATACTTCTGAAATCCGTAACATAGTTAAGATTGTTTGTGTCTCTCCATGGAATAAAAAATAGGTGATTGCCAATGATCTCTGGAAGTACAGGATCACCAAACGCGAACATGATATTGGCAGTACCGTGATCAGTACCTGCACTACCGTTTTCAAAAGGCCTCCGGCCAAACTCAGATGCAGTAATACCGAGAACTCGTTTTGAATGTCCCAATTTATCAATGTCGGATTGAAACGAACTAATGGCTTCACTTAATTCGGCCAGTAGTTTGGAATGAACACCATCCAAGATTCCCTGATTGGAATGGGTGTCAAATCCATTTAACTCTACAAAAAACACTTTAGTTTTTAGCCCGCCATCAATCAACCTAGCTACTAATTTGAGCTGCTCTGATAGTGACTTGTTATTATAACTTTCTAGATTTCTCCCTTTGTCAAATGCTTTTTTAATAACAGCCGAATACTCATTAACTTGAATACCAATGTCATTGACATAATTGAATTCTTCTTTGAAAATATCACTTCCTTGAACGGATTGCTTGGTGTTTTCAACCGTTTTAGCCTGATTATAAAACTCATCTGGGCTTTCGATAACAATTGATTTTTCGGAGGTTTCACCCAAAAACATCAAAGATGAATTATTCCCAACCTGTATACAATAGGGATCTACTGGCCTATTGGAGCTTGCATATTTATCAAAATATCTTCCTAACCAGCCTGAACGTAGAGGCTCTGCATCATTCGGTGGAACAATACCACTTAACCAAATATCCGTAGAACGAAAATGCGAATAGTTAGGATTATCATAGCCTATCCCAGACATGATAGCTAATTTACCTGACTTAAACAGTCCCAACATTCCATCTTTAGGTCCCAATTTCAAGTTGGGGTGCATAGCCAATCCCAATTCTTTGGAAATGGGATGAACTGTATTCTGAGGAATATGAAGCGTAGGTCTATATTTTTTATAATACTCTGGCCATTCGTAAGTAGTAATCGTGTTTATGCCATCGTTACCGCCAAAGAGCTGTACTATTACAAGAATATTGTCATTTTCATTATTTACCTGGGCTGGCTGAAACGTACCCAATGTCATTTTATCTAGATTGAGAGTAGATGCTACTCCCAAGCCCATTGTAGAATTTCGTATGAATTTTCTTCTATCCATGAGTTTAATATAAAAAATAATCGGGAGTTTTGATTATGTCAAACAAGAGACCCCGAATCCGGGCACCCATTGTTTCTTTGTTTTTTACAATTTCATACCATTCAAAATCTGGAGATCCTTTCAATAATATTGATTTGAATTTCTTTAATCTATCAGCAGAAGTCGTTTCAACCAAAAACAATTCCATCATATATGTGACAAATTTATCCGGATTATCATAGCCATTAAAAGACTGACCCCATTCCGCAATTTGTACGTTGGTAGTGGAATTTATAATTTCTCTCAAAAAAGTAATTGTTGAAGGAAGTGATTTTGTAGATACCCAATTTCTGTATCCTTTCCACCCAGCCACATTGGGTGGGTTAAGAAGTTCCAAATCAAGCTCCGTCATAATATTACGAGCCCAGGCATCTTTATAGCTCATGTGCTTGTGCATACTCATGATGGTTTCCAGCGGAGATTTTAGCTGGGAACCAATAAATGAACTGTCAAAAAAATGCTTACTAACCAAAAGGGATTTCAACATGGGTTTAAATTCAAAATTTGACGCAATGAACTTACTCGCCATAGCATTTACTATATTTTGATCGACCTTGGCAGGGTTGCTGTACACAAAATACTGATACAGTTTATTGGACATGAAATTTGCCATCTCCTTGGATCTTTTTGTAAAAAGCACACCAATAAGCTTTTTCACGGAGTTTTGAAAAACATTATCTGTGGTAACCTCATAGTTTACATTGAAAGACTCCCCCATAAACATTTTGGCATTTCTCTCAAAAAGTGCAGGGACTATGTATCCTTTGTTGGCTACTTGTCCTTCGTTACTAAACATCGTCGTTCTCCAGCCTGTTAGTATTTTGGCTGCCTCTCGCACATCTTGTTCAGTGTAATTTCCTACACCAATAGAGAACAGCTCCATCAATTCTCTTGCATAATTTTCATTAGGAGCCTCAGCTATATTCAAATTACCATTAAGATAAATAAGCATGGCAGAGTCTACAGAAATCTGCTCTAGTAAGAAACGAAAACTACCTGCATAGTTTTTACGAAAAAGGGTGTTTTGATTATACATGGCCATAACTGGGATATTCTCACAGTTGGCATATTGAGTTGCAAAATGATCGTGCCAGAAAAAGACCATTTTCTCAAGTATGCTATTGTTTTCTACTTTTAAAAGCTTGGCCCACCATTCTTGAAGGTCTTTTAAATAATCGCCAGTATGCTTGCCTCTCTTAAAGTCTTCTGTTTCCTTATCTTTCCCAGATAAACTACTAGGATTTCTTATGGTATCATTTACAAATGGCGGGGGGGCTGGATTAATTTTGTTATCCGCATTTCTGAAAAGATCATCTACAATTTCAGATGCTCTTTTCCCTACATATTTATCAATGATATCAATAGACATACCGTAGGTAGTTCTACGGAGCAAATGCATTACCTGCTGTCGAGAAAGAGGCTGTATATACTCATCAAAACTTGATACAGCTAACCTAGAGGTATTTCCCGCTCCAAAAACTCCAAACAACTCTCTTCTAGATATTGGATTCATACATCAAAACAAAATATCAAGTGACACAACTACTCTAATTACTTAAGATGTCTTTCTAACCCCTAAAATTAACGTTTTGACGCTAATTTTCAAATATATACATACATAAAAACGAATATAATGTTATCAAATTTCCTAAATACTAGTTCTTCTTGTTAATTTTAAATTTTAAAACTCATATAGTGACAAGGATTCATACGCTTAGTATAAGCATATTGTTTTTCTTTATTTCTTGCGAATCCAATTCGTTGGTTAGTGTGGAAGAATGGGGAAAATTAGAGTCTGGTGAACCTGTGCAACTTTATACCTTACGCAATCATACAGGTATGACTGTTAAAATTTCCAATTACGGAGGAATAATTACCTATCTGACGGCACCCGATTGGCACGGTGCATTTGATAATGTTGTCTTAGGATTTGATTCCCTGAATAGTTATCGCAAACGATCCCCCTATTTTGGATGTATCATTGGACGAAATGTAGGTAGGATCTCTAAAAGTAATTTTATGCTAGACGATAGTCTTTATCAATTGGGAACAAATGATTACCAAAATCACCTGCATGGAGGTAAAATTGGTTTGGATAAAAAAGTATGGAAAGCCAAAGTTACGGAAAAGCCCTTCCCCACTTTAGAACTATCCTATACAAGTCCTGATGGAGAAGAAGGTTATCCTGGTAGGGTTGAGTTCAAGGTATTGTACACGCTTACCCATGAGAATGTCTTACGAATTGATTATTATGCTGTCTCAAATAAAACTACCTATGTGAGTCTCTCCAATCATACGTATTTCAACCTAAATGGAAGTAAAAAAACAATTCTAGATCATGGCCTTAGATTAAGCTCAACCATGTATTCACCTGTTGACTCTGATCTTACACCATTGGGATATCTAGAAAATGTAGAAACAACTCCATTTGACTTTAGGAACAATACAGCTATTGGGCCGAAAATAAGGGATTATTCTAATGTTCAAATAAAAAGAGGGGGTGGTTATGACCATTGTTTTATCCTAAATGGAAACAAAAAAATGGAGGACGACCTAATTCATGTTGCGGAACTGAAAGAAGCCTTTACGGGTAGAAAGCTGAATATTTTTAGTTCTGAGCCAGCCGTTCATGTATATACAGCCAACAATATGATGCTAGAAAATGGTAGCAATTCTAAAAAGTATGGAAACTACGCAGGAATATGCCTCATGCCTATGCAATACCCAGATGCCCCAAATCAAGAAAAATTTCCAAAACGAATATTAAAACCAGGAGAATACTATCATAGTGTAACTATGTATAAATTCACATTTGGAAGGTATCATCCTGAGTAACTCTTAAACTGCTTGCAAACTTTCAGATTGCTTCATAAGTGTAACCAAATCTTTATCATTTACTTCTTTGATTCTATCTGCTAACTCTAAAAAATCCTTGTAGAGCCCATCGAGCTGCTCTTTTTTTGTAGAAAATCCAAGGAGTTCTAACCTATGTTTAAGTGCGTGGCGTCCCGATCTCGCCGTAAGAACAATCTCAGACTTATCAATCCCAACTTCCTGTGGTGTCATGATTTCATAGGTCTCAGTATGCTTTAGAAACCCATCTTGATGTATCCCTGATGAATGTGCAAAGGCGTTTCTTCCAACAATGGCCTTGTTTGCTTGTACGGGCATACGCATCGTATTAGCAACCAACTTACTTACAGGAGCAAGGAGCTCGCTCTTGATATTTGTATGTAATCCTAAATCTTTATGGACTTTCAGAGTCATCACTATTTCTTCTAAGGAGGTGTTTCCTGCTCTTTCTCCAATACCGTTAATAGTAACCTCTACTTGCCTTGCACCTGCTCGAATACCAGCTATGGTATTAGCTGTAGCCATACCTAAGTCGTTATGATTATGCATGGACAAAATAGCTTTGTCTACATTGGACACATTATTCATAAGGAAATCTATACGATCATACATCTGATGAGGGAGAAGATATCCCGTAGTATCAGGTAAATTGACGGTACCTGCTCCCGCTTTTATAACTGCCTCCGTGAGTTTGGCTAAAAAGTCTAAGTCTGCTCTACCTGCATCTTCCGCATAAAACTCAACATCCTCCACGAGATTTCTCGCTGTTTTTACAGCTTCTACTGCACGTTGTAGAATATCTTCACGAGTAGAATTGAATTTGTATTTAATATGGATATCCGAAGCCCCAATTCCTGTATGAATACGGGCTCTTTTAGCATGTTTCAGAGCTTGAGCAGCTACCTCAATATCATTTTTAACGGCACGCGAAAGTCCACAAACAGTAGCATTTTTGATGACTTTAGCAATACTTTCTACGGATTTGAAATCACCCGGACTAGAAACGGGAAATCCTGCTTCAATTATATCAACGCCTAGGGCATCGAGTTGTTGAGCTATCATAAGTTTTTCTTCTAAATCAAGCTGACAACCAGGCACCTGTTCTCCGTCGCGGAGTGTTGTATCGAAAACAAATATTTTTTGACTCATGGGTTACAGTATATAATGGTCTTTTACCTTTATGGAGCTACAAAAATACCCAAGAGTATTGGCTTTAGAAATTTATTGAAGGGCTTACCTTTGAAATAAGCATACAAAACTATCTTTCTTCTAAGATATTGAAATTTTATTCTACATCAATGCCCGAATCTTTTTACTTTTGTGCATATATTTTCAGGATAACCGAATATTAACCTCATATTCTAAATTTTTTAAATCCAAAAATGAACAAACGCACCAAAATAGTAGCTACAGTAGGCCCATCTTCTGAATCAGAAGAAATGTTATTGGCTCTTGCCAAAGCAGGAGTAAATGTATTCCGTTTAAATTTTTCACATGGTTCTCATGAAGAACATGGAAAACGTATAGAGCGAATCCGTAAAATCAATAAAGAGCATGGCTTCAACTGTGCCATTCTACAAGACTTACAAGGCCCCAAGATACGTGTTGGTGAAATGGAAGGCGGAAATGCGGGAGTTGTTCTTGAAAATGGAAAGCCGTTTGTTTTTACAAATGAAGATATTGTGGGTAATGCACAGCGTGCAAGTACACCCTACAAAGGCATGTACCAAGACGTACGCATTGGAGATCGCATCCTTATGGACGACGGTAAGCTAGAAGTACGGGTAGTAAGTGTAGATAAAGAGAAACAAGAAGTAACTACAGAAGTTGTATATGGTGGATTGTTAAAGCAGAAAAAAGGAGTAAATCTTCCTAATACCCCTATTTCACAACCTTCGGTAACAGAAAAGGACTGGAAAGATCTTGATTTTGGACTACAACAAGATGTGGATTGGATCGCTCTATCGTTTGTTCGCACAGCAGAAGAGATCACAAACATCAAAGAATATATAGCGAAGAAAGGTTCGTCTGCTAAGGTTATTGCTAAAATGGAAAAACCTGAAGCTATAACTAATATGGCATCCATTGTAGACGCTACGGATGCTATCATGGTAGCACGCGGTGATCTGGGAGTTGAGGTGCCATCAGAAGAAGTTCCTGTGATTCAGAAAGCTTTGGTACGTTTATGCAATGAAAAAGCGAAGCCCGTTATCGTTGCTACACAAATGCTAGAAAGCATGATGGATAATCCTATGCCTTCACGTGCAGAGATTGGTGATATTGCTAATGCTGTATTAGATGGAGCGGACGCCGTTATGCTATCAGGTGAAAGTGCCTCGGGTAAATTCCCAGTTTTGGCCGTAGAAACCATGGCTCGTACAGTCGCTTATGTTGAAAACAACGGAGATAAAGATAAGATATTCTACAATCATCATACGCAGGTTTCTAAGCCAGAATATATGTCACCTGACAAAGACAATGATAATGTAATTATGATGGCCAGCCGTATGTCTAGGGATTTACATGTAAAAGCCATTATTGGCATAACTACTTCCGGTTATACAGCTGTGCGACTGAGTCATCACAGGCCTGAATCCAAGTTATATATTTTTACACAAAATTCTAAACTCAAGACACAGCTGAGTTTATATTGGGGAGTTGAGGTTTTTGATGCTTCAGAGCTCAATGTAAGTACAGTTGGTGATCTGATTGAAAGTTGTACTAAGTTTTTGAAAGAAAATGGCAAGCTAGAAGCGGGCGATAAGTTTATTAATACATTGAGCTTACCGCTTTCAAAAGATAATCGAACCAATACAGTACGATTGAGTATTGCTTAAAATAATATTATCAATATTTAGAAAGGCTGCTTCGACAAAGCAGTCTTTTTTTTGATCCAGAATTTCCCTACTTTTAGTATAAGAAAAATTCTACGCTTAGTTAGATTATGATATCTCCATTAAAGAAAATCTGGAATTCTGTCAGAAACGCTCACAAGCTCTTAGCTATTCTATTTTTATTGGCTTGTGGACCTGATTATGATAGTCATGGTGAATTTTATTCGTTATTTTTTTCTGAAAATGCTAAAACACCTTCCAATTTTGTTCATTTTCATTTAACATCAGGATTTTTATACTGGGGTGAACCATTTACTGAAACTACCGAAAATGACTCATTAGACTTTTCAATCGAAGAAAATGCCAATATTCAGACTTGGAAAGCCTATTTTAAAAATAAGTATAGCGAAAAACAAATCTATGATTTGATATATAGCCAAGACACAAAAAAGCTAATTACCACAATATCAAATAATTTTTCTGCTGCAAAACGGTACTTGAGCCTCACCGCAGATATAGATACGCTAATGGAATCCAATGGGGACTATTGGGCCTACAATGCTAAAATTGACACAAATTTTGCAGTAGGGTCTTTGTTCTCAAAGGAGTTATACAAACGAATTAATGCAGAAAAAGACCCTTTTTTGAAATCTCGATATCAGTATCAACAGATCAAAGTCTTGGACTTTATGGGTGATTATAAGGGTATTGTAGATTTGGTTGAAAAAACGAAAAATAAAAATCCCAAAGATCTCATGTATCAATGGCAATTATGTAGAGCAGCAGGTGCCTACAAAGATTTGCGTGATACAGCGACTTCGGTTTTGAAATTTGCAGAAGTATTCTCGATTTCCCCTTCTAAAAAGTATACGGCTGTTTTTAGTGTTCGTCGAGTTGCACCCGTACATTTTGAAAATGCTTTCAAACGTGCAAATGATTCAAATATAAAAGCAGCCATTTTAGCCTTAAAGGCAATTCATACTTATGATTTTGATTTTGAAAGCTTAGAAAAGCTTAATGAAATTGTTCCTGATCATGAACTTTTGGAACAGCTTTTTGCACGAGAAGTAAACAAGTCTGAACTCAAAATATATCCATTAAACAATTCATCGGACTTTATATTAGAAAATAGAAAGGATGATATTCTTAGCGAAAAGGAAGGAAATAAGCATGTAGAAAAACTCCGTGATTTTGCAAAGGAAAAAGTTCACGACACCGAAACCAAAAATGTGGCCTTTTGGCAACTATCATTGAGCTATTTGTATCATGTTTTAGGGGATACAAAATCAGGTATAGATATTTTGAATAAAATTGGTAGAAGTAAAGATTACTTTATCAATAAGCAAGTGGTATTTCTACGTTTTATGTTTGCAGACAAAGCATTTACCCCAGAAAACGAGGCAAAACTCCTTTCTATGGCTATGGAATTTGTTAAACCAAGTAATTTCCGTGAAAGCAATATGAAAATAAAAATAGGAGAGGTGCTTGAAGCTTTTTATCTAAAAAAACCGCTTCAAGAAAAAAAATCGTGGTTTCAAAGTTGTACAAAATCAAAACCTTTAGAGATCTCTGAAATCAATAAAACCAAGGCATTCTTAGCAAAAAGTATAGGGTCTTTTCATGTATCAGATGAAGATCCTATTTATTATTTTTCATCAAATAAGGAGGTATTGTTGGATACAACAATTACCAATATTAAGGAACGCCTTTTATCATTTTCAACTTCTAAATCTCTGAATGAATCAGATAAAAAATTAATAGCCCTTTCAAATTTCAATATAGAAAGAATAAAGCTCGATTTGGTACGTAGTTATTGTAAAGATAGAGATTTTGATAAAGCACTTGCCATGATTTCGGGCATTGTTAACAATGAAGACCTTTACAATATAAATCCAAATTTGTTTGCCGAACCCAAAGATTTTTATGAAGAATAAAGTCTACTAAATGTTTATTACAACTTGTATTTAAAAATTTTAGAGTATTTAAAAGAAAAAGCCACTCAAGTCAAACCAGATCCTGTGGATCTTTATAATTATGGCAAAAGCCTTTATAATCTTTCCTATTTTGGAGATGCGTGGATTTTGTCTAATCGAGGTAGAGG
>JBOFGX010000293.1:0-2571 GCA_051649345.1 Leadbetterella sp. | reverse complement strand
CTTCCCTGTATTCAGATACAAATTTAGATTCTGACCAATATTCAACAACACCGATAGCATAAGCGTAAAATTTACCATTATGCTTTAAGAAATAAGGATCATTATTCAGCGCTGCGTTTTGTATAAAAGTTGCAACATCTAATTGACCCGGACCTGTATACTGTCTTGTTACACATTCTGTATCTGAATCATAACAACCATCGTTTGTCATTCTACCAATCAAGTCAAGATTGTATTGATTCCTTTCTCTGATAAACGGTAGAATTGCGCCTATTATAGAAACTTCTTTTATTGCAGAAAATATCGTTTTATTATCGTCAAAGTCCATCCAAAATCTTGGCCTCTGCACATTGAAATATGGAGAAGTTTCAAACATAGAACCGTTTGGTAGACCTACAGGCAGTTTTGTGAAAAATGGCATTTTTCTAACCATCTTGTGTTTTGACACATAAATGTCCCCGCCTAAAAGAAATCCTGTCTTATTTGCTGACAAAATACTAGATATGGTTCTCACAGTGTTATCTTCAGGGAAACCATATTGAGCCGGTCTGTATTGTTTTACTCCTGCGTAATACGAGGAGACAGAAGGCATCTTACCATCCACCAAATTGCATCCTGAAAAATAAGTTTTACAATCATTCTGTGTCATCAAGAACCTTGAATTTTCCTCTATATAAGGATCATTCAGTGGCTCATTTAATTCAACATATAAACCACTTTCTCTCTGAAAATTATTAATCTTAGTAGTCCCTGCATATTGTTTGGTCGGAATTAAATACTGAATATTAGTTATTTTTCTCCTTATATTGTCAGGAGTGACACCAAAGCAATTCCATTTATTGTAATATCCTTTTGCCAGATAATAAATAGCATAGTTTACAGGAGGTAGGGTGTTTTTGAGGCTATTTAAGATAGTTTGTGCTAAATCAAATATCTGATAACCACTTCCACCAATCAAACCTGTTGCGCCGACAACCGCAGAGATAATACCGATTAGAAAGTCAACAATAGAATTTAGAAACACAACTTTAGGGAAATCCTCTACAAGACCATAAGACCCTTCAACGTGTCCGTTTTCTTCGCTGTAAACCTGTAAGTATTGCCCTGAATCATTTTTAATATATGATACATCAGGGCTTATATACTGAAACTTAGTTTGGCTATGCCATTCAGTTGGCACGGGTATAAACCCATCATCGTCATTAGGATTAATAGTAGCACCTGCGTGTATTCTTTTTTGACCTAAGAATACGTCATCATTCAGGTCGTTGAAAGGGTAGTTTGCATAGAAAGACGATGTGCAATCAGGCAGGGATTCCTCCCACATGTTGTACATTAATCCCTTACTAATAATAGACTCTTGCCCTTCTCTGTTAGCCACCAAAATCTCATAACCAACTATATCTTCTATCTTATTACCCTCTTTGTCTTTAAAGTCCGGTATGTTCTCAAACTCAACCCCTAAAATATAAGCGTATTCTTTTTCACCACATGAGGCTTGATCGTGAATAGGCGCTCTACAGTTTTCAGGGAACTTATGGTATCTTATATTTTCGCAAGATAAACCAAATGGATCATAAAAAGGCTTAGTAGCATCTCTTTGCCCCCACACACAAGGATTGTCTGGGTATTTTAACGTTGATTCCCAGTAGCCAAAATAACCTTTATATTCAGTACATTCGTCACATTCTTCATCAAGGCAGTATTCGCAATCATCATCTAATTCGCATTTACCTTCCGGTAAAAACACTATACCACCCGAAAAGTCATCCACTAAGGTATTAGTACTCGTATGGTATACTCTTATTTCGGATTGTTGTAAGGAAACTGTACAAATGGGTGTTTCTGTTGTCTTAAAATTATCTAAGCGCACTTCATCACCTTTACAGTCTATAAAAATAGCATGATATGTATCGTCTTGTCTGAAATTAAGGATACCGTATCTCACTAAAAATTTATTACATTCTGAGTCTTTACACGGATTGCACGCACCATCTCTTACGGTATTGCAAACCTCCTCTGTTTCGACAGTATTTGGAGATATAGTCACACTATTTGTGACATCTGTGATTACAATTGATGTGATGTCCGAAGAACATGATGGTAGCTCAAGAAAAGAACCCTCTCCAGAATACAAAACCATCTTGGGTAAACCATTGCAATCTGTAAATTCTATTTTATATTCAGTGTCAACCTCCCCGTAGAACCTACTCCTGTAAAACTTACAAGGTAATGGGGCGCTACTATCATCACAATTAGGCGAGTCTATCGAAGATGTATCGTACAATTCCCAAAACTTTTTTATTTCAGGATCACATTTATCACCTTTTTCAAAGTAATCTCTTGTAGCAGGAGCTTCCCCTGTATAAGTACCCCACAAATTTGTATTTAATTCCTGATCTCTTTGTTTAATCCTTTTTTCCGAATCACTTGGGATGTGATACATAGGTGTTCTGCTGCCATCACAATACAAACCCCGTATAAAGAAAGCATAAACTTCACCTCTTAAATAATTTGGATATTTATGTGCGTTTTTTGCTGCTACTTTTTTTAGAACCCAGTTTGATTTAA
>JBOFGX010000292.1:0-4514 GCA_051649345.1 Leadbetterella sp. | reverse complement strand
ACTCTTGATAGCTACAAAACCAATGCCTCAAAAGGCGTTTTTGATATAGTAAATGGTAAAAATGAAGTCTATTTGTATGTGGGGGACTCGTTTAAGAATTCAATAGCATTAAACTTCTCGATCCAAGAGGAAATAGAAGGGTTTTTACCTAAAGCTCCTCCTTCTTTGGTTCCTAAACTAAGTTTAAATGATAATTTCTTATCGGCTGAGTTTTATGGTAAAAAAGGAGAGAATGAGATAAAATTGAATTTAGGACATACCTATGAAACTAATACCATGGTATCCGATACATCAGGCCTTATGACTTTCGTTTGGGATTTAGCAAAAGGGATTCCAAATATGGTCCAAATCAATGGTAATTCTATGGTTCCACCAGTAAATGCGGCCTTAAAAAAGGCATTTCCTCAGTTTTCAACTCAAACTGTAGATGTGAATGCCAAAAATGCCTTGTACCACGATGATTATTTGTTTGTAAATGATAATGGCAATGCTCTGGATTTGCATAAAGATGTTTTGCCATTAAAAGATAAAATTAAAGTTCAATGGAAAAGATATTCCAACATGTCAAATCTAGATAAAATTGGAGTGTATTATATGGATAAAAAACCCAAATATTTGGGCGGTACTTGGACTGATACAGGAGTGAATTTTGAAACCAAGGAGTATGGTAGATTCATGACGATGTATGATTTTGATCCTCCAACTATAACTCCTACACAATTGAATGAAAACAGTATTCGTCTTCGTATATCTGATAAGCTTTCAGGGATAGGTAAAATCGAAGCCTATATAAATGAAGAATGGCTTTTGATGAATTACGAATATAAATCAGGTGTTATTTGGGCAGAACGATTGGATAAAAACAAACCATTTGAAGGAAATTTAGTTATAAGGGTTACAGATAAGTGTAACAATACACAAACTTATTCCAATACGATTATTCCAAAATTATGAGACCAGAAGTAGGACAACAAGCACCTCAAATTCAAGCTTTAAATCAAAACGGAGAATCTATATCATTAAATTCTTACCTCGGCAAGAAAGTGGTATTATACTTTTACCCAAAGGACAGTACACCCGGTTGTACGGCCCAAGCATGTAGTTTACGAGATAATTATGCAGCTCTTCAAGCCAAAGGATATGTTGTACTGGGTGTAAGCGTAGATGATGCAAAGTCACACAAGAAATTTATCGATAAGTTTCAACTTCCCTTTGATCTTTTAGTAAATACAGATCAAAAAATCGTTAATGATTATGGAGTATGGGTTGAAAAAAGCATGTATGGTAAAAAATACATGGGTACGGCTCGCGTAACGTTTGTAATCGATGAAAACGGGGTGATTTCAGAAGTGATCGAAAAAGTAGATACTGCAAATCATGCGGCACAACTAGCCTAAAATATGAGTTTTTCGGTAGAAATTAATTCCTATATACAGCTGCATGAGATTAGCAAACAGGAAATTCTACAGAAAATGCTTGAATTGGCTTCTAAATCGCTACCTGAAGGCTTTGAATTGGTGATTCAGTACAAAATGCCAACTTTTGTGGTACCACATAGCATTTTCCCCCAAGGATACCATTGTAAACCTTCAGATCCTTTACCTTTTCTGAGTTTTGCGGTTCAAAAATCCCATTTCGCAGTTTATCATATGGGAATATATGTCATGCCTGATCTACTTTCCTGGTTTGAATCAGAGTATCAAAAACGAAATATCAAAACCTTGGATATGGGTAAAAGTTGCATTCGATTTGCGTATACACAAGATATTCCTTTTGATCTAATGGCAGAGTTGTTTAGCAAGACCACAGTTGATCAATGGATTCAAGTATATCTTTCTACTCTTAAAAAATAAAATCTGTGTATTCAGAGGAAATCATACAGGCATATGGTAATAATATACGCGTTCGTGCATGTGGTGTACTGATTCAAGATTCTCGTGTTTTACTTGTGAAACAGGCAATTTTTAAAGATAAACCTGCTTTTTGGGCATTTCCGGGGGGTGGGGTAGAGGCCAATGAAACCTTAAAGGACGCTGTCAAAAGAGAGTTTTTAGAAGAAACGCATTTAGAGGTTTCCGTTGAAGACTATATCGATTATCATGAATTTATTGAAGAACCTTTACATGCTGTAGAGTTTTTCTTTAGAGTAAAATTTGAAAAAGGAAACTTAGAGTTAGGTATGGATCCAGAATTGAATACCTTGGTAGATATAGCTTTTTTTGAAATAAAAGATGTTTTAGACTTGAAAATGGAATTGGCAGATCATGTTGTGCCGATTTTGAAAAGAATTGTTTAGTGGATGGTCTTTAGGCAAATAAGGTTGAATAATGTTGATTGAAAGGGGGGTATGGTGAAAAAAAGCCTATTGCTTAAGGCCTATTGCATATAGCTCAGTCCCTACTTCTTCAAAATCAGCTTAATTCCTGCTATACCTAATCCCAAAGCTAGAAAATACATGAGTGTTTTGGATTTGAATTTTTTACTTCCATAGTAGCTCCCGAGCAGCCCTCCAATAAAGGCAGTAATCACAGCATAGGTAAGTAAATCTGTTTGGATAAATTGCTTATTTTGAATAGTTCCTACTAGTCCTGATATAGAATTTACAAAGATAAAAAGAGACGATATGGCTGCAGTTTCTTTGAGATTGGCCCAACCCATCAATAAAAGAAATGGACTCAAAATTATACCCCCTCCAATACCCATCAATCCAGATAGGTAGCCAATTCCTGCTCCTACAAGGAAGCAAACATAGATATTGGCATTGTTATGTTTTTCATTTGTAGGTTTTATGAAAAAACGTACAATAGATATTAAAATACACGCACCCAAAATTTTGAAATAAATAGGATCTGAAATCTTGCTATTCCCTCCAAGAAACGCCATCGGAACACTACCAAGGGCAAAAGGTAAAAATAATTTGGGCTTAAAATGCCCTTCTCTATAAAATCCAATAAATGAAATAAAGGATACAAGAATGTTCAATACCAATGCGGAGGACTTCATTTCGGCGGGAGCTATACCCCACAATCCCATAACCATTAAATATCCACTGGCTCCGCCATGCCCTACTGATGCATAGATAAACGCAATAAATCCTAATATTAAAATGAGTAAAAAGACCGTAAGATCCATGGAGAAGAAGTAAAACCTAGGCTTGTTTTTGAAGTTTTCTATTATAATCAAAAAACTCTAAAGCCTGTTGTATTTTAGTTCCATTTAAAGCCACAAAATATGGCTTACGGGAGTCTGATGGGTAAACAAGCTTAGTGTCTAATTTGAATATGGTGCCTGTAGGATATTTTTTAAGAAACTTACTTGCCATTCTAACTCGCATATTTTGAGGAACTTGCTGTCCTGAAATAGTGCGAAGGCGTAAGACAGATTTACTGCCTACAGTATTTGATTCAACAAATACATCCAAAAAGAAATTTTTAGTAAACTCGGGAACCTCGTCTATTAAGGATAATTGCATTTTATGTATAAGTCTTTTACACTTGCAATTTCGTAGGAATATTTTGAAATACCATGGTCAACCGCATTTTTTTTCGTACTTTTGCACCACATTTTTGAAACCGAATGGCAGAGGTCAAAATTTTTTCTGGGACTAATTCCAACTACCTAGCAAAACAGGTGGCAGTTCACTATGGAAAAGAACTGGGAAAGATTTCTATTCAGCGGTTTGCAGATAGTGAAATTTCAGTAACATTTGACGAGTCTGTACGTGGGTGTGATGTGTTTTTATTACAAAGTACATTTCCCAATGCAGATAATCTGATGGAACTCCTCCTCATGATAGATGCGGCCAGAAGGGCATCTGCACATTATGTTGTAGCGGTGATTCCGTATTTTGGATATGCAAGACAAGATCGCAAAGATAGACCTCGTGTAGCTATTGGTGCCAAGTTAGTAGCCAATATGCTTACCGCAGCGGGTGCTGATAGAATTATGACATTGGATTTGCATGCAGGTCAGATTCAAGGTTTTTTCGATATTCCAGTAGATCACCTAGAAGGGACTTCTTTGTTTGTGCCATATTTGCAAGCTCAAAATATAGATAATCTTCTCTTTGCATCACCTGATGTTGGTGGGGTTTCTCGAGTAAGAAAATTTGCCAGTCATTTTGATGCAGGTATCGTTATTTGTGATAAACAACGTAAAAAAGCGAATGAAATAGCTGAAATGCAGCTGATTGGGGATGTGACAGATGCCAACGTGATATTGGTAGATGATATGATTGATACAGGTTCGACCATTTGTAAAGCAGCTAAGCTCATAATGGATAAAGGAGCTAAAAGCGTGAGAGCAATAGCCACACATGCTGTATTATCACACAAGGCCCATGAGAATATCAATAATTCTGTCTTTGAACAGGTGATTGTTTCGGATTCTATTCCGCTAAGAATAGAAAATCCCAGAATCACCGTTGTTTCTGTGGCAGAACTCTTCGGTAAGGCCATAGGTCGTATCGAAGACAATGGAAGTATTAGTTCTTTATTTATAAATTATCAAAATCA
>JBOFGX010000291.1:0-3131 GCA_051649345.1 Leadbetterella sp. | reverse complement strand
AACCTGTGAGTTGATTTCTGAATTGGGCTCCCCTATTTTCTCTTGAAACTCATAAGGCTCATATTTACGCCATTTGTAGCCAGAAACTGCGTAATTATACTTGATTTTGCCTTTTGAACACGCATCACAAAAAGCAGTGTCAGCACCCGATGCTGCATCACCATAGGCTACCAAAGCGGCACGTGGATCTATGTAGTTTTTACCTGTCTCGTCTTTGTACTTAAATGACGCCATGAGTGCATCCGACACGAAGACGTTGTTCCAATCATTGAAACCATATTCTTGAGCACGACCTGTATGGGTAGTACGGCCTCCCCACGCTTCTTGTCCACCAAACATATAGTACGCATTGGCTCCGTTATTCCCCCATCCAAACCAACGATGCGGCACATCCATGATAGTTTCGGCACTACTATTATTCGTTTTAGAAAATTGATCATCATAACTAGCGTTTAGCTTATACCCACCTTCATTCACAACTTTTTCAAACTGAGTTGCTGCATCTGCATACTTCTTTTGATACAAAAATGCTTTGCCTAACATAGATTGTGCTGCTGCCTTGGTCGCACGACCTTTATCTGCAGCGGGCATTCTGGCTGGCAAATCTGTAGCTGCAGCTGCAAAATCTTCTTCTGCGAATTTCCAGATCTCATTCACAGATGTACGAGGCATCCCCAATGTACTTGATTCTTGATAAGACTTACGCAAAGGAGCATTTCCCCAAAGCATAGCAATATGAAAATTGGCGTATCCCCTCAAAAAACGAGCTTCTGCGATATACTGCGTCTTCAGTTTTTTATCATTATCTGTAGTAGGATTCCAATCCTTGGTTTTATCTAGAACCAAATTGGCTCTAAACACCATTCGATAGAAACCCACCCATAAATCATTAACCTGAGGATGACCCGTAGGATGCGTATACTCGGATAATTGCTGAAGATCACCTAAGAGGGCAGCACTACGCTCAGCGTCATTGCCCATAAGATCAAATATAAAATACCAATCTCTGGAATAAAATCCCTTATTTAGTAAAATAGAATAAACGCCCAATACTGCCTCATTAAACTGAGGTTGCGTTCTAAAATAGGATGCATCATCATAATTAGCTTCATTTTTCACCTCCGAAAAGTCCGTATCACACGCCCCTAAGACAAAAGTAGTACCTAGTACCGCTAGAGCCTGAATTAATCTTTTTTTCATTATTTTATATTCGTAAAATTTTAAAAACCTAAATTTAAAGAAACCAACCATGTTTTGGGAACAGGAGGAGTATACCCAGAAATGCCTCTTGTAAAAATAGAGTTTCTAGGATCATTTGTGTCTCCGCTAATATTCAATATCTCAGGATCTAAACCTGAAAACTTCGTAATAGTAATGAAGTTCTGTAGGGTAAACGATAATCTTGCATTACCGATAGTTTTTGATACATTGCCTAGTTTGGCCATAGGGATATTGTATCCCAACGTAAGGTTTCTGAATCTTAGATACGAACCATCTTCTACAAAACGGTCAGAAGCTCTCAAATTCAAGTTTCCGTTTGCTCCTTGTCCAGCTTTAGGATTTTTTGCTACATCCCCCTCTTTTTTCCAACGGTCTAGTACTCCTACACCATGATTAAACACTTTGTTGGTACCTTCTAGATAATAAATACTTGAATTAAAAATTTGTACTCCCTTAACCCCCGTAAGGCTTATCATTAGATCGAAATTTTTATAGCCTAGATCTATGTTTCCACCGTATTGAAACTTAGGTATAGCACTACCCAATACTTCTTGATCTGCTTCATTCACTTGACCATCTCCGTCAATATCTTTGAAAATAATATCACCAGGCTTCAAACCTTTTTGGAATTCAGCCTTTCCTTTCGCTTTTGCTATGGCATTGTACTTGTCTACATCCGCAGTATTGATGGCAACGTGATCTACACGATATCCCCAAAACGCTCCTAATGGGGCACCTACGTCTGTTTTCGTTGGATTGGCCACATCATTAAATGTACCTGATCTGATTGGAGCTGAACCTGCACCTAAGGCTTTAACTTCGTTGAAGTTATAAGAGAAGTTGACATTGGCACCATACGAAAAACCTCTACGCTTATCTCTGTAGGTAACATTTACTTCTGATCCTCTGTTTAATACTGAAGCCGCATTTGTAGGAATATTGGCACTATTATATGGATCACCCAATCCAGTCGAAGTCTCAATTGATTGTCTTACCAACAAATCTCTACTGAATCTATTGTAATAATCATAGGTTACATTCAGTTTATTTGAAAGTAAGCCCAAATCAAAACCTAGATCCCACTGTTCTGTTTCTTCCCACTTTAAGTTTGGATTTCCAATACCTGCAACGGTAGTTCCGACACTAAAATTTTTACCGTCTCCTGTTGAATATCCAACAGATCCTGGATTAAAACCTTGGAATGTGCTTACAGTAGTTTGGAACAATCCAATTCTATCATTCCCCGATAATCCCCAGCTTCCACGAATTTTTAAATCTGAAATTGCACTTACATCTTTAAGAAAACTTTCTTCTTTAATTCTATATGCAAGACCAAAAGATGGGAATGTACCATATCTGTAGTTCTCACCAAAAGCCGGTGAGTAATCCCTTCTCAATGTTGCCATTGCATAATATTTGTTATCATAATTGTAAGACGCACGTCCAAAGTATGAAACACGGGCATTATGATTTGTTGAGGCAGATGCACTAGAAACTGATTTATTTTGGGCAACACCAATGTTTTGAATTTCGTCATTCGGGAAACCCGTTCCTACAACCCCCACACTTCTTGACCTACCATTATTAGCATACGTATTTCCAGCCATTACTGTGAAATTATGTTTCCCCATGGACTTATCATAGGTAAGGAAATTTTCAACTATAGGAAATACATAAAAATTGTATCCTTCGTTTACTTCTCTACCATATTTAAGGTTCGCACTTTCAAATTCTTTGCGATAATTCCAATTGGTTCCACCACCTAAACCTACTTGTGCTTGTGTTTTGAACTTCAACCCTTTAATGATATCTACTTCGGCGAAAAACTGGGATGTTATATTAAGTCCTTTACTGTAAGAAACTCTATTATCAATCCAAGCTGCTGGATTTTGAGCATCTTGTAGATCTAT
>JBOFGX010000290.1:0-11759 GCA_051649345.1 Leadbetterella sp. | reverse complement strand
AATGTGAAGAAATGGGCTTTCATGCCCTATTGGCAGTGGGTAAAGGCAGCAAAAACGCAGATCCTTGTATGGTAGAAATCCATTATAAACACCCCGAAGCAAAAACCAAACTCGGGTTTGTCGGAAAAGGCGTAACCTTTGATACCGGTGGGGTTTCCCTTAAGCCAGGCGACAACATGAACCTTATGAAATACGATATGGGGGGAGCTGCAGCCGTTTATGGAGCCATACATGCAATAGCCGAACTGAATCTTCCTGTTGAAATTCATGGAATTTGTGCACTTACAGAAAACTGTGTGGATGGGGATGCCATTAAACCAGGAGACATCATAGATTCGTATGCTGGAAAATCAATAGAAGTACTCAATACAGATGCGGAAGGAAGGCTTATTTTAGCAGATGCTCTTAGCTACCTGATCAAAACCTATCATCCAGACAAAATAGTAGATCTCGCTACGCTTACAGGCAATTGCATTGCTGCTCTTGGACATGTAGCTGCTGGGCTCATGAGCAAAAACGACGACCTCGTGAAGGAAATTGAAACGGCTTCGAAAATTGCTAATGAAAAAGTATGGCGTATGCCTCTTTGGGATGACTACAAAGACCAAATGAACTCTGACATTGCCGATATAAAAAATTTAGCGACCAGCAATTATGCAGGATCTATAACAGCCGCAAAATTCTTGGAAGAATTTACCGAAAACCATACGGCTTGGGCTCATTTAGATATTGCTGGGGTATCCTTTAAACCTTCGGAATACAGCACACTAACATCTGCCTCGGGCTATGGAGTAGATTTATTGGTTGAGTGGGCGAAAATGCAGTGAGATACCTATCGAAGTAGCTTCCCTACATTTTTGGAATCCATCAGATCCAGCACTTCTTGCACGCTCACTCGATTGGCATCACCGTACACGCCGTGCTTCAATACAGAAGCAGCTACACCAAACTCTAATGCTTTTTGGGCATCGAAATGCAGCAACCCATATATCAAACCGGCCATGTAGGCATCGCCCCCTCCTATTCTATCCAAGATATCGGTCATTTCAAATACTTTGGAGCTAATAAGCTGGCTACCATCATATATAAGTCCGGACAACTTGTTGTGATTAGAATAAATAGTCTCACGTTTCGTGGTAGTTACATATTTTAGCTGTCCAAAAGCATTCATCAAGGCTTTTGCGGAGGATTCAAAATCTTTTTCGTGTAAATCCAAGCTGTTTTTAAAATCTTCTAAGTCACCTACCAAAATATGTGTTTTGGCAATAAGGCTTGGCATGATATCAATGGGCTTTTTACCATAATTCCAAAGATTCCTACGATAGTTGATGTCCCCACTAATCATAATATTTTTTTGGAACGCGGCATCTACCAATTTTTGAGTAAACGTAGCTGCTGCTTGGGAAACTGCAGGCGTGATTCCAGTGTAGTGAAGCCAAGTAACGCCTTCCAACGATTTATTTATATCAATTTTTGAGAAATCCGACAAAGCAAATGCCGAATAAAATCTATCGTAGACGATTTTAGATGCCCGATGCATGTTCCCGTTTTCAAGAAAATATAGACCCATTCTACCGTCTTCTTTAGCGATGTGAGAGGTATCTATGCCCATACTTTTTAGATATTGGGAACAAGACAAACCGATATCATTATCTGGCAATACGCCTATATGAACGGCATCTATTCCCCATTGGCAAAGGCCAATACCAACGTTTGCCTCTGCACCACCAAAACCTGAATCATACTTAGGAGACTGCTGAATACGTAATGCCTCTGTGGTGGTCAATCGCATAAGGATCTCTCCTACTGTGGCTATTTTATGTTTAGACATAGACTAAGATAGTATTGAAACAACAAAAGTAATCAATAGAAGATGGTAAGAAAAATGAAGGACAAATTTTAGGTTTTTTGTTTTACGATGAAAATGTTCTGAAGGGGGAAAATGCTGTTTTAGCACCTTGATAGCCTCCATTTATAGGACTTTGAAGCCCAAGTTTATTTGATTCTTGCTTAAATTATATTCTATATTTTTCAAAAAAGGGATTTTATGCCAATACTAAAGTTGTTGCTTCATAAAGCTATAATAATAGCATTGATTTGGATTGAATTAACGCAGAGTCACTTCGAAGACTCTGCCAGAACTAAGACCTCTTAGTCAAAAAGAATAAGCAAATCTAGATTAAAAGGGCCTATACAATGGCCTTTGCACCAGAGGCGAAAACGACCATGGAATCGAAGAAAAAATAAGCAGAAGACCCATCGTAAACCAAATTGCCATAGTCTTAAATTTATTTATATCCAATTGCTTGCGTTTTGCTTTTGCAGAACCTATGGTTATGAAAATGATACCAACTATCATCATTATACTGTGTTCCATCCCAAAAAAGCGAATTTCTCTGTGATGAACTGCCTCTTTATAGTTGTTTAAGAAGTAGTCTATAATAGGACTTACAAAATATAACCAAACTCCAATGATCAATTGAATATGTAAAATAGTTGCCGTCCAATGCCTTACCCGATTATCCTGTTTTGAAAATACTCTTTTTGTTAGCCAACCATTGTATGCTCTGTACAAGCTGTAGAGAATACTAATCAAAATAGCCCAACGCCACAATGAATGCAATGCTAATACGGTACTATACATTAACTTTTAAAGAACTTTTCGTGAAATAAATGACTAATATGGACAAAATTATAAATACCAATGGTGAGACAATCATAGTATACTCAGCTCTTTTAATATGCAATACGATAGCACCAAGCATAATAATTATAATAGAATAGGCCAAATAAATGGTACCTGAAGAAGGTATTGATTTGATAATCCTTGGCAAAAGGATCAATAACCCAATTACGAGTTCTATCAACCCCAAACCTCTTATAAATGAAGTTGGGAAATCATTTACCCATTTCATGTTTTCTGATAATTTTGAAACTGGCATAAAGAGTTTCATAATGCCAACCATCGTAAAAATAATTGAGAGAAGTGTTTGACAAATCCAAAGGGTAATGTTCATCGTTGAAATGCGTTAATTATTAATTGTAAAATATTTTTGAAAAGGTTTGTAAATACTTGGAGCATTTACAAAAAACCAAATAGCAATGATTACGTCAAATATTGCACAGCCAAATGACGATAATGCATCATTGTGGATCATGGGATATCCTTTACTATGGTGAAAAATGTCTGCGACAGTATGAACTAACCAACCCAAAGCAATAAATCTATACGAATTGAGTCCTTTGAAAGCAAATAAACCAAGTGAAATAGCAATGGGCATTCCTAAGCCCAAACCATTGTTTACATAAACCCCACCGGCTATCCCAAGCATAACTACCATTATTTTTTGGCGGTAAGGCTCTTTGATAAACGATATGAGAGCTATAAAAATAATCCCACCAAGTATAGATGAAAGGACATCTCCATTTGTAAATGGAATGGGTGTACTGTACGGATGCATTTGGTATTTCGTTTTTAAAATTCTAATGCAAAGGTCCGTTTAATACCGAAATAATGGTAGGATTTAATAATCCACAGTTAGGACTTTTCAATCATTCTTTTAAATTCAGCTGGTGTTACACCTTCATACTTCTTAAAAATTCTGGAGAAATAGGATTGATCTTCTACCCCTACCTGATATGATATTTCGTTAATGGTCAAAGACGTTTGAAAAAGTAAATATTTTGCTTCGTTTATAATGGCTTCATCAATCCAAGTTGTAGGTGACTTTCCCGTCGTTTCCTTTACAGATTTATTGAGGTGATTGGGAGATATATGTAGCAAGTCGGCATAATCCGTTACTTTTTGTTTTTCTTTACTGTGCAAAAAAAGTAGCTCTCTAAATTGCTGTGTAATTTTTGTTGCTGATGTTGGTTTTTCTCTATTTTTAGTTGTGTACGTATTGAGCTCGAAAAGTATTGCAAACAAATACGACAGAACAAGCTCTTTTTGTTGAATACCGTTTGAAGCATATTCAATCTGAATGCGATTGAATAACTGGAATAAAAAAAATGCAGTTTGCTTTAAAGGCATTACATGACAATCACCCCAAATTTTCAAAAAGTCAAATTGGTTTGTCAACTCCTTGCTTCCCAGTTTTCCAATTAAAAAATCTGGGTGAAAATGACAGGTAAATCCACTTACACCTTCTTCTATCCCATCCAAAGAAAAAATTTGTCCAGCTGGGACAATTAGAATTTCATTCGGTTGTATTTGATATTCTTTAAATCCAATTTTCGCTTGGTAGACACCTTCTGACACAAAAATGATTGAGTGGCTATTTTCTTTTGAAGGTGTTATAGGGAACTTTGCTAATTTGTTTATGTCTTCCAATTTTGCAGAAAAGAAAATTTCAAAATCTACTTTGAAAATAGGATCGGCCGACTCCTCGTTCGTAACAAACTTGTCCCTAAATGATTTAGTATCGTACGTTTTAATTTTCATCTTTGAAGTCATACCAAATCATTTAATTTTCACTATGCATCTATATGTTTAGGGATAAAAATACAAGAAAAGAATGTCCTTAAATGTTACTCATTAGCCTCTTTTCAAATATACAAAAAATCCTAAAATCTTTTTTCTTACATGAATTAATAAAGCGGCTTTATAAGGCAATACAATTATTCTTGATGTTGCTTTTCCCATTCCTTAAAAATAAACCGTAATGCATCGAAATATGCAACAATCGGCTCTGTCATGTGAGTTTCGCTAGGGTAATGTTTATATGTGTGCCGAAGTCCATTAAGCTTTTTTCTTGAAATCAAGGCATCAAACTTCAATAAATCTTTATGGAAAAAAGAATTGGGCCCGCCTTCATTCCCATCACTGTAAAAAAGTTGTTTATTGAGTTTTGAGCCCACTTTTAGGTTTTTTTCGGCCAATTTGAGAACATAATTCTTGTCCCACCAAAAGGAAGGGCTTACAGCAATATAGGCATCAAACATATCGGGATGAGTCAACATACAATTGATCGCAGTAATCCCGCCAAAGGAATGCCCTGCAAAAATCCGATAGGCTTCCGTTTTGTAATTTTTGTCAATCATGGGCATCAACTCTGTCTGGATGAATTGTAAGAAGTTTTCGTTCCCTCCACTAGATTTATACCAACTGGCCGTATCAGGCTTGCCTTCGTAATTAAACATGCTGTTTGTAGGCGTGAGGTCTCTTGTACGATTTGTATTTGGGACACCAACAACGATCATCTTTGGCATGGCTAGAACATCGGGGCGGCTTAGATACTCGACATACTGAGCCAAAAGTCCAAAATGATTGTCGGCATCCATGACATACAAAACAGGAAACCGTTTGTTTACATCCGCTGAGTCCAATTTAGGGACAGATACATACACTTTACGATCTTCTTTCAGGATTTGGGAGTGAATGGTGACAACCTCACTTGATGGATATTTGTACGCTTCTGTATTCTGAGCTTTTGTGTGTGAAGTCACAAACAAAAGGAAAATTATAGACCATTGAAAAGTTACATTTTTCATAATTGTGTATTTACAGTAATGATCAAATTCAAAATCAGCCTAAAAGTTAAAGCTCCCAAAAAACTACAAAAAAAAGATTTTACATAATTCATGTAATTTTTCTCACCAAAAAATTGCCCTACAGACCAAATTGTGTAAAAAAACCCTATATATATGCCAATTTCAGACACTAAATTAGTTTTAACAAAATATAGAGATAAAAAGAAAAGAGCTATAATTAATAATGTTTGACCTATTGAATAGCAGAACAAAACCACAATTTCAAAAATATTATAACCATGTTTTCGGAAAAATACTTTTGTCCAAATCGCCATTAATATCCCAATCATAAGTGCAGTGTAGCCAATATGGGTATTCATCCAATTACCAACTGTTTTTTTTACTAGGTATTGGTCAATATTTTCTTTGTTTACAGAAAAAAATTGCCATTCTCCATGGAAAAAATTACGTAGTATTATCGTGAATATAGTTGCAGAAATTATTAAAAAAATGACTGGTTTGGTAGCTTTACTTCTTTCTTTAGAAATGAAGTTCCGAATAAACTTCCCCGGATGTATAAAAAGCTCTTTTACAGTAAATAAAAAACCACTTTCGAGATGTAAAATATGTTGTATCTCATGAGTTAAATAAGAAGAGTCGATTCGTTTAGGTTTTTGGATTTCTTCTCGATTGTCAATTTCCTTCATATTAATGTACTTTTATGCACTTAGATTGATTTATTTGTTTTGCAACTTTATGTCTGCCTCTGCTGAGTCAAATTTAGGGACAGATACATTCACCTTACGATCTTCTTGTAGAATTTGGGAGTGTATAGTGAAAGCTTCACTTGGCGGATACTTAAAATTATCAGTATTCTGTGAATGGGCTTGTAATGAGGTTATTAAAAGCAGAATTGTGAGCAATAGAGAGGAATATGTAAGGATTTTCATTTACTAATTTTCTTCAGTTATGCTTAATTATGAGTTTAAGCTTGATGTTGATCGGTCTTTAAACTGGACTAATAAAGTCCTACAATTTACCATAAACTTATATATACATCGAATTATTTTACAATTTACTTTCCTTGTCGATTTATCAAGTATTTTTCAATCACATTTTGATCTAGATCGAAAAATTCCCCATTATAATCTATTAATTGTTTACCGTTTGTATATAGACTATCTTTACTACCATCCGTTCGTTTTATTTTTATTTTTACTTTTTTTGCATATTTCCAAATTCCTTTAATATGCTTTGCAGTGCTAATGTCTTTTACAAATCCATCTACATTATTAACTAATATTGAGTCATTTGTATTGGTCGTAATTTGTATATCTTCAATTGTTTCCTTATGTATAAAATGTTGAAGTTTAGATACGCCCATTTGATAATCCAAAAACGATTTTTTTGTTGACAGTAAGAACGGAATAAAAAAACCAATCCCAATCAAAGTAATTATTAAACTTACCAAAAATGCCCCTTTAATTTGAACCATTTTCTTTATTAAGAGATAATTTAAAAAAAGCACGAAAGTGGCCCCGAAAGTAAGTTTTAATAGTATATCATTGGTTATTTGAGTAGCCATTTTATAACCTTCTATTTTTCCTACTTCTATTGCCACAATCTCAAAACTAAAAATAGCTCCCATTATCATAATATATACAAAAGCCAAATTCAGAATTATTAAAAGGCCAATACCAACTTTCTTTTTCATTAGATTTATGCTTTTAGTAAAGACTCATTATTTTCAACCCTTCAATTCGTTAAATAATTATACTATCTAAATCGTAAATTCATTTGGCTTTATAATCTAGAGACCACGAATCCTCTTTAACCTAGGCTGAAGACAAAGAACTGTAAATAAACAAATACCACATCAATGTATCCAAATCATTCCTTCTTGATTTAAGTTCCAATGGTATGTTTGTGCTTCTCCAAATGTAGCAAAATTCATTTTTTCACCAAGTACAATTTCTTTATATGCTTGATACATTTGTCGAGCTGCTATCAACGGTTGCATACGTCCAACTCCCGTGCAAAGTCCTGGAATAGCGACTGAGTTAATTCCTTTTTCATTCTTCGCATTAATAAGAATTGTTTTCATCGCTAAGTATGCATTTATAGAGGTACAATGTTAAAGTTAGTGGGTACTCTCATGGTTGGTGCAGAAATTAAATACGGAACTTTGGTATCATTTGTATTTATAATTAATGCTTGTCCAATAAGCAATTCTCCCTCGGGTAATTCCTTAATTAACTTTTGGAGTTTCTTTTCTAAATCCCATCCAAATCTTTCTGAAAGTGCATAGTCCAATCCACCATCCATAAAACCGAAAGAATTTGCAGGACTCACAATAGCATCACATTCTATGGTTGTAATATCGGTTTCAGTTATGATTATATCTTCGCTATTAGAAAAAAACTCACGCCACGCCAAAATGAGTTTTTGATCAATTGCTGATAAAATTATTTTCATATACTCGTTTGTTTTGTGAAACGCATTTGTCAAAAATCCTAAAAATTGATTTAATAAAACAAGTTCTGAAAATCGGTATTTTTACTTATAAATGTTTGTATTTTAGGTATTTAATTAACAGTATAGCGGTTATCTCTTTTTTTGTTCGACTATTTTTTTAATTTCCAAATCAAAATCTGAAACATAGTCTCGATCTTGAATTACACGGAATTTATCAAATTCACTTTCTGCTTTTAATTTAGCTTCTAACATAGATATTTTTCCGTTATCTTTTAAAATTGGAAAATCGGTTAACTCCAAAAATTGGACTAAAAAACTACCCCAATCTTTCATATTCATCACTTGTCTATTTCGTGCTCTATTTTCTGCCAAGTCCAAGTAGGAACTTACTATTCGTTCTAAAGCTTTTATATGTTCTACATTCAAATAGTTTTTTGCAATTATTACATCACTTTTTAAAATTTTTCCATTTGGAGCTTGTTTCCAAGATTTAAGACCCATAAATATTTTTGTAGCATCTGCTTCTGTGTAAATAATCTCGGCCGCAGTTTTTCCAGTTATTGCCCAATGAAGTTTATTTTGAACCGAAGCAAAAAAATGCTGGGTTACTTCAGATTTATTGTCATAATCGGCTGATAAAATATAAATGTCTGTTATTTTTTGATACAAACGTCTCTCGCTTAATCGAATCTCTCGAATTCTCTCCAACATTTCTTCGAAATAATCTTCTCCAAAATGTTTTGTTTGCTTCAAACGCTCATCATCCATTGCAAAACCTTTGATGATGTATTCGTGCAGAATTTCAGTAGCCCATTTCCTAAATTCTATAGCTCTTTGTGAATTTACCTTGTATCCAACTGCCGTTATAGCTTTTAAATTGTAGTATTTTACGTCTTTATCCTGTGTAAGACCTTTAATGGCACCGTGTTGAGTGGTGTGTCGGAAATTCCGACATACCAGTTCTTCGTTCAACTCTTGATCTTCGAAAATCTTTTTTAAGTGCTCTGTTATTGTAGAACGTCCTTTTTCGAACAGTTCTCCTAATGTTTTTTGAGTAAGCCAAAATGTTTTATCATAGTAAAAAACATCAATATTGACTTTGCCACTTTCGGTTTTAAAAATGACAAAATTGTTGATAGGTTGTAAACTATTACTTATATCTTCTAGACCCATTTGTACTTTATTCGCGAGTTTTATGAGGATTAATGGCTGGATTCATCTTATCCATTTTATTATTCTAGTTTCCAAATATACAAAAAATCCTAAAAATGGAGATGGGTTTTGAATTCATTCAATATGCATCTTACGAATGGCTGGAAACGTAAAACGCTTTTTTTGCCAGAAAAGCCGTAAATGATATAACCCTTAATACTTTTCTCATCAATCTTCCTTCTTTTCCCATTCCTTAAAAATAAACCGTAATGCATCGAAATATGCAACAATCGGCTCTGTCATGTGAGTTTCGCTAGGGTAATGTTTATACAAATGTTTTAATCCTTTGAGCTTTTTTCTTGAAATTAATGCATCAAACTTCAATAAATCTTTATGAAAAAAAGAATTGGGTCCGCCTTCATTCCCATCACTATAAAAAAGTTTTTTATTGAGTTTTGAGCCTACTTTTAGGTTTTTTTCGGCCAATTTGAGAACATAATTCTTGTCCCACCAAAACGAAGGGCTTACAGCAATATAGGCATCAAACATATCGGGATGAGTCAACATACAATTAATCGCAGTAATCCCGCCAAAGGAATGCCCTGCAAAAATCCGATAGGGTTCCGTTTTGTAATTTTTGTCAATCATGGGCATCAACTCTGCCTGGATGAATTGAAGAAAGTTTTCGTTCCCTCCGCTTGATTTATTCCAACTGGCGGTATCAAGTTTGCCTTCGTAATTAAACATGCTGTTTGTAGGCGTAAGGTCTCTTGTACGATCTGTATTTGTGATACCAACAACGATCATCTTCGGCATGGCTAGCACATCGGGGCGGCTTAGATAATCAACATACTGAGCCAAAAGGCCAAAATGGTTATCAGCATCCATGATATACAAAACAGGAAACCGTTTGTTTACATCCGCTGAGTCCAATTTAGGGACAGATACATACACTTTACGATCTTCTTTCAGGATTTGGGAGTGGATAGTGAGAACTTCACTGGGCGGATATTTATAATTATCAGTATTCTGTGAATTTGCTTGTAATGTGGCTATTAAAAGCAGAATTGTGAGCAATAGAGAGGAATATGTATGTATTATCATGTTGTGTAATTTAGCTAACTTTTATATTAGTAAAAAAAATAGACTCTCAATAATTTTCTTGGCATTATGAATCCTTCTTTATCAAGTTTCAATATGGATTTGAGAAGGTATATAAGAATAAAACAATACTCATTTTAGTGAAACTAGTACCTCCAATCCATAATTACACCTGTTTTCTTCCATGAATTACCGTCAAAATTAAATAGAATGACTCCACCGCCACCACCAAGTCCACTGTGACCATTATCCCACTGAATAACTGCAAACTTATTTGAATTGTCAAATACAGGTTTCGAAAAATAGTGAATATTCCTATTAAAACTATCTGTTGAGTTAAAACTATTTATTTGTTTTTTATAAAATTTGATTTGTTTTTTTTCAGTCAGATGTAACTTTTGAATGACTTTTTTTTTAGAAACCCACTCATTCCTATTTTTAACTACAATAACATTACTTAATTCTGTATCTCGCCACAAAGTTGTATCAACGGATTTTGCGTTTTCAATTATTTGAGCAAACATCATTGTATCAAGAACTTTATTTTCACGTTCGTGATAGGAATACAGGTAATTCAACATACGAGAATTATCAAGTTGAATTTTGCTAATTGGCTCTAAAAAAACAACTAACGGATGACATTCCACCAAAACTATGTCCAAAAGACTCTGGTATTGATTTGTCTGTCCAAAAGAATTCAAACAAATCATAAATGAGATTACAAATTTTACTAGTCTCATAAATATTTAAAAGATGATGCCAAATTTTTAAAATCAAAAATTCTCGAAATGTTTTAATATAAAGTTAGTAAGAGCAAATTACTAAGTTAGACTTGCAAAGTTAACTTCAAATGCCCTCCAAGACCTGCTTGTACAATTTTCATTAAAGTAGAGAGGCGAATATCACTTGCGTTGTTTTCAATGCGAGAAATGTAAGACTTGTTCGTGCCACACTTTAAAGCAAGTTCTTCCTGGGTCATACCAAGCTTGAGCCTTGCTTCTTCAAGCAAAACACCCAATTGGAAGCTTTCAAATTCTTGTTCCCATTGTTCTCTTTTTTCGACTCCTCGTTTACCGTATTTGTTATCAAGGATTTCATCCAGAGTTGTGATATTACTATCTTTCGTTTTCATATTCTGCTTTTATTTTTAATGCTTTCTCAATTTCTATTTTTGGTGTTTTTTGAGTTTTCTTTTGAAATCCATTTCCCAAAACGACCAAATTTCCTTTATCGAAAAAAGCGAAAATTCTAAAAATGTTTCCGCCCAGTTCAACACGTACTTCAAAAGCCCATCTGTTCCAGTCATATGATCAAAATACTTTTTGGGGACTCGGTCAATTGTCTGCAAAAGATTTAAAGTCCATTCAATTTTTCGCTGTACTTCCTCCGTTTGATTTTGGTAGAAATCTAGGAAGTATCTTTTGTATACAATGACTTGTCTTACGCGTTTCACTTTACAAAGTTAACTAATCAGACAACTATTTTTGACCTTTTGTTAAATATTTTTTAGCTTTTTCACTTCCAAGGTCTTATTTTAAAGGGGCTTGATTTTTTTTCTC
>JBOFGX010000289.1:0-2876 GCA_051649345.1 Leadbetterella sp. | reverse complement strand
GAGAGGAGAAAAAGACGCAGCCACTCAGTTTCTTAAACGTACTACCTCTGCTAGCTTGATTCAAGCATTTGAGCCTGTTATTATGAATGCTTTAAATCAGACACAAGCCACTAAATACTATGGAGATTTGGCAGGTACTTACAATAAAATACCATTGGTAAGTAAAGTGAATCCTGATTTAAAAGCCTATGCAACACAAAAAGCCATTGACGGTTTGTTTTTGTTGGTTGCTGATGAAGAAGCTAAAATTAGGGAAAATCCTTTAGCAAGAACAACTGATTTACTCAAGAGGGTATTCGGATCCATAACGAAATAACAAACACGTAATAGTAATACATGCAGAAGTCAACGATTAATTTCGAAGTACAATTAGACGAACATAGAGTTCCAGAAAAGATTTTTTGGGATGCCACAGAAAATCCAAATGAAGGCATCAATGAAACTAAAGCTATTTCAATTAGTGTTTGGGATCATTATCATAGAGGCCTTTTGGGTATAAACCTATGGACTAAAGATATGCCCGTGGATGAGATGAATCACTTTGCTGTAGATGTAGTGGGGAATATCGCTCAGATGATCAAAGACTCTACCAATGATCAAGTAATAGTAGAGATTCTAGAAAATGCGGGTAAGCAAATGACAAAGCATTTAAACGAGCTAGCTAAAAAAGAGGCTAAAGTTTGATAAATCTTGTCTTGTTAAGTTTTCCTTGAATTTGTACTAAAACCTCATATTTGCCTGGCTTAAGCTGGGCAATTTTTGTTTTAACATTTTTGTAAACATCGCTTATCTCAAGTTTTCCAGCCGAGCTAAAAATCTTTACTTCATCTCTATCGCTAATTTCAGATTGTTTGAATCTAATCTTGAAATCTCTTTCGGAATCTATAAAGGGATTTGGGTAAACTCGTAAATCTTGGTTCTCAGTTTGAGGAAGCTCATTCGGTGTAGAAAGGGTCACCTCAGTATTTAAATATTTTTTTGCCAGTGCGGAAGCTTTTGTATACGAAGGTATACCGTGTCCTATACTGTCATTAGGAGTAGTAGCAATGCTGGATGAGTTTAAAATAATCTTGCGAAGCTCCATTGCCGGTATGTTTGGGAATTCTTGCATTAAATTGGCTACGAAGCCAGCCACCAAAGGTGCAGAAAATGAAGTGCCATTGCTTGTACCAATATTATTGCTTGTCCCGCCAATAACAGTCGCTTCACCTTTTGCCACTACTTCAGGTTTGGTTTGTTTTTTAGCATTCGGGCCGAATGAACTAAATCCCGATTTTTTTTTGGCATCATTGATTGCCCCCACGCTTATGACGCTATCTGCGTCCGCTGGAGTACATAAATATCTCCATTTAGATGATCCTTCATTACCAACAGAAACCACTACTAAAATCCCAACCGAACTTGCAAAATCAGCAGCCCGAGAAGCGATAGTCTTATCTCCTGTCATATCTGAGTATTTATAATTTTGAGAAGTATCATCAAATTCATAATACCCTAGAGATGAATTTATTATATCCACTCCAATGCTATCTGCTCTTTCAGCAGCAAATAGCCAATATACTTCTTCAATACGGGTCTCGGAATATACATCTTCTGTACGATATAGCACCAAATCAACATCGGGAGCTGTACCAATAAGGCTACCCTGCTTGAGACCCACTATAGCACTAAGTACGTTTGCTCCATGATTGTGATCATCGTATACATTTTTTTCTTTAGCCACAAAATCGTACGTATCAACTATTCTTTTGTTTGCAAATACATGTGCATTGTAGTCTTGTACGTCGGCTTTATCAAATCCTGAGTCAAATACACCGAGAAGTATACCTTTTCCGGTAAAGTTATTCTTGTGCATGAGATCCACGCCCATTTGGTTGTTTTGCACAAGAGAATTTCCGTAATTAAAGTCTACGAAGGTCTCTTGCGTCCATTTCGAATCCGTTTCTTGGCCAACTCTGGCATTCTTTATAGATGTACCAGCTTCAGTAGAAAGATAAAAAGAGAGTTTTTGGATGTTTGAATGTTGTAATGGGGTAGCCTCAATCAATACGGCGTTGAGCCATTTTGAGGTTCCAATTACTTTTGCTCCAACCGCACTGATTTGATTTATATACGAATTGTCTACAGGGAGATCCCTTTGCGTAATTCGAATATTTTGCTTTACACGTCTATCAATAGATCTTTTGGATAAATATTTTTCGGGATTATTTACCGAGAAACTGGACGATTTTTTATCCTTTAAATATACAAAATATCTATTCTGACCAGAAATAACCTGGACAATCATCAAACATAATAGTGTAAAGAGGGCTCGCATAATTTTGATATTACAATCAAATGTACGAACGAATTGTACGCTTTTATGTTTTAAAAACTAAATTTTTGTTAGGCTTAAAATCAATAAAGTTAGGACTATTATAAGATTCAAAGCTTTAAACCACTTAAGCTGAAAAATAGAACCACCTCTCTGGGCGTCTTTGTAATTGTAATTTGTCATGCACGTATGTATTAGGAATGCTAAATGTTTTAGCAATTTAAATTATTTTATTGAATTTTCAAAAATAAATGAAACTTTTTTTTGTAAAAATGTAAAATTTGAGATTTGATACGTGAAAAATACCTAAAATCATCTGATTTTGTTTGAATATGGGCTATTTATGGGCTACTTTTGCAAAAAAAATATATACATAAGTGGATTCCAAAACCCTTAAAATTGCTATTCAGAAGTCAGGTAGGTTGAGTGAAGATACACTCTCATTGTTTAAAGAGTGTGGGATAAAACTCGATATGGGTAAAGGGAATCTACGTGCTCTTTCTTCAAATTTTGATGCTGAGTTTTTGTTTCTTCGTGATGACGATATTCCAGGATATGTTGA
>JBOFGX010000288.1:0-9979 GCA_051649345.1 Leadbetterella sp. | reverse complement strand
AATACGTAATCCTACTGACATCCATCAACCTATCTCCAAAATAGTAGCCATTGAGAATACGATGAATAAAGGAGGAGGAGCTATTTATGATTTTGGTGAATTAAAAAGAATTTATAAAATCTGTACAGAAAATAATCTTATTTACCATTTAGATGGTGCAAGGCTCTTCAATGCCTTAGTTGAGACAAATGAAACTACCATGCAATATGGTGCCATTTTTGACACGATTTCGATCTGCTTATCCAAAGGATTGGGAGCACCTGTTGGTTCTTTATTGCTAGGAAAAAAAAGTATTATCCAAAAAGCGAGAAGAATCCGAAAAAGAATTGGTGGTGGATGGCGACAGGCTGGTTATTTGGCTGCTGCTGGCATATATGCTTTGGAAAATAATGTACGATTACTCAAGCAAGATCATGAGAATGCGAGATTGGTTTCAAGTATACTGGCTAAAAGGTCATACATAATAGACATCATGCCCGTAGATACGAATATTGTTATTTGTGAACTTAAATCGCAAGAGAAAGCTCTTACTTTTCTACAAAAACTAAAAGAAAACCACATTCAGGCAGTAAACTTTGGTATAGGAAAAGTACGTTTTGTAACCCATTTAGACATACATACTGAAGACCTCAATTACTTTGAGTCCATTTTAAATACGATCGAAAAATTATGATTCGCATAATCTCATTTTTTCTACTTTTATCAATTTCTGGATTTAGCCAAGATTTTAAAAAGAATCATTTGAAACTTAATGTTAGTGGAGCTGTACTAAAAATCGCTGGTATACAATATGAACGAGCGTTTTCTGAAAGATGGAGTCTTTGTCATTCTATCGCTTATAGGCCCAAATCTACTTTAACATTTCCTACACTCATGGACTCGCTAGCGAAACAATATGGAGAGCAATTGATTGGATACCGTTTTCAATACCTTGATATTTCTAATGCCAAAACTTCAATGATATCGTATGTGCCAGAGCTTCGCTACTTTGCAGGAAAAAACAAAAAGATTATTCTTTCGGCTTACCTAAGAGTACAACAGTTGAAAACCAATGTGCCAGCCACGATTCCTTTTTTGTTTAGAGATGGTGTGTATGACGTTACTCTACCTGTAGATATAGATTTAGTTGGAATTTTGGGAGGATTTTCAATAGGAAAGCGATTTACGTGGAATAACGCAGTATTAGATTTTATACTTATCGGGGGTAGTGCGGGAGTATCGCTAAATTATAACGTTTATCTTGATGGGATTGAAACGGAAAGACTTAGCAATGAAGGAAAAGAATTCGCCCTAGAAAGAATGGAAGAGAGGTTTGGAGTTAGTAAAGATAAATTTGAAACTTCTTTCCTGCCGAATTCCGTAGAAGCTAAAAGTTATTCAAGTAGTCCTCTGTTTGGTATAAAAGGATTACAGATCAATTTTGGTTGGAGATTCTAAATCTCTTTTACGAGTTGAAACTGGACGAATTTCACGCCGTTGTCTCTTTTTATGACTAATTGAATGGTCTTGCCCGCTTTTTCGGAAAGCATCAAATAAATTTCCCCCAAATCGAGATATCGAGCCATTTTATTGTTTATCATGACGATTTCATCGCCTTGAACTATACCTGCTTCTTCAGCTTTAGAAGATTGCCTAACGCTCGTAATCGTAAACTGATTGCTTTTACCGTTTAGAGCCTTCACTTCTAAGCCGCTCATATCGTGCTCAAAAATCTCTTTTGAATTTTTTCGTAAATTTTTAAACATCATATATCCATCACGGTAATTGATCGTAATAAAAAATCTACGCAAAAAGTCACCCCCAATACTACCGTTTCGCAAAGAGGATGTATTGTCAGATATTTTTTTTGCAAATGAGTTACTATCAGGAAAACTCACTAAAATATCTTTGAATTCTATTTTATCGAGCGTGAATCTATCAAAACGCCCCAATTCACCCATCAAATCTCCATTTAGCCCTTTACCCAAATTAGTTTTGATTCTATTCTTTGTCATATCACCTAGATTTTCAGCACCTGATTCCAGCATCAAAAGTGCATGACTGGCTCCCGTGTCTACCATGAGCGACAATGAATCTATTGTCTTGTTATTGGATGTAACAGATGCCCCGAATAGAAAAGGCTTGTTGTTAAGAATAGAAAGTGGGATCTTTAATCCATACGATTTCCTTTCTTTGAATTTTTCGGGTAAAAATATATCTAAATATCTATCGGAATAGTTGACCTGAAGGACAAAATGACTGAAAAACTCATATCCAAAAATACCATGAATCATAATCCCTGTACTTTCTGATAATTTTAGAATATCAAAATCAAGCATAAGGAGATTTGTATAATCGAGCCTTGCATCTCCTATTTTGACTTTATGATTAATAGATATTCCAGCCACAATATCTTTTTCACCTCCTACACCTTTTACTCGTATTTCTCTTTGAAAACTCAAATTAAGCTTAGTTTTGAGGGTAGTATCCAAGAGTATAAATGAATTGACACCACTATCCAAAATAAAATTGAGTGTGTCCGATTTGTCAATTTGCAGCTTTACAACTATAAGATTATTTACGAGTTGAAACGGTATACGATCTGAATTCTGCCTTTTTTTATTAAAGTAATACCCGATACGGTTGTATTCAATAGTGCTAGTCTTCTTCTGAGCATAAATAATACTATTTCCTTGGAGTACAAAAATGACTACTGAGTACCAAAAAAGGCGTATGAATGAAGGGCAAATATTATTTTTAGAATTAGCCAAAGATAACATGAAATAGTTTTAGCTAAATTTACATAAATTTTGCAATTATACTTACTTCTATATACAAAATGCCAAAGCAAGATCTTCGAAAACTTTCCAAACAAGAACTTAGTGACTGGCTTGTATCCGTAGGTGAGCCCAAATTTAGAGCAAAACAAATCTGGGAATGGCTTTGGCAGAAATCGATTACCGAAATCGATCTGATGAGTAATTTATCCAAGCCCCTGCGAGAGAAACTCAAAGAGAATTTTGAAATACGTGCAGTGACCACTTTAAAATCGCAGTTTTCAAACGATGGCACAATCAAATCTGGCTTTAAGCTTCACGATGGGTATTTGGTAGAAGGTGTTCTAATCCCTACCGATACACGTATGACTGCCTGTATCTCCTCACAAGTAGGCTGCTCACTTACGTGTAAGTTTTGTGCTACAGGATACATGAAAAGAGAACGTAACCTTGAACCATCCGAAATATACGACCAAGTTGTACTCATAAAAAAGCAAGCAGAGGAACATTTCAACGCCCCACTCACTAATATCGTTTACATGGGAATGGGAGAGCCTCTACTCAACTACAAGGCTACTTTGGACTCGGTAGAATACATTACATCTCCAGAAGGTCTCAATTGGTCACCTAAAAGAATAACTGTTTCTACTGCTGGGATAGCAAAAATGATAGAAAGGCTTGGAGATGATAAAGTAAAGTTCAATCTCGCACTTTCATTACACGCAGCCAATGATATCAAAAGAAATGAGATCATGCCTATCAATGAAACCAATAGCTTGGAGAATCTTGTGAATGCCTTGCGTTATTTTTATGAAAAAACAGAAAACAGAATTACGTTTGAATATATTGTTTTCAACGGATTTAACGATAGCCTAGATGATGCCAGAGATCTGCTAAAAGTCTGTAGAAAAGTCCCATCAAAAGTAAATATCATCGAATACAACCCTATTCAAGAAGCTAGCTTTACAAATGCTGCCATGGATAAAATAGAAAAGTTTGCTCAGTTTCTGGAGAAAAACGGTGTCATTGTCAATATTAGACGTTCCAGAGGAAAAGACATAGACGCAGCTTGTGGACAGTTGGCTATCAAAGAAAATTAACAATTTCATAATATCAGTTTTTTCGAAATACATTAAACTTAATTTACTTTTGCGTCAAATCTTAAAAAACCATATATGGAGTTGTTAGACAATTCAACCTTAGTACTATTTGTAATTGCCATTTTGGCAGCTGTTTTCTTTGAATTTATTAATGGATTCCATGATACTGCAAATGCTGTAGCCACAGTTATTTATACAAACTCCCTTAAGCCTACCTATGCTGTTGTTTGGTCTGGTATATGGAATTTTATAGGCGTTATAACGGGTGGGGTTGGTGTAGGTATGAGCATTGTTGCTCTTATTAATGACAAAATGCTCCTTGACCCTAATGTATACCATGCCTTATCTATGGTTTTGGCTATTTTGATTGCTGCCATCGTTTGGAATTTTGGAACATGGTACTTCGGCATTCCATCTTCTAGTTCACATACTTTAATTGGTTCTATCTTGGGCGTTGGATTAGGTTATGCTTTTGTCCCCGAAAACGCAACGGGAGAAGCTGCGGTTAATATGGATAAAGTAAAGGAAATCTTTACTGGTCTCTTTATGGCTCCTCTTTTAGGATTTGCTTTATCCATCGTATTGATGTTTATAATTAGACGATCTGTTTCTAAAAAAGTACGTAATCAAATTTTTGCAGAACCTGAAAAAGATCAAGTCCCTCCTACGTGGATTCGGGGAGTTCTTATTGGAACTTGTACGTTAGTTAGCTTTTTTCATGGTAAAAATGATGGACAGAAGGGGATTGGTCTCGTAATGTTAATTTTGATTTCTGTTTTGCCTGCTAAATATGCTATTGATAATCTCAACAATCTTTCAAAAATAAAGCCCGATTTAGAGAAAATACAAGCCATAGCTAGACGTATACCACAACAAGGTCTTGGAGAAAAAGAACTTAATCATATATCAAGTATAGAGAAAAACACTTCAATGTTGATTCCTTTAATTGCAAATAAGGATTCGCTTGCTAAACAAAGTAAATTAGAACTTAGAGCTGCAGTTGTAAAAATTTCTTCTTCTTCTAAAAAATTATTAGAAGCAGAGGGGGTAAGCATGAACGAGGTGGACAGAAAAGACCTAAAGTCATTAGCTACAAAAGAGGAAAAAGGTATTCGTTTAGCTACGGACTTCGCACCGCCTTGGGTTATCCTTATGATTTCTATTGCTTTAGGACTAGGTACTATGATAGGATGGAAAAGAATTGTTGTTACGGTGGGCGAGAAAATTGGTAAAACGCATTTATCGTATGCTCAAGGAGCATCTGCTGAGCTAGTAGCTGCGGTAACTATAGGACTTGCGTCTGGAATTGCAGGATATAAGCTTCCCGTAAGTACCACACATACTTTATCATCAGGTGTTGCTGGTGCCATGGTAGCTTCCAAAGGTGTTAAAAACCTACAAGGTGGTACCATTAGAAACATTGCTTTGGCTTGGGTCCTTACATTGCCCGTTTCTATGCTACTATCGGCGGGTTTGTTTTTATTGTTTCGGTTTATTTTGGGATAAATTACATAGGTAGGTTACGAAGGCGGTTTCCGAAACGGAGCCGCTTTTTTTGTTAGTTTATTAACTGTCCCCCTTAAATGAATTGGCTAATATCTGACTTTTGAATAGGCCTTGATTGTCCTGATTCTAAACTTTCTAAACACAGGTCTCCTATTTGAATCCTTTTCAATGTCACTACTTTTAATCCCAACTTATGACACATCCTTCGGATTTGACGATTGAGTCCTTGCTCCAATACAATCTCGAACGCATCAGGCTTTAGTCTTTTGACTATACAGGGAAGTGTTTTTTGTCCCAAAATGTCAATCCCATTTGCTAGCCTTTCTATTTCACTATCTAAAACAATGCGATCTGTAACAACATGATATACTTTAGCAACCTGTTGCTCTTTCCGAAGAATTTTATCGTAAATGCGGCCGTCATTGGTAAGTATCATCAACCCTTCAGAATCTTTGTCTAGCCTACCTACAGGAAACAAGCCTTCTTGTGGCATTAGGCTTAAAAACTCATAGCCAAATTCGGGATTATGATTGACCAATATGCCCTTGGGTTTATAGAATTTAAAATATGAATATTGCTTAGGGGCTTTAATAACCTCGTTGTTAAGCTTTATCTCATCTTCTTCTAAAACGATAGCATTTTCATAAATAACAACACCATTTACCTGCACATTTCCAGATGTCAATGCCGCCTTTGCTTCATTATTGCTAACGCGAGCTAGATGGACAATGGTGTAGAGTAGTTTTCTTCTAAAACCCATTCAAATTATTTGAATTTAAATATAACGCCTATTTGATTTATAAAATTTACACAAAATACCTTCACAGTTAATTTCTCCTAATAAAAGACACATTTAAACTTTATCTCTAAGAAAAATACTTTTTTACATCTCCTATTTGAGCCTATCTTCGCAGTATGAATTTATCTGTCATAATTGTTGGCTACAACTGCTGGGATGATCTCAGAGAATGCCTTTTATCCTTACTAGAAGACAGTTTTTCTGATAAAGAAATCATTGTTTGCGAAAATTCCTCAGTAGAGTCAAAGTTCCGTATGTTTACGCAAGAGTTTCCAAGCGTACAATTTCATCACCTTCCTTATAACCCTGGTTTTGCAAAAGCCTGTAATTATGGAGCTATGCATGCAAAAGGAGATACTTTACTTTTCTTAAATCCAGACACTACAGTAGAGAAAAACACGCTTGAAACTATTATGGTCTTTAAAAATCAGTTTTCTGGAAAACATATATTTTCTTGCAAAACACACAAAAGAGAAAGTAAAATTCACTTGAATTTTCCAACTATTTTTGGAATGAAGTATTTCTCTTTCCGAAGTAAATTTGACCTAAAAAAGCATGAAACACATGCTTATATAGAACCCGATTGGATATCTGGTAGCTTTATGATGCTCCATAAAACATTCTTTGAAGAAATAAATCGGTGGTCAGAAGAGTATTGGATGTACTATGAAGATGTAGATTTATGCCAAAAGGCCAAATTAGCAGGAGGTAACTGTATTCTATTATTAAATACTCAAATTTACCATAAGCATGGTGGAGCAAGTCGAAAAGATTTAGAAACTACAGCCAGAAGTAAAGCACATGTACTTTATTCTCAAGCTATTTATAGTGGAAAATTTATTCAAAAGATACAAACTATAGATCGAGAATTACTTCAATTTCAGATCAAAAAACTAAAGTTACTATCTTCGTTATCTATCATTTTACCCTGGGTTAAGAAATTAAAAATCTTAAAATTAACTGTTAAACATTTAGAAACATTAATAAAACAGAATGAAGAAATGGCTCATCTTGTTTAACTTTAAATCATAAACAATTGACAATCAATATTTTTATTTAAAAAACCCTTTCTTTATGATTAAATTATACGTATTTTGCTCATTGTTATCATAAAGTATGTATTGCGATATAAACTTCCCTACATTTTTGAGTGAAGAATCGCTCGACTCCTACCTTGAAAGAGGATGGTTTCGCATGGGGCAATCCTTGTTTACTACCAGCTTCTTGAACTTCAAAAACGCGACTCTAAATACAGCTTGGATTCGGTATGATTTATCTCAGTTTCAAGACACCCCAGCTAATCTTAAAATTCGAAGTAAAAACGCTAAATTTTCTGTAAAAATTCTTCCTTTTGAGATCAATAAAGAGACGGAGGTCTTATTCAGAAAATACAGGGAAAGTCTACCCTTTTCTATAGCACATTCATTATACACGCTATTATTTGATGAATCATCGAATTCCATATTCAATACCTATTCTGTCAATGTTTATGATGGCAAAAAACTCATTGCTTTAGGCATTTTTGACTTAGGAAAGAATTCAAGTGAAGGTATTATTAATATTTATGATCCTGAATATAGAAAGTACAGTCTAGGAAAATATACAATACTAAAGAAAATAGACTGCTTACTAGAAAACAAATTTAAGTATTTTTATCCGGGTTATATTGTTCCCGGGAATCCCCATTTTGATTATAAAAAAACTCTATCTTCTCAAGGAATAGAGTATTTTTTTATGCCCAACAATTTGTGGTACCCTCTAGAAGAGCTAGACTTGAGCTTAATGGCTGTAGAAAAAATACAATATAATCTAGAGCGGATTTCCGAACATGAAAAACTAAAGCATCACGGTCTGAAGGTTATGAAATATAAGTTTTATGACATAAAGCTTTATAAAGAGTATGCAATGCATAATCTTCTTACGGACCCGTTTTTCATACATTTAGGCCCTCACAAAAATTTCCAAGAACGTGCCATTATGTACGATTGTTTTTCAGGACTTTATGGAATTTACAACCTCCTACACGTATTTGAAGTAGGCACCAATCCTGAACCACAAACCTATACCAAGCATTTTCTCAGAATTCAAGAAACAATCTTTCAGTCTTTTGAACTACAGAATATTGTAGACTACCTTATTCTCCACAAAAATGATTTCTACGCATTGCAAAACTATACAGATAGACACGATAGTAGTTCTTCGTATACCTTTTCTAAGAACTGAGTAAAATTAAAAAGCCAGAAAATTTACTTCAATTTTCCGGCTTTTGACAACCAAATATACAAAACCTATGTAATTTCAATCATAAAGTTATAGACCTGACCCATCTGCCTTTCCTCTTTTGACTGCGTATTCACCTATTTTCTTTCCATGATCAAGTCCCATTTCACAATCTACACGAAAATGTATCAAACCAAAAACACGCGAATCGGATGCTTCTTTAGCCAAAGCCTCAAACGTTGATTTTTTACTTGGAAAAACGTCAGTCAATACCGTAGCAGCAGCTGACGAAAAAGTAGAGTGACCAGATGTGTACGATGGAAAATTAGGCAAACCAACAGATGTTTTTAAACCAAACTGTTGAGGTCGAGGTGTATAATAATAGTATTTTGTTTCCCAACAAGCTATACCTGCATCCATAATAGCTGTACCAATCATTGCCAAAGTTCTAGCGGTTCGTACTGGGCTATACCTTTGAGCATAACATTCATCAGAAGCAATTCTATGCCAATGTCCCGGCGGGGTATAACTACCGGCACCATCCGACCAATAGTTGGCAATACGGGCTTGCTCCCTTGTTTGCGATGAATTTACTTTTGAAAGTTCCTCATACTCTTTTTTCCATTCTGTAGAATTAGCAATGTACGGCAACTTAGGACGCATAGATTCTAAGGTTTTTCTATCAAAATTCCAAGTGGCTACTGCTCCATAATTGGGTAGCATAGGAGGGCGAGCAGGAATCTCTTGACTTACCCATGTTGTACTGATACCTCTGCCTTTGGCAGCTTCAATTTGAGCTGGAACCAATGTTTGATTATTGGCAGCCCCCATACCATCCGTACGTACCTTTGCCATGACAGCATCGCCCACAGATTTCCCTAAGGCCTCACCTGCCGTAATATCACTTTGTACCTGTATTCCAGCCCAAAGACGTGCATTTTTACATTCTTTTAGCTTTTCTGCTAAATATGGTACTTCACCTGGAAACATGGCCGCTAAAATAGTGTAAGAGGCCATACCAACTACCGCATCCTCAGAAGGATACGAAGGAATATTACTCTCGGGTAATAGCTTATTTACTCCTGCTGGAGACATCCTTTTGTAATCATACTTATACTTCCAAGTAGAAACCAAGGCGTCATATTGAGCAACAGACAAATAAGCCAAAGCTCTAGCCGTATACGGCGGATTGGCAAACGGAAACTTAGGATCTTTGAGTGGATTTGCAGCATCAGGAACGGGATAAATCCCCGCTTCATTGGAAGCTGGCGGTACATTATATTTGGCAGCAAGTTCTCTTGCTATTTCGTTCCAGCGATATACAGCTCCTACACCCCAATACGCAATAGCATCTTTGTTTTGCTGCGTAAGATTGGGTAGAACTTGGTTTTTAAGCGAATCTAGTTCCCGAATGTAAGTTGGATCCGTTATTGCTTTTGGTTGTGGTACGGCTATTTGCGAAGCGGACGTAAGAATATACGTTTTCCATGTACCTGCAGTAGCATCCACATTGGACGGAACATACGCTTCAAAAACATTCTCAGAAACAGTATCGTCACAGCTAGATAAAAGAACTCCCGAAAAAAGGCTATAAAATA
>JBOFGX010000287.1:0-3364 GCA_051649345.1 Leadbetterella sp. | reverse complement strand
GAAAAAATTAGGTTTGAAGACCGTCTTGTTTATCATTTTGACATAAGTCGTAGTGTTTTGAGGGCACAGATTCCTCCAATGTCACTACAATTGTTAGCCGAAAATGCTGTAAAACATGGGATTAGTAAATCTAAAAATGGAGGTATAATCACCGTATTTGCTAAAAAAAGTGAAAATAATTTAGTATTTGGCGTAAAAAATACGGGAATATTAAGTGATTTGGAAGGAGGAAAAAGAAAAGGAATTGGTTTAGAAAACCTCAAAAAACGTTTGAAATTAAATTATGGATTGGATAATGGATTTCAAATTTTTGATGAACAAAATATCGTTATCTCTGAAATTTGTATTCCTCTAAAAACCAGTTAGATAGCCTTTTGATAAAATTTGCATCAGTTTCAATAAATTTTTAGTAAAAATAACAATATCAAAAATATTTTGCGAAAAATGGCTTGGAATTTGTTATATTAATGAAGAAATATTATTAACTTAGATATTATTTTTATTAGATAAGTAACTATTTGATAAAAATACCATCCCCTGATTGGTTCACAGGTGTTGAATCAGATTTTTTAACATTTGAAAAACAAAAGTTACGCAGATATGGCAAATAGAAAACCCTATTCTCCTCGAGCTGGTAACCGCCACTATCAAGACTTGTCCCCTGTAAAGCAAATGAGTAAGAAAATTAAAACTATCTTGGTGGATGACGAGAGGTTAGCCCGCCAGGAGTTGAAGTATTTGTTGCAAGAATATCCTGATATTCAGATTATTGACGAAGCCGAAAACGTAGATGAGGCTTTGGAAAAAATCCACCGTTTGCAACCAGATTTAATTTTTCTTGACATTGAAATGCCAGAGAAGAACGGTTTTGATTTGGTAGGCGAACTCGAATACGTACCAAAGATAGTCTTTGTTACAGCTTATAATCAGTATGCTATTCAGGCTTTTGAGTCTGAGGCGATGGATTATTTATTGAAACCAATGAAATCTGAACGTTTAGCCAGAACCGTTGAGAAAGTACGTAATGACATTCGTCAAATACGTCTTACTGAGGCTGTTTCGACAGGAAGACTTCCTGCTCATAAACGTATTTTCTTGAAAGATGGTGAAAAATGCTATTTCGTTAGTCTGAAAGAGATTTATATGATTGAGTCAGTAGGAAATTATTGCCGTTTTCACTTTGGCAATGAGCGTCCAATGATTCATAGATCTTTGAATAAAATTCAGGAACGTTTAGACCCGCACACATTCTTCCGTGCTAATCGTCAGCAAATTATCAATACGGAATATATTGCCAATCTTGATTCTTATTATAAAGGTGGTATGAAAGTTATATTGAGTAATGGAATCGAATTAGAGATTTCGACTCGTAATTCTGTTGCATTCAAAGAAATGATGGGAATGTAGTTCCTTAATTTCCTCTTTCAAAAAAGGTATTTTGGATTTATTCAAAATACCTTTTTCGTTTAATATACTTCATCCTAATTCTCAAACGCCTTTTTTTAAGAGAAGTATTATATTACTTAAACATGGTCATTCATATAGTAGTACTCATCATTTAGTTTCAGCAAATATGTAGTATTTATTGTTTCCTTAACATAGGATAACTATTTTTGATTAAAGAAAATATCTGCACAGATATTCTTTATAGACTTAACAGTGGCGGCTGTTAAGTCTTTTTTTTGTACCTATTTTAGAAACATATTAGACATTTTTAACATATATAATCTTGTTTTAGTACAATTGATTAGGCTAATTTCCTGAAATTGTATAATCCACAGGCTGTTTTCATAAGGTTTTCTCTAAACCCGAATCTGTAATTACGATTTTTATCCTTAACAATTCGTAAAATTTTTACGTGAGCAAGTACATTTTCAACCTTGACTCTTTTTTGGGAGAGTTCTTTATTAAAATCTTTCTGGTCTTGGGTCAGGTTTCTTTTTTCAGTTTTAGTGTTACGTGGTTTTTTATGAGGCAGAATTAATTTGACATTTTGGGGATTCCAGCCCTGAAATCCTAAATCTGCTAATATGGTAATGGGACTTGTAAATTTTAGCACTTCAACCATGGGTTTATCATGGACTTTACCAACATGAGTTGCTCCTAACCACATAATTAAACCCAAGGTGGAGACGATTAAAGCGTTTTTCATCGTATGAGTCTTTTTCTTACCACTGTAAAAAATCTCTTGGTCATAAGTATCTCTTTGAATCGGACGTTCTGTTCCATCAACGATATATTCTTCATCTATCTGAAAATCAATATCTTGGATCTTTTCTTTGGGGATGTATTTTTCCAAAGACTTATTCAAAATAGGAGTCAAAATATGAATCCATTTGTTAGCCATAGGAACTGTCAAATCAAATTGAAAAGCTAAGGCTTCTTGCAAAGGGTGTACTTTTTTATAGTAAAGTAAAAAGAACAATTTATCAGCAACTGTGGGTAATTGTTCTTCATTTTTAGGAACATATTTTCGAAATCTTAGTGTACCATCAAGATTATATTTCTCAATGAAGGATTCCCATTTGGATTCAAAAGTGGGTAAAAGTATATCAAACTTCTCTATACTGAGAGAGGTCAAAGATTTGAATTGGCGTGGGTTGTTGCGAGCTTTTTCGTAGGCTGTCATAGTTTTTTGTTACAAAGTTCGCACGCACACACGATAATATAAATAATTAGTATTCAAAATGTCTATTATCTTTGTTCCATGCGTATCCTAATCTTTATTTATACACTCTGGGCAACCTTTTGGTTTGTTTTCCTTTTTTTGTTATTATTTCCATTATTTTGGTTGTTTCTTCAAAAGCCCGAATGGAAACCCAAAGCTCATTACCTCAATCGTCTTTGGGGTAAGATATTTTTTCCTATCATCGGAATTAGATTTGAGGTTCAGTATGACTTTGAGCCTGATTTGTCAAAGACTTATGTCTTCTGTGCAAACCATTTCTCGTATTTGGACATTGCTGCTATGGGTGTGATTATCAAAAACTTTTTTGCTTTTGTGGGGAAAGCATCCATCAAAGGAGTGCCTTTGTTTGGATATATGTTTACGAAATTACATATACAAGTAGATAGGAGCGATAAAAACAGTCGAGCTACGTCTTTGACTCGTTCTATCAAAGCCCTACAAAGTGGGCGTAGTGTGATGATTTTTCCAGAAGGAGGAATTTGGTCGAAAGAATTTCCAAAGATGAATTTACCATTAAAGGATGGCGGTTTTTCGATGGCGATTCAACAACAAGTTCCGATAGTACCAATTACACTTTTGAATAATCATAAAATAATGCACGACGGAGAGTTTGCGATTCATCCCCAGACGATTAGAGCCATTGTTCATAAACCTATCGAAACAACAGGCTTGACT
>JBOFGX010000286.1:0-12157 GCA_051649345.1 Leadbetterella sp. | reverse complement strand
TTTTGAGGACGTTCAATTCACCGCCAATATGTTTTTTTTGATCGTTGGGTACTGCCTTGAATTTATCAAACAAATCATTAAGTAGACCTTTTTTGCTAAGATATTTTAGTCTAAACTCCTCTTTATTGAGAGATTTATTTGAAAATGTTGTTTCGGCTTCTTTTTTTAGCTGATGTATATTATCTAGCAATTTTACCCAATTTTAGAACCGCAAATATAAGATTTTTACACTAAACTAGGGAAATTTATGCAGATTAGACTTTGGAAATTAAAAACTTGGAATTGAAAAAATTAAAAATGATCATTGAATAATACTATATAGCATTTTAGATTTTGATCTAGAATAAAAATTGAAATGCCACCATTCACTACTAATAGGTTCAAATCCACCCGTAATCATTACCTTACGTAGTAGTTTTCTGTTTTCTATTTGTTGCTCAGATAAAAGTCCCGTTTGCAGAAGTTTTGTCTCTTTGCTAGGGTAGGCCAAGTCTCCAAAATAATCATAGGGAGTCCCCATATCTAAAGCATGATTGGCTTCTATGTCCCAAATGCTAAGATCAACAGCACATCCGAAATTATGAATGGATCCTTCTTGTGGGTCAGAAACGAAATCTTTGCGTTTTTTTGTAGGAATACTATCTAAGGCATTCCATAAAACATGTTGTGCTGAAAGGGGTCGTGCAGCGTCGTATACAACGAGTTGATACTTTGGATCCAGTATTTTCAAATAAATCGCAGCTTTTTTTAGTCCTTCTGCTGGTGTTTTTTGCATGTAGGCGTTTTCTAAATCTCCATATACATCTTGTTTGAAAAAATTATCCGTTGTACTATACTTAAGCTCGATTCTAATATCTTTATAAACATCTAGAATATTTACTAATCCTTGATCGATCATTTTTTTTTCGATTTCAGAGATTGACTTTTTTATCTGTATTGGCTTTTCTTCTATTTTATCCTCTTTCTTTTCAGGCTTCTTTGAACAAGAAAACAAAAGAAAATAAAGACATAGACCAATGGTACTGTATATATTTGTTATTTTCACGTACTTATTTATTTGATGTAAATTTTAGTATTAACTATGGCCTTAAATTACCTCTGGGTTGGATTTTTTATAGTGGGTTTCGCCGTTGGATTCATAAAGTTAATCTTTTTTGGTGATACGGAGATATTTAAGATTCTAATAGACGGAATATTTGAGTCTGCTGAGATGTCCATTATGAAAATTGCCCTTCCTTTAGCTGGTGTCATGACTTTTTTTATGGGATTACTAAAAATAGGAGAAAATGCAGGCGTTATTAATATGCTTGCTCGAATTATTTCTCCCTTTTTTTCACGCGTATTTCCAGAAGTTCCCCAAGGTCATAAAGCCAATGGAGAAATGATCATGAATTTTTCGGCTAATATGTTGGGGCTTGACAACGCTTCAACTCCTTTTGGATTATCTGCGATGAAGAGTTTGCAAGAACTGAATCCCAAACCCGATACTGCCTCGAATTCGCAAATCATGTTTATGGTGTTGCACAGTGCGGGTCCTGTTTTGATTCCTTTGTCTATCATTGCCCAACGAGCGATTTATGGAGCCGCTAATCCTACAGATATATTTATTCCGGCTTTGGTTTGTGTGTATGTAGCCACATTTACAGGCTTGTTAATTACAGGAATTAAACAGAAAATCAACTTTTTGGATACCGTATTATTATCTTGGCTTGGAGGGATTACACTTTTTATTGTGGGCTTACTTTATTGGTTTTCTTCTATGAACAAAGACCAAGTAGAAATTACTTCAAAGATTCTTAGCAATACTGTTTTGGCTGTTTTTATTTTGGGTTTCTTGCTTGCAGCTATCTATAAAAAAGTAGATATTTTTCCAAGTTTTATTGAAGGAGCCAAACAAGGATGGCAAACCACCGTAAATGTAATGCCTTATCTAGTTGGGATGCTTGTCGCTATATCTGTCTTGAGGAATTCGGGAACTTTGACGTACATTACGGATGGATTGAAATACGCATTTGGAAACTGGGCGTTTTTTGATGGATTACCTACTGCTCTTATGCATCCATTGAGTGGAAGTGGCTCTCGTGGTATGATGATAGATGCCATGAAAACCTTTGGGCCCGATTCGTTTGCAGGAAGGCTTTCATGTGTTTTTCAAGCAAGTTCAGATACGATACTCTATATTCTAGCCTTGTATTTTGGTAGTGTGGGGATAAAACATACTCGTTATACGTTGGCTGTAGGGCTTTTAGCCGATCTAGCAGGGGTAATTACTGGAATATTAGTGAGCTATTTGTTTTTTGGGTAAATCTAAGATAACCACTGCGTAGTTCATTTTTTTTAAGAATATTCAAAACAAAAAAAACACCCATTTCTGGGTGTCTTCATGTTTTTTTCAACTTCAACTGTCTACTACTACAAATCCGAAAAATCGAACCCTTCTAAGAAACTCGTATTGAAGTTGCCTGATTTGAATTGTTCGTCATCCATGAGTTTCAAATGGAATGGAATCGTGGTTTTAATGCCATCAATAAAAAACTCTTGTAGTGCCCTTTTCATACGTACAATCACCTCTTCTCTACTTCTAGCTGATACAATAAGTTTTGCGATCATTGAATCATAATTGGGAGGGATTGTATAGCCTGCATACACGTGTGAGTCTACACGTACGCCGTGGCCACCAGGAAGATTTATTTGCTTGATGGTACCTGGCGAAGGTCTAAATCCGTTTGCTGGATCTTCTGCATTTATTCTGCATTCCATAGCAAACATTTTTGGATAGTAATGCACGCCTGATATTGGGATACCTGCTGCTACTTTTATCTGTTCTTTTATAAGGTCAAAATCCGTAACTTCTTCAGTTATAGGATGCTCAACTTGAATACGGGTGTTCATTTCCATGAAAAAATACTTGCCGTGTTTATCCACTAGAAATTCTATGGTGCCTGCACCTTCATACCCTATAGCTTGAGCACCTTTTACGGCTGCTAGACCCATTTCTTCTCGTAGTTTGTCAGAGACGATAGGAGAGGGCGTTTCTTCAACTAGTTTTTGATGACGACGCTGAATAGAACAATCTCTCTCAGACAAGTGGCAAACTTTTCCAAATTGGTCACCAACGATTTGAATTTCGATATGGCGAGGTTCTTCTATGAATTTTTCTAGATATAAACCATCATTTCCGAATGCAGCCCCCGATTCCATTTTGGCATCATCCCAAAGTTTTTCAAATTCCTCTTCTTTTTTGATGATACGCATACCGCGACCCCCACCGCCAGCAGTGGCTTTGATGATAACAGGATAGCCCATTTCTTTGGCAAGCTTTTTTCCTTGTTCCACAGATTCCAGAAGTCCATCCGAACCGGGTATTACAGGTACGCCTGCTTTTTTCATGGTGTCTTTAGCCGTAGCTTTATCTCCCATAAGGTTGATTTGCTCAGCTGTGGCACCAATAAACTTTATCTTGTATTCTTCACAGATTTTAGAGAATTCTGCATTTTCTGATAAAAAACCATATCCAGGATGTATTGCATCTGCATTGGTTATTTCCGCGGCAGAAATTATACTAGGAATATTTAGATACGATTGTCTACTTGTAGGAGGCCCTATACAAACCGCCTCATCTGCAAACCGAACATGAAGGCTATCTTTGTCGGCAGTTGAGTATACAGCCACAGTTTTGATGCCCATTTCACGACATGTACGAATGATACGCAACGCGATCTCGCCTCTATTGGCAATGAGTATTTTTTTGAACATAGTTTTTTTAGTTAAAACATTCAGCTGATTACACTAATTCCACTAGGAATAATGGCTGATCATACTCCACAGGTGTGGCATCTTCTACGAGTACTTTTACAATTTTACCTGAAATCTCAGATTCTATTTCATTGAAAAGTTTCATAGCTTCTAATATGCATATTGTTTTGCCGGGGCTAATTTCATCACCAACTTCTACAAATAGAGGTTTACCTGGGCCCGCAGATCTATAAAAAGTACCAATCATGGGTGCTTTTACTTCTACTAGATTTTGTGAAGATCGGGTTTCTGAAGAAGGACTCGATGAGCTTGTACTACCAGTTGTTACTACTTGAGAAGCAGGTTGAATAGCAGTAACTGGGATTTGGACGGGTTGCTCTACCATCAAAGGTGCCGCCACCTGAACAACTCCTCCACGCTTGATATGAAGTTTTAGTTCCGAAGTTTCAATATTAACCTCACTAAGGTCAGATTTTGAAATAAAATCTATTAGCTTTTGAATTTCTCTGTTATCCATAACGTATAATTTTTAAGGGGGCAAACGTGCAAATGTACCATAAATTCGTTCACTTGCTCTTACTCCACAATTTTTATTTCTCTTTAACTCTACTATCGTACTCGTAGGTACTTGTATTGACTTTTATAAGTTCATCATTATCAATAAATAAAGGAACTTTTATAGTTGCACCTGTTTCTACAGTTGCCTGTTTGCTTGCATTTGTAGCGGTATCTCCTTTTACCCCAGGTTCTGTATAGGTTACTCGGAGTTCTACATACATAGGTAGCTCCATAGAAAGAGGAGTTTCCGTCTCAGAATGAATCAGTACATCAACTGTTGATCCTTCTTTCATAAGATCATAGTTAGGAACTAAGGCTTCTTCCAATGTGATTTGCTCAAAGGATTCATTATCCATGAAGTTAAATCCGAACTCATCTTTGTATAAAAATTGGAAAGCTCTTTTCTCGATTCGAGCAGTGGTAACTTTTTCACCCGCTGTAAAAGTATTATCTAAAACTCGTCCTGTTTTGATATTTTTGAGTTTTGTTCTTACAAATGCTCCTCCCTTACCTGGTTTTACATGCTGGAATTCTACAATCACATATAAATCATTGTTCCATTCAAGACATAGACCATTTCTAAAATCTGCAGTTGATGCCATATTATTTTTCTATATTAATTCGTATACTAGCATAGAAACCCGTAGACTTGTTTCGGACAGTTTGATACAGTCTATCTTTATCGTTGAAAAAATCATATCGGATTTTTTCTGTTTGGGCTCCAATTTTTAACGTAAAGGTTTCGCTTATTGTAATGGCGATATACACGTTGTTGCCGAGCGAATTCTTTTTTTGCAACACGTTTGGAAATCGTTTTACTTCAGCTGAATAATTTACAGGAATTTGTAAATCAGTAGAGTCAAGCTTTTGACCAAAGTTTAAACCTATAATATCTTGGCTCAGTCCGATTGCAATATTCTTATGCCCCACTTCTAAGCCTATCGGAATACTCAATCCTATGTTTCTGAAATTATTTAAATCGTTCGCAAAAGACTCTGTGTAGCTAAAATTTTGTAGTGGTTTGATGGACTGAAGTTTTAGACTAAAACCTACTAAACCTCTTAAAACTAGATCATGACTTCTCCTTTCAATCATTTGACCATATGTAAAATTTACATTGTTGATCTTTTTTGAAAAATTAGTTCCAAGGGCAAAATTGTTGTATGTTCTAAAGTCTTGTGAATAGACTGTTCCGAAAATAACTAAAAAAAATGCGGTAGCTACTATTTTATTTTTCATCATATAGACCATTTAATGTAGGCAGATCCCCACGTAAATCCACCACCAAATGCTGCTAGTATTACATTATCTCCCTTTTTTATTTGATCTTGGTAATCAAATAGGCATAAAGGTATAGTACCAGCGGTAGTGTTTCCGTATCTATGAATATTAATCATAACTTTATCTTCTCCAATCCCCATCCTATTGGCAGTTGCGTCTATAATACGCTTGTTTGCTTGATGCGGCACTAGCCATTTTATGTCATCGCCAACCAAATTGTTCCTTTCCATGATGTTCGCAGCTGCATCAGCCATATTGGTAACCGCAAACTTAAATACCTGCGGACCTTCTTGATGAATATAGTGCATGCGTTGATCAATGGTTGATTGGCTAGAAGGATATCTACTTCCACCACCCTTCATAATTAGATGGTTTTCTCCTTTTCCATCGGAATGGAGCATAAAGTCTACTAGACCTGTATCATCTTTTGATGGCTCTAGCAAAACGGCACCCGCACCGTCTCCAAACAAGACACATGTCGTACGATCTGTGTAATCAATGATAGACGACATTTTGTCCGCACCGATCACAATGACTTTTTTATATCTTCCTGACTCAATAAACTGAGCACCTGTTGAGAGCCCATAAATAAATCCAGAGCAAGCCGCAAGGAGGTCGAAACTACAGATTGAAGGTATCCCTACTTGGGTACAAACTAAGTTTGCGGTAGATGGGAAAAAGTAATCAGGTGTCACAGTCGCACAGATTACCAAATCAATCTCATCCGGTGAAGTATTAGTTTTCTCTAATAGACCTTTTACCGCTTGTGCTGCCATATAAGAGGTGCCTAGAGAAGGATCTTTTAGAATTCTGCGTTCTTTAATACCAGTACGAGTAGTAATCCATTCATCATTGGTATCCACCAATTTTTCGAGGTCCTGATTAGTGAGAATGTCTTCTGGTAAATAACCGTGAACTCCACTAATTGCCGCTCTTATCGCCATGTATTTTATGTTTATTTAAGGAAAGCTTCTTTAATATATTCTACTACTTTAGAATCTATCTGTTTTTTTGCCATAAAAATCATATTTTTTACAGCTTCAGGTGAAGAAATTCCATGCCCTACTATCACGTTACCGTTTACTCCTAAGATAGGACTCCCACCTGTAACCTCATAGTTCATTCTATCAGTTAGTGGGTCATGTATGTTTTTTGAATGTAAATATTCAAACAAGGATTCTCCCATCTTGAAAACAACGTTACCCGTAAATCCATCGCAAATATATACGTCTGCTTTTCCATCTAGAAGATCGCGACCTTCCACATTTCCAATAAAATGAATATTACGGTTATTTTTCAGTAAGGGATAAGTTGCTTGAGCCAATGTATTGCCTTTCTCTTCTTCTGCTCCAATGTTGAGAAGACCTACCTTGGGTTTTTCTATCCCGAACGTAAACTTGGCGTACAAGCTACCTAGGATGGCAAACTGCTCTAGTACCTCAGGTTTACAATCTGCATTAGCTCCAATGTCAAGCATAATGCTGTAACCGCCAGACTTAAGCGGGAAATAACCAGCTATCGGAGGTCTTTGTACATTGCCAACTGTTTTGAGTGTAAAAAGTGATCCGACCATCATGGCACCCGTATTTCCAGCACTACAAAATGCTGAAACCTGACCCGCCTTGAGTAGTTTGAATCCTATTCCGATAGAAGAATTGGGCTTTTGAGAAAAAGCCTTCGTAGGATGCTCACGCATCTCTATCACATCATCGGCGAACTCAAGCTCAATCTTGTTTTTCTTATAATCAAGAGAACGAAGCTCATCTAACAGGGCACTTTTTTTGCCAATCAAAACGATACTGCAATCATCCGGTAATTCATTGGATGCCATTACAGCACCTGCAACAATAGCCTGCGGTGCAAAGTCTCCTCCCATTGCGTCTACAGCAATCTTGTTCATAAGGCCAGTTTTGATCTAAGTGAGGGTTGAAAAAGAAAATTAAGCGTAATTTTCTACTACCAATTTGCCTTTATAGTAAAGATTGCCTTCACTCACATGAGCATGATGTCTTAAGTGAACCTCACCAGTTGTAGCGTCTACAGAAAGATGTTTTAGAGATAGAGCATCGTGTGTTCTTCTTTTGTCTCTTCTGGTTTTGGAAATCTTCCGTTTAGGATGTGCCATATCTGTTAAAAATTAGTACCTATTTTAATTATTATTTTTCAATTTCATTAACTTTTCCCATCGAGGATCCACTTCTGTGTTCTCTTCTGTTGGTTTTTCATCTTCATAATAAAGTGTTTCTTCGTCTTCTACTTCTTTTCTATAATCTGGATGAATCTTTCTTACAGGTATAGCTAAAAAGATGTAGTCAAATACGTGATCAGCCACATTTATTTTAGGTGTTCCATACCGAATCATGGTCATATCTTCTGTTAGCTCCTGAAACGAATCGCCAAATTTAAAAATATGTTTTTCCTGTATATGAAACGCCTCCCTAAATATTTCCAATGTTCTATCACATTCTAAATCTACTTGAGCCAAAATGGCAAAATCAAGAGAAAGAATATGACTTGATTTCTGTAGCGTGATATGAACATTCACATCACCACCTTTGATCACATCTTGGTCGTAGTTTTCAAAAAAAGTACCATCGATACCAATATCAAATGTGTACGTTTTTTCTTCTAAGCCATGAATGTTGAGATCAAACTCTACCAAATCTTTGTTCATTCTATTTAGAAAGGGACGCAAATTTAACCCCTTTTTTTTATATCTAAAAGTTTTAATTTAATTTATACTTAATCAACGATATCTTAAAGGTTGTTTTACAGTTATTTATAGTAAAAATACCATTATGCCAAAAAATGAAATATTTTGGGTATCTATTTTATATTAACTTAAATAGAACTTTTTTTGAATAATATGTCTTTCTACTGGCTCTGTGACTAAGTAGGAAATTGATTTTCCTTCATGGATAGCATTACGAATGTATGTAGAAGAGATGTCCAATAGAGGTGCTTTTACAATTTGTACACTGGGATGTGAATGGAAATCGTGTGTAGGAGAATTTGGTCTTGGGTAAACCAATAATCTGTAGGAATTTAGAATTTGGTCGTGGTTCTTCCAGTTTTTGAACTGTCCTAAATTATCCTCACCTATTATTAACGTAAACTCATGCTGCGGATACTTAGCTGATATCAATGTAAGTGTATCTATGGTATAGCTAGGCTTGGGTAATGAGAACTCAATGTCACTAACCCGAAGATTGGGCTTGTCTTCTATGGCTTTTTGTACCATCGTATATCTGTCAAATTCATGCAAAAGGGACAGGTTTTTTTTGAATGGATTTTGCGGAGAAACTATAAACCACACCTGATTCAGATCGGAGTTTTCGGCGATCGTGTTGGCAAGTATTAAATGTCCAACATGTATAGGATTGAATGATCCAAAAAAAAGACCGACTTTCATCTTGAAGATTAAATATAGAGTGGTTTTTCTACTAAATTCAATTGTTTTGTAATAAAAGTATCGTATAGTTCTTGAGCTTTGTTCTTTGATTCTTCAAGCTCATCATTGAGTAAAACTACATCAAATCTATCCTGAAAGGTCATTTCAAATTTCACCTTATATAGTCGCTTAGATAAGCTTTCATCGGTTTCTGTTCCTCGTTCTCTTAGACGTTTCTCAAGCTCTTCAATACTGGGTACCTTTACAAATATGGAGATGGCATTTTCTCCGAAATATTCCTTGAGTTTGAGACCTCCCTTTACATCTACATCAAATATTACATTTTTTCCTTCAGACCAAAGACGTTCTATTTCAGATTTCATAGTACCGTAGTATCCACCCGGATACACCTCTTCCCATTCAGCAAATGCATTCTCTTTTATCAATTGTTGGAATTCATCAATCGATAAAAAATAGTAATCTTTTCCGTGAATCTCGGTTCGACCCCTTCGGTCTCTTGTACAGGCAGAAATAGAAAAGCCCAAGGACTCGTTTTGTGAAAGCAGGTGTTTTACGAGTGTTGTTTTGCCAGAACCTGAGGGTGCACAGAAAATAATAGCTTTTCCAGAACTCATTTATTTACAAATGAAAAAATGAACAGATAAAAATCCTGAAAGTAGCAAAACTGCTGTTATTCCGATTTTAATTTTGAGTTGATCTAAGGTAGATTGTGGGCAACATTTCTTTTCTAGTTTGGATTGTAGCGATTCCTTTATAGATTTTTCTAGTTCATACCCTTCAATACACGGTTGGCATTTCTCCTTATTTTCTCTAAAGTGTTTAATTTCAACTTCAGTTGCAGAACCATCTAATACCGCTTGAATCATCTTCATGCATTCTTCGTGGTTTTCGCAATGCTCTTTCATCTCTTTTTTTGTACCCGTACTGCTCATGTTGAAATTAAATTTTACTACCTCAATTCTTTATAGCCCATATACTTAGCATAGGAACGTAATTTGTCCTTCAATAAGTTCCTTGCTCTGTGTAATCTTGATCGAACAGTGCCTATGGGTATATCCAAAATCTTAGCCATTTCTTCGTATGTGAAGCCTTCAATATCACATAAGATGATAACAGTCCTAAAGTCTATCGGTAATCCATTAAGAGCAGAGGCGACTTCATCGCCAATCATGTCTTGGACGGCCTCAATTCGCAGATCTGTTGTGCCTTCGTGTTCGGCATCTTCAAGAGAGTTATATACGGTCTCTACTTCTTGGTAATCTACTTTAGTGGGCTCCTTACTTTTTTTGCGGTAGTCATTTATAAAGCTATTTTTCAGTATTCTAAACAGCCAAGCTCTCGCATTAGTGCCTACTTGGAATGAGTTTATAAACCGAAAAGCTTTTAAGAAAGTATCTTGGAGGAGGTCATTTGCATCGTCTTCGTCATTGGTAAGGCGAAAAGCAAAATTGTACATCGCATCGGCATGTGGCATAAACTCATGATTGAAAATCCTATGTTTTTCTTCATCAGAATACATGTTTTTTACCTCATTTTCGGAAAGATCATCAGAAGGCTCAAAGTTTTCTTGCATGCGAACATATTGATGGACTACAAATGTATTTGTTTTCTCTCATTAAGCCGAATTATTCATGAGAAAAGGTCTAATTTTATTTTGTTTTGGGGCTAATTTCAAAGGTATATTTATACTCTTGATAGAAGAAAACCGAGGGGAATATGTCTCGGTTCTGCTTTTATAAATGTCCTGATTTTTTAGCGTTTTAGAATAAAATTCTGAAACGGATGGTTTCTTCAATGGCTTTTATTTCTTGGATAAACTCCTTTGAATAGGATTTTGCAATATCTACGATCACGAACCCAATCTCGTCCGATGTACTCAAATATTGGCCTTTTACATTGATATTGTGCTTGGCAAAAATTGTATTGATCTTGGCCAAAATACCGGGTACATTTTTATGAACGTGCAATATTCTATGTGAATCATGTAGTATAGGAAGCTGAACCTCAGGGAAGTTGACACTCCCTGTGGTACTGCCGTTATTGATGTACTCCAGTAATCTCTCAGGTACATACTCACCAATAGAATGCTGAGCTTCTTCTGTACTACCACCAATGTGAGGAGTGAGGATTACGTTATCAAGGCCTATCAACTCTGATACAAAAGGATCTTGGTTGGTTTTGGGCTCTTCTGGGAATACGTCCACACCTGCACCGGCTACCTTTCCTGATCGTAAGGCACCTACTAAGGATGGTATATGTACTACGGATCCTCTCGCCAAATTCAAGAATACTACACCTTCTTTCATTTGACTGAATTCCGTTTCGCCAATCAGATTGGTATTGGATTTTCTCCCATCAATATGGATACTTACTACATCGGCTACTTGAAAAACTTCTTCCATTGACCGGCATTTTTTGGCATTACCGATTGGCATTTTATCTACAATATCGTAAAAGTAGATTTCCATCCCTAGGGCTTCTCCAATTACGGATAATTGAGTTCCAATATGACCATAACCTATCATGCCTAGTTTTTTGCCGCGTACCTCGAAACTGTTGTTGGCAGATTTATCCCATAAGCCTTTATGCATTCCTGTACTTTTCGGGAAAACTTTTCGAATGAGCATAATCATCTCACCAATTACGAGTTCCACAACGGAGCGGGTGTTGGAATAAGGAGCATTGAACACAGCGATGCCTTTGTTTGCGGCAGTTTTTAAGTCTATTTGATTTGTTCCAATACAAAAAGCACCAATAGCTAGTAATTTATCTGCATGCTCGAGGACTTTTTTGGTAATAGTGGTTTTAGAACGGATACCTATTATGGATACATCCTTTATTTTTTCTATAAGCTCTTCTTCATCTAAAGCTCCCTTTACTGTTTCTACATTAAACCCTTGGGATTTGAAAGCTTGTACTGCTGCAGGATGTACATTTTCAAGAAGCAATACTTTTATCAGACTTTTAGGGTAATTGATTCCTCTAGGTAACTGATTGTAAAATAGAAACTCGTCTAAAGAGTTGATAACAAAATCGGCACCAGGTAAAACATTTTCACGCTTTACATTCTCAATAAATGCATAAAATCTATGAGCCTCTCCTGATTTTTTGAGTTCATAATCTGTGTAGCCATCTCCGATGACCGATATG
>JBOFGX010000285.1:0-3036 GCA_051649345.1 Leadbetterella sp. | reverse complement strand
AAATTCCGCTAGGTGTCCTTTCAATTTTGATGGCGTCGTAGTTAACTTCTGTATTTTCAAGTCTAACACCAGCCAAAATCATCAGTTTTTTAAGGCTTATTTTTCCTTGTATATAGTTGGCAAACACTCTTTCATTAGCGGTGTAATAAAAGCCATCGTTAACTCCCCTTTCTTGATTTGTATTTGCTGTAAAAGCATTAAAATTATCATTGAAATATACTTCGGCTGCATTCCCATTGGGTGTAAGTCCTAGTTGATACGTATCAAATAAATTTACATCATAACTCCCCAAAACCTGATCTAAAGTATAAACTCCGTTGATTTGATCATGAATCGTGGTATTTCTATTTCTTTCATTATTAAGTACTCTGTATTTCGAACCAGCTTTTATTTCCAGTGTATTTTCTTGGATTTTATAGGATTTGGTTAAATTAAATTTCCCGATCAAATTTTGTCCTTCATTGACAATAGCATTATCATTTTCACGGCTCAAAAATGTATATTGAGAATAATCATCAAATTTAAAATTAGGTGAAGATAAAATTGGGAAATCAGGATTTGAACGATCTACATTCAGTGTAAAATTCCTTCTTCTAAAATTAGTCCGGACAGAGTTTAAATTCCTTTCTGATTTTGTATAAAAACCCTCGTAGTCAAGCCTAATACCGCTTTGCCCTAATAAATGCTTGCCCCCTAAATTTAGGGTTAGATTCTTTTTATCAATAATTCTGTCATTAAGTTCTCTTCGTATCTCCACATTGTTTCCAACCGCTGTTGTTGGGTTGGTGTAAGTACCTGATCTGGGACGTATTCTTACAGCATTTCTTAGTGAGGCATCGTTAAGATTACTAAAAAGAACATTCAAATATATTTTCGAATTGGGATTGAATTTATAATCTATAGTAGATGTCAATGTCATCCTTCTTCTCGTGTTAAGTAGAGGCCTAAGTCTAAAATCATTAATTTCAAGAACATCTCCTTTACCATCTTTGTAATCTACTTTGCTATAAATAGTTTCTGCTCTATGTTCACCGTTAACAGTATTATAGTAACTGGCACCGAAGAGTACCCCTAATTTCTCTTTAAAAAAGCGTTTATCGGCGTTGAATCTGAACGTACCGCTTCCTTTTTGATACAATGTATTGAAACCCCCACCCAAAGTACCTTTGATATTAAGTTTAGCACTTTTAGCTGTTGGTGTAATCAAGTTTACAGATCCACCCGTAGCATCAGCATCCATATCAGGCGTGATGGCCTTTGTGATTTCCATGGATGAAAGTTGATCGGCAGATATCAAATCTAGAGACTCACTCCTATTACCCCCTTCATCTGTAGATGGTATTTGTTCACCATTTACAGCTACTGTGGTATAGTTCAAAGGTGTACCTCGTATTTGTACAATACTACCTTCACCATTATCTCTTTGTATAGCAACACCCGAAACCCTTTGAATGGCTTCAGCGACATTTAGATCAGGAAATCTATTCATCAAATCAGATGAAACGATGTTCTTGATATTGTCTGAATTTTTCTGTTGATTGTACGCTTTTTGTTGTCCCTCTACACTGGATAGGATGATGACTTCACCTAATGAATTGATGGAAGGTTGAAGTGCAGTCGTACCTAGATTGATATTTTTATCAACTAATACCGTAGTTTTGGAGGGTATATATCCCAAATACGAAAAGGAAATCTCGTGGGTACCAGAACTTACATTGTAAATTGTAAATTCACCTTGTAAATTGGTAGTAGCACCTAGATTCAGACTTTGAATTCTAATAGTAGCACCTGGCAAGGGTTCGTTGTTGTTGTCTACCAGCCTACCGTTAATAGTATAGGACTGAAATTTGGGTTTGTAATTTTCAGGATACTTAGCTTCCAGAAAATAGAAACAAAACATCGAACAAATAAATAGAGTTAAACGAATTTTCATAATGTTTTAATTTTGTGCAATCGATTGCATAATTACTTCAAAAAAAAATTACTTGCAAATAATTTATAACTTTTTTACAGAATAATTACATTTTAAAGGTATAACGACCAAACAAATAATATTGTTTTGAATAAAATAAATTATATTTTTAAAACAAATTACCATTAAATACGATTGATTGTGTAAATTGCACAAACGTTTACGCAAAAAATGAAAAAGACCACGATTACAGATATCGCTGATTTTTTGGGACTTACAACCTCTACAGTGTCTAGAGCATTGAATAATAATGAAAGAATTAGTGCAGAAACCATTAAAAAAGTAAAAAAAGCGGCTATAAAACTGAATTATAAACCCAACTCTTTTGCTATGGCCTTACGAAGCGGCAAGTCAAAAACCTTGGGAATAATTATACCAGTTTTGAATCGAAATTTTTTCTCCAATGTTGTAAAAGCAATTGATGATGTAGCAAATTCTGAAGGGTATAGAATTATCATTACCCAGACATATGAGAGCAAGGAGAACGAAATTGCTGCTATAGACACACTAATTCACTCAAATGTGGATGGTATTCTTGCATGTATCACTAAGAAGACCGATACATTTGATCATTTCAACGCCGTAGCACAATCCGATATTCCAATTGTCATGTTTGACCGGACTTCACCCGAAATAAATACATCACAAGTAATCATAGACGATTATTGGGCGGCCTACTCAGCTACTAAATTGTTGATTCAGAAAGGATGTAAGAAAATTGTTCATTTCACAAGTGAGACCCAAATTACGATTTATAAAGAAAGGCTTAGAGGCTACATGGATGCCTTAAAAGAAGCCAAAATTGAGATTAATGAAGAATATATTATTCGCAGTAAAATGCAGCTTGAAGATGGTATTACTTCCATGGAAAAAGCCCTTTTACTAAAACCAGATGCTGTTTTTTCAGCATCCGATTATTCTACCATGGGTGCCCTCCAAACATTAAAAAAACATAACGTTGCGATACCAAAAACTATAAGACTAATCGGTTTTGGCAATGAGCCCTTCACTGAGTTTACGACTCCTACTTTATCTACAATTGATCAAAAAAGCATTGAAATGGG
>JBOFGX010000284.1:0-40347 GCA_051649345.1 Leadbetterella sp. | reverse complement strand
GGTAGATGGCGGGGGTAATGAAATCGGTAGGGGTATATTCGCTATCAATGATAATACTGATCTTACTAAAGGCTGGTATAGGATTACTCTTTATGTGAAGAAAGGGCCTTATAGATTTGCTAGGCATAAAGTAGAGTTTGGGGTAGGGGATGTTTATTTTATTGCGGGACAGTCCAATGCTGCAGGTTATGGCAGTGGAAATTACGATTTGCAAAATACGGCTATTAGTGATAGAGATAATACAGTTTCAACTATTTTGAACAATAATAATAGTAGCCCCATGGCTAGAGTTTTGGATAATAAAGCTAATGAGCAGATGATAAATCCAAATTTGAACAACCCTCAAAAAAGAGTAGATTTTGGTATACCCTATAAAGTGAGTTTTAAGGAGTTTAAGAACGGTACAGTAGCGGATCCAGTAGGTAATAGCACTGATAGAGTATGTATCTATCCCAATGGCTACAATTCTTGGTATTGGGCACCCTTAGCTCACAAATTAGCCAATCCCAACAATTCTCATAAATACAGCGGCACGCCTACGCTTTGGTTCAATGTAGCGTCTCCCTCTACAGCTCTGCAAGATAACGGACTCTCAGCTATAAATATCTGGGATATCAATCCCACACTTAATTCTACTAGCAGAGCATCTTTTTTGTCTAGACCCTTTGTAAATACATTGATGGGGAAGTTCAAAAATACACTGGAAACTTTTGCTGGGCCTTTTGGTACCAAAGGGGTATTGTGGCATCAGGGAGAGTCAGACCATGAAGGTATTTCAGGCAACCTTATTACACCTTCTGGTTACCAAAATTCATTGAATACAATCATAAGAAAATCAAGAGAGTACGTAACAGGCGATCAATATAATACCAGCTTAAATTGGTTTGTTTCCAAAGCAAGTTTGTATTTAATGTCTCCAACTTTAACAAATACTAGTTTCTCTTCGTCTGTTGCTAATGTATCATCCCTTCCTAATTACAATGCAGCTACATTTAAGGGATATAACAATGGTGCAAATAGTAATACTTTGTGGGCATCTTCAGCACTAAGGGATAACCAAATCTCAACCCTAGGGAATGTCTTTGATGGACCCAATACAGATGGGATTAATAGTCTGGATTCTAACAATCAGCGATCTACAAATTATTTTGTGCACTTTAGTGGTAATTCACTCAACTCTGTTGCAGATTTATGGTATAATAAACTCAATCAGACTTCAAACTCATTGGCACCTACTACACCCATCAAAATAAACCAAATAGTAAAGTATTCAGCTAATTCGTATAAGATTGTCGTAGACAATTCTATAGGAAGTAATGAATTTTTATGGCTTGTGGACGGATATGGTGTCAATGGTTGGACTAGTACATCTACCATACCTGAGTTTACTTTTTCAGGTGGCTGGGTAAATCCAGACTTATTTTTACATGGATATGCTAAGAAAAATGGGAGGTGGCATGCTGTCATACCGTTTTTTATTCCTGGTGGGAATATAGAAACTAAAAAATTAGAACTGAAAGATTCTAATATGCCAGCACCATCCAATGGAGCTAATCTAAGAACGGGGGTAGAATTTGTTGATACCGATTGGGAAATTGTATCTAGTTCCGTTCCCACTTGGATTACAGTTGCGTATGATGAGGATGAGTCAGAATTGGTGTTTAATGTTTCTGCTAATAATAGTTCAATAAGTAGAAATGCAACGATTCAGATTATGGAAGTGGGTGGTGGTTTAACAAGTTCAACTACGATAACACAATCAGGATCCACTTCCACTTCCATCCCTCTTACAAACCTTACACCAAGTACCAATACTGCGTACAAACTTAACACAAACTGGGCAGGGCAAACCATGCAAATGGGAGAATTGAATAATCCCCTTCCTTATAGTCAAGGTTTTGGTGTGCATGCAGATAATTCTCTTTCTTTCAATCTAGGAGGACAGTATACCACTTTTAGCGGTAAGGTGGGGCAAGAATATACAGCCGCATGTGGAGACGGTATGACTTTTATGATCAGGGCAGATGGAAATCCAATTTGGTCTGAGCAACGTACCTATCACCAGAGTCCAGAGATTTTTTCGCTTAATGTAAGCGGTGTAAATACCTTGGAGTTATTGACATTCCAAAACAATAATTCAGGTTGTGACCATGCCAATTGGGCAGATGTATACTTGATATCGGGTGGTGGAGGCTGTAGTACCCCTCCACAAACACCCAGTCCAATCTCTGCAACTGCTACACAAATAACAAGTGGTCAGTCGGTTACGCTTACTTCAAGTTGTTCTATTGGTAATCTCAATTGGAGTACAGGTGTGAGTGGTACAAATAGTATTACTGTAACGCCTAGCAATACCATTACCTATACGGCTTGGTGTAGTTCTGGGAGTTGCCCAAATAGTAATACGGTGTCACAGACGATCACGGTTCAGGGTTCTCCAAGTGGGCCATGCTCGGCTCTTAGCGATAATCTTACATTAGGGACTTTGACATTAATCATCAATGGACAGCCGCAATCTTGGCCATTGGTAGCAAGATATTTTCATGGAGGTTTTTGGGTAACACAGCGAACAGGAACCAATCCAGATGCTTTCTTTGTAAGGGGCTCTCCCATGCTTAACCGTTCAGATGTTAGTCTCAACAATCCCTCCTACTCAGCCATGGTATCAGCAAACTGTTTTGCATGGAATAGTACGGATCATGGTGGATTTCAGGAACCATCTTTAAGTGTTTTTCCTCAACCTGCAGGCTATAATACTTTTTCTGAGGGCAATACTCCGTATTTTGTCCAAAATAATGGCTGTCTCGCAGCTCCAACCAATGTATCAGCATCACCAGCTGGGATCAGTTCTGGACAAAGCAGTACTTTGAGTGCCACTTGCTCAAGCGGTATCGTAAAGTGGAATGACGGTACCAGCGGTAGCCCTCGTACGGTTTCTCCTTCCTCTACCACGTCATATTCCGTAATCTGTGAGGGCAGCCCTTGTAATAGCCCTAGCGTGAGCACGACCGTTACTGTTGGGCCGTGCACAGGATTGCAGCATAACATGGTTATGGGTTCATGGAACGTGAATGGTCATCAATTGATAGCCAAAAACTATCATAATCAATGGTGGCTAGCTCAGAAGATTGGAGAAACAACGGATTTTCTAGTCAGAGGAGCAAATATGCTGTCAAGAGGAGATGTTACTACTACGTATGCACACATGGTAGGCTGTTTTAGTTGGAATAATAGTGGTATAGCGAATGGTATACCCGGTCTAGAGGTAGCACCCATAAGTGCACCCGGTATTGGAGGAGTTTGGTTCGACACACCATCGGGATGGGAGCAATTGTGGGAGGATCAAAATCTGCCCATAACGCTAGGAACACCGTATTACCATTCATTGGGAGGTGCTCGTATAGGAGACAAAACGTATCCTGAGCAAGTATTACCACCTACCGAAATAGTAAGTATCATACCCAATCCCAATGAGGGAGATTTTATAGCCAAAGTTTATTTGAAAGAAGAAGACGAAGGCTCAATTGAGATTATGAATGTCTCAGGCAAAGTATATTTTAGTCAGAAAATCAAAGGCAAAAAAGGTTGGAACGAGATACCGATTCAAGTCAAAGGACTGGCTGCAGGAAGATATGTGGCGGTCATAAAAACCAAAGCAGAACTTAAATCTACGACGTTTATCAAGCAGTAAGCGAGTTGGTGGATAGTTGAATGTATTTTTCAAACACCCTCAAATTAGATTTGGGGGTGTTTTTGTTTTATAGATAGAGGAAGTACTTGTATGTATAGACTATGGATGAATCAGATGATGATCTCATGTAACCTTAACAACTTAAAATAGACAAAGCCCCGATTGCTGTGAAGTTATCGGGGCTTTTGTTTTAAATACTATTTTTTTTAAATACAATAGTAATTACAACTTCGAAACGCTCGCATTGATAAACTGGGTAAGCTCAGAACCCGACAACATGCCTTGAGAAAGCAATGCCAAGTCGTATAAGTGTTTTACGAGACCGTTTGTATTTCCTTCGTTTGCAATTTTACCTACCAAAGGGTGGTTGCCATTCACGACCAAATTGTAAGATGCAGGCATATTGCCAAACATATTGGCTTGCCCATTGAGTTTTGACATTTCTTGCCATCTACGCATAAACTCCGGCATAACGATCGATACAGGTAGTTCGTCTATGTTCAAAGCTTCGATTTGGACAATGTTTGTGCCTACAAACTCTTTGAAAGACTCTTCTACTTTCTTTTTGTCGTCTTCACTTAGTACCACTTCAGCTTTTAAGCCTTTGTCGATTAGTTTCTCAAACGTATCTGCATCTACACGCTTAAACGTGAGTTTTTCAACTTTCGATTCCAAAGCATTGATAAAATGAGAGTCCAAAACGTCATCGAATACCAACACATCAAAATCACGTTTTTTAGCACCTTGCAAATACGCATCTTGTTTTTGAAGATCGCTTGCGTACAAGGCTACTTTCGTACCATCCTTGTCTGTTTGGTTGGTTTCTAGCTTTTGGGTATATTCATCGATAGTGAAATGCTGTAATTCCGTATTTTTTAATAACAGAAAGTCTTTGGCTCTATCATAGAATTTTTCATCGGCAATGACACCGTATTTGGCAAACATTCCAATGCTTTCCCATTTAGCTTCAAAAGCCGTACGGTCATTCAAGAATAGCTCATTTAGCTTATCAGCTACTTTCTTGGTGATATGCGAATTGATACGTTTTACATTGCCATCGGCTTGTAAGTAGCTTCTCGATACATTTAAAGGAATATCTGGAGAGTCTATAACACCGTGTAGTAGCGTCAGGAATTCAGGAACGATGTCTTTTACATCGTCTGTGATGAATACTTGGCGGCTATAGAGTTGGATTTTCTCGCGATTGAGTTGGAAATCATTCTTGATTTTCGGGAAATACAAAACGCCTGTCAAGTTAAAAGGGTGGTCTACATTCAAGTGAATCCAGAACAAAGGATCTTCGCCATAAGGATACAATTCTTTATAAAATGCCAAATAGTCTTCGTCTTTTAAATCAGAAGGATTTTTTACCCAAATAGGGCTTGTATTGTTGATGACTTTATCTTTGAAGGATATCTCAACGGGCAAAAACTTGCCATATTTGTTCAGTATTTGCTCTAGTTTGTATTCTTCTAGAAACTCCTCTGCATCTTCTGCTACATGTAGGATGATGTCGGTGCCTCTTTCGACTTTATCGGAATCGCTAATTTCGAATGTTGTGGTACCATCACATATCCACCGAGCTGCAGGAGCATCTTGGTATGATTTAGTTACGATTTCGACCTCTTTGGCTACCATATACGCTGAGTAGAAGCCTAAGCCAAATTGTCCTATGATTTGATTTTTATCCGTTTCCGAATTAAACTTCTCAGCAAATTCTTTCGCCCCCGAGAAGGCTATTTGGTTGATGTATTTTTTGATTTCATCGGCTGTCATTCCTAGACCTTTGTCCGAAATGGTGATGGTTTTGGCCTCTTTATCCAGGGATACATGGATCGTAAGGTCACCTAATTCTTGGTCGTATTGACCTATAGATGAAAGTTTTTTGATTTTTTGAGTAGCATCTACTGCATTGGATACCAATTCACGCAAGAAAATCTCATTGTCTGAGTACAAGAATTTTTTGATGATTGGGAAGATGTTTTCGGTGTTAATACTTATGGTTCCTTTTTCCGATGACATACAATTATTGAAATTTTAGTTTCATCTATTCTATCAATTCTTATTCCGAATCTGAAACTTATGACAATTTGACAGCATAAATTAATATTTTGTTAAAATCAAAATGTGAATACATAAAACCTACTATTTTCGTTTGTAAATTAAAACACATACATATATGAAAAGAGTATTTTTTGTTCTAATATTAGGATTTGTATCCCATTTTTCATTCGCACAATCTACTGAAGATGTAGTGAATAAGTATTTGGAGTTTACAAATCTATCGTCGAAAATGTCAATGTGGGATGTCTTTCAATATTCGCAAAAATACACAGCACCGGGCAAAACGGAATTTACAGAAACAATAACGATGCAGGTTTCGGAAAGTAAGTATTCCAAGAAGAAATCTATTCTTGATAAGGATTTTTATTATGTGTTTTCAAAAAATCAGGGTTGGATAAAAATCCCAACAGGAAGCCGGGATAAGGTTACGAAGTTTACGATCAAAGATTTTACAGAAAAAGAAAATACGGAATACCAAATGGAAGTTAGTGATGGACTAGTACCTTTTTATAATTCGAAAGAAAAAGGATATACGGTTAATCTTACTTCCGAATCTCTAGGGGCTGACGCCGTTTCTGTCTTGGTTTTAGAGAAAAATGGATTTAAAAAAAGTTATTATTTTGAAGCAAATACGGGTAAATTGATTCAGGAAATTTCTGTAAAAAATGGTGTTACGTCTACGACCAAATACACAAACTATTCAGATTTTGATGGCATGAAATTGCCTTCAAGTGCAACATACATAAATTCCAAAGATAATATCGGCTATACACTAGCGATCAGCTGGAATTTCAATAATCCATTGAATGGTGTTTCGTTTGGGAGATGAGTATAAGCAACAGGGATTTAATCTAATCATGAAACAATCCCTTTAGTATCTCGACATCCATTTTTCCATCCAAAAATACTTCAATAACAGTGCAGGCATGTTTGAATTCTAAGGCTACGTTTAATTCTGAAGTCGTTTTAACTGTAAAATAGGCAATGCCTAACTCATTAGCCATTGATTTCGCTGTTCGAGTTTGTTTCGTTACGAAAAAGTCTTCTAGTTCTTGCGTTTCGGACGGCCCTTTTATCTGTCTGAATATTTGCCCACCCCCATTATTCATGAGTATGATACGTAAATTACTCGGTAACTCGGATAAATACAGGGCATTGGAATCGTAGAAGAATGCCACATCACCTACAATACATGTCACAGATTCTTGCGACATCTGAGCCTGACCTATAGCTGTACTCACAGTACCATCTATTCCACTAGTCCCTCGGTTTGCATATACGGTAGATTTTTTGTCTCGTAAACCCCAGACATAATTTAGATAACGAACCGGCATACTGTTGCCAACATGAATACAACCTATATTGGGATGTTGGATAATCTCTTTAAAAGCAGATAGTTGTCCAAATGAATTTTGCAGAGTATAGCTGGAGATAATAGACTGATAATCTTTATTTAACGAATGCCATGTAGAATAAAATGAAGTCTCAGCCTTTAAATCAATGTTTTGAATAGATTTTAAGAATGCCCTTGGAGATGATTGGATCTTGTATTGAAGATTTTGAAAAACATCCATTGTTTCTGGATGATTTTGGACATGTATATGGGTATAATCCTTTCTACTGCGTAGATATATTTTGAGTTCTTTTGATATTAGCGATTTTCCAAGTGATATGACTAAATCCGGGAATTGGGTACTCTGTTTTTTAGAAATGAAATCATGCGTACGAATGACTCGATCGGATCCAACATTAGAAATAGCATCTGCGATTACGACAAACCGATCAGATAGGTATTGTATTTCTTCGTCTAGGTCTTCATCTTGCTGACCCACTATCAGTAGAGGTCTCTTTGCGTTTACAATTATGGAATTAAGGGACAGATCCAGACCTAAACTTATATTTTGAGTAGTAAGTTCAGACTCAATAATCACCCTCGGTAAATTATCCTCTTGCCCAAATGTATACGTTTCATCTGGTTTAGGATAAAAAGGGTCTCGTATAGGAATATTGATGTGAACGGGCCCCAATGGTGTTTTTTTACATAAATTAATAGCTTGATTGGCGATTCTATTCGCATGCCAAATGCTGTCATTGTGCTCTTTGTCAACAGGATAAGTGAATGAGAATTTTACATGTTTTCCAAAAATACTTTCTTGGAAAATCGTTTGTCCATCATACTGATTTATCCATTCTGGCGGTCTATCTGCACTCAGGATTAAGAGTGGTACTTCTTGGAAGAAAGCTTCTGCAACAGCAGGAGCAAAATTATAGACAGCCGATCCAGAGGTGCAAATGAGAACGGTCGGTTTTTTAGTCACAGTGGCTATTCCCAAGGCTACAAATGCCGCTGAGCGTTCGTCTGCAATGACTTGCGTTTTGATCTTTGGGTTTCTATTAAATGCAATGGCCAAGCTGGCACTTCTAGAGCCAGGACAAATGATCGCATGCTCAATCCCGTGCATGGAACATACCTCAGAAAGTTCAAACAACGGTCGTATCAAGGCCATATTAGAGGGTTTGGTTTCTTCGTTTTGTCTTTTTTAGGTTGTATTTTTCTAGAAACTCCAATATAAATCTATCGTAGGCTGTTTTGCCCAAAGAGGTGACTTTTTTGTCGACAATTACAGGTATTTGCTTAGCTGTAGAATCAATAAACGCAACATCCCGAGGTATATAAGTATCAAATACGGTTTCTCCAAAATTACTTCTCATAAGTTTGAGAATATCATTGGATAGGGAATTGTCCTCTTCATACATGGTTAGTAAAATCCCTTCGACGTATAAGTTGGGTTTTAATCTTTTTTGAAGAATCTGCATCGTGTTAAGTATCAGCTCGAGACCTTCTATCCCAAAAAACTCACATTGGAGAGGAATAATGACGGAATCGGCCGCCATAAGACTATTGATAGGCACAATACCCAAAGAGGGAGGACAATCGATGATAATAAAATCATATTGCTCTTTGAGAGGTTCTATTTTTTCTTGAAGTATATACTCTCGCTCCGTATAGTTTACGAGCTCAATTTCAGCACCTACCAAATGCGGAGTGGACGGGATAATGGAAAGATTTTGAACGGGAGTCTTATGGATGCAATCCTGAATAGGAGTCAATCCCACTATGGCTGCATATATACTTCTATTGTCAAACTCACTTTGCATACCAAACGCCACCGTACAGGAGGCTTGGTGATCTGTATCAATTAGTAATACCGTATACCCTCTAGCAGCTAGACCAGCGGAGAAATTGACAGAAGTGGTTGTTTTACCGACACCCCCTTTTTGATTGGAGATGGCAATGATTTTTGGAAGCATTTTGGAGCGTGACTCAATACGCATGGCAAATTACGTAGAATTGAATGGATGTTCAAAATAGATAGTTCAAAATCGCTTATTTGCTAACAAATTTCACAACTCAATGTATAGTTCAAAGGTTTTTATTTATTTGAGTTATGGATTTTGCATAAAAGTATAGTACAATTTGTTAACTAAATTAAAAGAGATAAATGATAGTTTTTGATAAATTTAAACATTTGATAAATAGATAGTTAATATAATCAAAGGTGCTTGTTTTATGTCTAGTAAATAAATTACCCCATATCATAGTATTCTATTTTTGGGTTTTTATGGAGAATTTATTTACATTTGATGTGAGCTTGTTTAAGATTTCTTTGAAAAACACGAATAATATTAACACCTATTGAGCCTATTGAGGGATTTTATTAAATAATGGTCAAGTTTTTATATAATACTGTATCTTATTTATCACCAGTTTGGTTGATGGTGGCTTCCCTTTTTTCTAGGAGGATTCGGATCTTTCGGTCAACCCAGAACGAGGCAACTCGACAAATAGCTAAAATGAAATCTTGGAGAAATGAAATCTCTAAGGACACCAGGGTCATTTGGATTCATTGTGCATCTTTGGGAGAATTTGAGCAGGGAAGACCCTTGATAGATTCTCTATTTACAAAGGGGTATGCGGTTTTTGTAACATTCTTTTCTAGCTCCGGATACTCTATACGTTCAAACTACAAGCGAGCCTCCATGGTTTCTTATTTGCCTATAGATCATTCCTCAAAATCCGTAGAATTTGTACAAATTCTAAATCCAAGCTTGGCTGTATTTGTGAAGTATGAGTTTTGGCCCAATTACTTTTTTGCACTAAAAAACAAAGGGATACCATTAATTGGGATCTCAGTCATTCTAAGAGAAAGCCATTTTGTATTTAAGCCTTGGGCCAAGTTTTTCCAAGAAGCTATTGCTACATTTGAGAAGGTTTTTACGCAGAACCGAAAGACTCAAGAGCTATTGGCAACCATTGGTATTCACCAAACAGAAGTAGTAGGAGATACGCGATTTGATAGAGTTTTTGAGGTGTTCTCAAAAAAATACCGTTCAGAAGAGATCGAAAAATGGCTAGATGGGAAACCTTGTTTGGTAGCAGGGAGCACATGGCCAGGCGATTACAAGGTTCTTCGTGAATGGTATTACAGTCAGTCCAATCTCAAGCTTATACTTGTTCCTCACGAAATCACCAATTTAGAAATCAAAATCTTAGATTCTAATTTTGATGCGGATTTGTACTCTGAATTGCCTCTGAAGAAAGCTTCCAAAAATGTGCTTATTGTAGACAGAATAGGTCTATTGTCTTTGATCTATCAATATGCTAAAATTACGTATGTAGGAGGAGCGTTTGAAAAAGGTCTGCACAATACGCTGGAGCCAGCATGCTACGGATTACCTGTGTTGTTTGGTAATGTAAGTTATCATAATTTTCAAGAGGCAGTAGATCTAATAGATAGAAACGCAGCTTTTGCCATTAAGAACGGTAAAGAGCTTAAGGAAACAATCAACGGCTTGCTTACCGACGATGAAAAGTACAACGACGCCTGCAAAGCATCCAGCAAGTATATATTGGATAATAGGGGGGCTACCGCACAAATAGAAAGCTATATAGAAGATTGCTTAAAAAATAAACACGGTGCCGCATAATGAATATAGTCCTTGTTGGATCGGGGAATGTAGCCCATCATTTGGCCATCGCATTTGAGAAAATCGGATTCACGATCTCATTGATATACAGTCGTAGTTTGCAAAAAGCGGAGGCCTTGGCAAGCAAGTTATACGACGCTCCTTGTACAACCAGTTTAGATTTTAGAGCATTCAACAACCATCTGTTTGTGCTTGCAGTATCAGATAAGGCTATAGAGGAAGTTTGCCAAAACATGGTATTGCCGCCGAAGGGTATCTTGGTGCATACTTCCGGAACAGTGCCCTTTTCTGTTCTAGATAAGCTAAAACAAAACTACGAAAACGAGGATTTGGGATTGGGGATTTTCTATCCCTTGATGACGTTTTCGAAATCGGTTGCTGTAGATATGCGTCAGGTACCGTTTTGTTTGGAGGCTAGCGACAAAAAAGTACTTCAAATTCTGACAGACATCGTTAAGCAAATAGGAGGGATACCGCATTATCTGAATAGCAAGCAGCGTAAGGCCTTGCATGTGGGGGCTGTTTTTACGAATAACTTCATCAACCATATTCTTGCTTTGGCCAAGGAAATAGTAGACGAAAAAGAAATTGATTTTGGTATATTGAAGCCCTTGGCTCTCGAAACCGTTCGCAAAGCATTTTTAGCAGAACACCCTGCCCTTGTCCAGACGGGCCCTGCCATCCGCAATGATCTTTCTACTATCCATTCTCATATCGATTATCTCAAAGATGACGAAGATCTACAAAAGTTATATAAACTATTGACAGACAGTATTCAAGACTGGCATGGGGAGTGAGAAAGCTGCTCCTTCGAGCAGCTCTTCATACAATTTACAAGAATTAAGATTTAAATCCTTTCTCAACAATACTTCGTACAATACCCATAAACCAGCTTAAGGGTAACATCCAACGGGTAGCCAAAAGCGAAGATGCCTGCATACTTGCAGGATAGCGAAGTTTATTACTTGTATCATTGGCAGCCTTGAAGATAACCTTAGCTACAGATTCAGGCCCTGGAGCTGTGGCTCCTTGTGCGTTGGTGTTTTTGTTAGTAACTTCCTCATAATGATCATATTCTGTGATGGATGGGTTAGAAAACAACTCCATCGAACGATCATAAAAATCGGTTTTGATAGCACCCGGTTCTACGTTTTTGATTTTGATGTTGAAGGGTCGCAATTCATACATCATGGCTTCTGCCCAGCCTTCTACAGCCCACTTGGTACCGTGATAAACGCTATAAATAGGGAATGTTATCAGTCCTCCCATAGAGGTAACATTGATGATGGTTCCTGATTTTTTACTTCTAAAATAAGGCAATATCTGACGAGTGACATTCATAACGCCAAACACATTTGTGTCAAATTGTCTTTGGATTTGCTCTTTTGTGGCTTTTTCAAAAATCCCTACGGCACCATATCCGGCATTGTTGACAATCGCATCAATGCTACCAAAATCTTTGATGGCTCCATCAATGGCTGCTTTAATCGTGTCATCGTTTGTCACATCCAATGCATATAATTTTACGTTTGGTAATTTTTGTAGTTCTGTTTCTTTACTAGGATTACGCATGGTGGCAGCTACATTCCAGCCATTTTCGGAGAAATACTGTACGGTTGATTTACCAATCCCCGATGACGTACCTGTAATTAATACTGTTTTTTTCATTTTTTCGTTTTTTTTTGATGAATATATATTCACTTTTGTTTTAAAAAAAAATTAAGTTCTATTTTTTGATGGCATCCCAAATCAGGGCAAACAGATTGTCCCAATCAATATCTCGAATTGTCTTGTTCTCGAATATGGCAATTTTTGCTGTTGAATCAAGAATACCACACACTACATTCATGATCAATTCTGGATCAATATCTTTTAAAATATTCTCATTTTGTCCTCTGACTATGAGTTTTAATATAGGCTCATAGATATCGGTCTCTTCTTTCAATAGATCTTCTCCTACTCCTTGAAAAGGGGAACGCATGTATTGTTCAAAAAATATTCCTCTTTCTGGATATACAATGCTCGATTGCAAGTAGTTAAAGCTTATTTTGTTAATTTTGGTCTTCAAAGAATCCAAATCTTTTATTCCAACAGAAAAATCTTTGATGATATCTTTACTTAAGTACAAATACACACCCTTGAGAAGAGAATGTTTGTCGCTGTAATAAATATACACCGTACCTGTAGCTATTTTACTCTCTTTAGCTACATCACTCATTCTTAATCCAGATAGACCCGTTTTGGATACAATCCGGATGGTAGATTCAAGGATTTGAATCTCTTTTTTTTCGTCTTTTAAACGCATTATTTATAGTTTTAAAGTATTTTCAATACAAAGGTATTCAAGGCAAATGACATAAACAATCTTTAAAATGAATAAGTATTCATTTTAAAGATAAAAGTCTAATAACAAACCGAATAATTACATTTTTTATTGTAAGATTTTATGATTTTTTTTTCGGATTAGGTGGGACAGGGTCGTAACCATGACCGCCCCAGGGATGGCAAGATCCCATCCGTTTAAGTCCCAGCCAAAGCCCCTTCCATGGTCCCCATTCTTTCAAGGAGTCGACCATGTATTGGCTACAGGTAGGTGAATATCTACAACTTGCTGGAAACCAAGGTGAAACACCATACTGATACAAGCGAACAAAAAATATCAATATCTGTACCAATGCGTTTTTCATTACACCTTCTTCTGAATAATTTGAAACCTCAAGATGGGTTATTTATATGTGTAAACTGCATTGAATAGTAGAAAATATTGGAGGTTTACTGAGATCGCATTTTTATCGTAAGTCCTTCCTTAAAATTTTACCTACATTGCTTTTTGGCAATTCTGTCCTAAACTCTATCTCTTTCGGGCACTTATAGGAAGTAAGGTTCGCTTTACAGAATTCACGTATGGTTCCTTCTGCGAGATTGGGGTCTTTTTTGACTACAAAAAGTTTCACGGCTTCTCCAGATTTAGCGTCTGGGACGCCTATGCAGGCGGCTTCCAATATGCCTGGTAGCTGTGTGACCACATCTTCTACTTCATTTGGATAAACATTGAATCCAGATACCAAGATCATATCCTTTTTACGATCTACGATTTTGAAATACCCATCTACATCCATAAACCCAACATCACCTGTTTTAAACCATCTCCGTCCATCTGCAGGATCTGTATGCATGACATGAGCCGTTTCTTCTGGTTTGTTGTAATAACCATCCATTACTTGTGGACCCCATGCACAAATCTCTCCTATTTCACTCGTTTCTGCCCAAGATCCATCGTCTCGCATAATACGAAGCTCTGTACTTGGCCAGGGCACTCCTATAGTTCCCAATCGATTGGTCTCCTCATCTATAGGATTAGACGCTAGTACAGGTGAGGTTTCTGTTAGTCCGTATCCTTCGACGGGTTTTTTGCCGGTAAGAGCTTTCCAACGCTCAGCTACAGAGTTTTGAAGAGCCATACCGCCAGCCGTTGAAATGACCAAGTCACTAAAATCTACTTCCGTTATCTTAGGATGATTGAGAAGGCTGTTATATAGGGTATTCAGGCCAATAAATACATTGGGCGGGTATTTTTTTAAATCTTTTATAAAAGCTCCTGTGTCTCTTGGATTGGTAATAAGTAGATTTGTACAGCCCGTTCGTAATGCCGTAATCATATTAGTCGTTAGTGCATATATATGATACAAAGGCAATGCGGCTACCAGAATGATTTTTTTACTTCTGATGTTTTTGAGAGCAAATGATTGCCACACATCTGTAGCAATAGCATTACAGACTATATTTTTATGGCTCAAAGCTGCTCCTTTGGAAACGCCCGTTGTCCCTCCTGTATATTGTATAAATGCTAAATCCGACTTTTTAAGATTGGGGCGATTATATGTATGGCTACGCCCAATTTTGAGAGCTGTATTTATATTGACGCCATGGGGTAAAGAAAAGGGAGGAACCATTTTTTTTACGTTTTTGATTACGAAGTTGACGATTTGTTTTTTAGGAAAACCAAAAAAATCACCCAATTGAGTGGTGACAATATGCTTTATATCTGTTTGTGTCAAAATAGCTTCCAAATTAGAACAAAAATTATCCATAATGACTATAGCCTTGACTCCAGAGTCCTTGAAATTCTTCTCCATCTCTCTTGGAGTATACAAAGGATTGGTGTTTACGACAACAAAACCTCCTCGAATCGCCGCAAAAATTGCAACAAAATTTTGAATACAGTTAGGCATTTGAATGGCAATTCTATCTCCTTGCATCAACCCCAGCGATTGAAAATACGCTGCAAGGTCTTTTGATAAAACATCCACCTCGGCAAAGGTCATTTCTTTGCCCATATTGATACAGGCGGTATGGGTTGCATACTTTTTGAACCCTTCCTCCATGATTTCGACAAGGGATTCATATTGGTTTTCATCTATAGTATGTGGCATACCTTCTACATAAGATGCAAGCCAAGGAAATGATGGGGTGTTCGTTGTTGCCATACCGAATTCGAATTATTGAAAAACAAATTAACCGAAAAAATCCAAATAAATATGTAAAAAGCAAAAAAATAGGCTTGCTCATATAAACATGAACAAGCCTTTGTGTTAATTGTTGTACTTGGAGTACTTTTTCTAAGCAATCTAAATAAAAAGAGCTGCTAAAAATAAATTTAACAGCTCATTCGATCGTATTTGTCTAAGCTTATTTTTTCCCGTAACGCTTATTGAACTTATCAACGCGTCCTGTGATATCCAATAAGACATTTTTACCTGTGTAAAAAGGATGTGATTTTGAACTCACCTCGACTTTACATACTGGGTATTCTTTTCCATCTTCAAAAACGATGGTTTCTTTTGTTTCTACACAAGATTTGCTTAAAAATTTATGGTCTGAAGTCAAATCCCAGAAAACGACCGGTCTGTAATTAGGATGAATGTCTTTTTTCATTTTCTTATATCGTTAAACTATGTATTACCTATTTCGGGCTGCAAAGTTAAGAATATTTTTTTTGCTATCAAAATTGAAATAGAAATAATATAAAAATTATGTTAATGTTTCAAATAGCTTATCAATCTGAGCATCAGAGTTAGCTGCAAAGTTTGAAATGCGAATCTGGGAATCCTTATTGGGGCCATATCCTGCTCCGATGATTATATTTGCCTCCTTGCATTTCGAAATCACCTCTTTGGAATTGCTAGGGGTGTTAAATACAGCGACCGTTTTAGAGCGGAGGTCTTCGTTTGCCACAGCATATGAATAACCCTCTTTCTTTCCAAAAAAATCGTACAAACGTTTTGCTTTTTTATCCGTTTGTTTGCGAATATTATCAATACCTACGCTATTCATATCCTCTGCAACCTTTCCAAGTAGATAGATTCCCATCACGTTAGGGGTTGCTGGATTTTGATATGCTTTGGCATTTTTCCAAAGTGAGAGTAAATCGTGATGAGCTCCTAACACCCCTCCGTCGGCTTTATTTTTTTTGGCTTTATCAAGACAGGCTTCATTGGCAATCCAAACACCCAAGCCAGCAGGTAATCCGAAGCTCTTCTGTACAGAGAAAAACGCTGTGTCTACTACCCCAAAATCAAGATTTGGGTAGGGGGCAGAGGACACCATATCTACGGCAATAAGTTTATCTTGATTGCTTCTTTTCAACTTATGAATATCGGCTTCTCGCATTTGCACGCCTGTGGAGGTTTCGTTTTGCGTTGCACAGATTAACTCAGCGTACTGAGGGACTTCAATTTCACCATAAATGAACCCATCCCCTAGAGGTTTTTCCATTTTCTTCGCCTCTTTTCCAAGAGCTACAGCATACGAATGAAATTTATCAGAAAACGAACCGTTCACTAAATGAAAGGACTCATGAGACACTAAACTGGATAGTGCTTTTTCCCAGATTTCGGAGGCAGAACCTGTAAACATGACTGCGTTTTCGGCAGGGATATTCAAAAGTGTGCGTAGCTGATGATCTGTGAATTCATATATTTCTTTGAATTGCCCGCTTCTATGAGAGATAGATCCCAGTTGTTTTTCGACAAACTCCTGGAGAAATTCTTCAAATTTTGGGTACAATTCGGCGGGACCTGCCGTAAAATAGATTTGATCTCTGTTCATAGTAAATTAAATACGCTTCAAAATTAAGGCGTTTTAGGAAATAAAATGTTGTTATAGGGGGTTTAAATATTTGCTTGTATTTTTGTAAAAATTTTTAAGTATGCTTGTCAACGTTTTTAAGTCGAAAATTCATAGAGTAAAAGTCACTCAAGCAGAGCTCAACTATGTAGGAAGTATCACGATAGATGAGGCTTTGATGGAGGCGGCTGGAATTATGGAAAACGAAAAGGTGCAAATCGTAAACAATAACAACGGTGAGCGTATTGAAACATATGCCATCAAGGGCAAGCGTAACACAGGTATCATCTGTCTGAACGGTGCCGCCGCTCGCAAGGCACAACCTGGAGATATTGTTATTATTATATCCTATGCTTGGATGACTCCCGATGAGGCCTCCCAGCATAAACCAATCGTTGTTTTTCCAGATGAAAACAACCGTGTAGTTATTTAATTCTTCTTTTTTTTTGATCTTAGTCTTACTATTAATATTTTGAAGAAAGTCCTTATTTATGTAGTTTCGATAGGTTTGGCAATACTGATGTGCTATTTCACCTTTCGAGGAATAGAAATTCAAGATGTATTGAAGTATGTAACCGATGTTAGTCCCACTTGGATCATTGTTTCCTTTATCTGCACGGTTTTGTCTCATGTATTTAGAGGTATGCGTTGGAAGGTTATGCTAGAACCCTTAGGATATAATCCTTCTTCTTGGTCTACTACATCTGCTGTTCTTACGGGGTATGCCACGAATTTGTTGATTCCAAGGGCAGGCGAGTTATCACGGGCCGCCAGCCTTCAAAAAATGGAGGATATTCCTATGGATAAGTCTTTTGGTACGGTTATTACAGAGCGATTATTGGATATGCTCTGTTTTGGGATTTTGTTTTTGTTTAGTATCGTCTTTGAATTTGAAAATATAAAGAATATTATTGATCAATTGCTTCAAAAACAGGGTAATGAGCAAGGTATGCCTTGGAAGCTATATCTGCTCGTGATTTTTGGTTTTTTGGGTATTGCTGCGTTTTTATTTCGTACCAAAATACTCGTTTTTGTTCAAAGAAATCCCTTCATTTTCAAGATATATACGTTGATCTTGGGTCTGAAAGAAGGTTTATTGTCCGTACTAAAATTAAAGAAAGTGGGGCAGTTTTTATGGCTGACTTTAGGGATATGGGTGATGTATTATGGGGTCACGTATAGTTTATTAAAGGCTCTTCCGATTGGTGCAGAAACTAGCTTGTTAACGGCGTTTTCGGTTTTGGTTATTGGTACAGTGGGCATGGCTATCCCCACACAAGGAGGTATGGGTAGTTTTCATCTTTTGGTATCTATGATTTTGGTTCAGCATGGATTTGAAAAAGAACCTAGTTTAGCATTGGCTACATTTCAGCATACTGTGAATGGTATCATTTATATATTGATTTTGGCTTTGGCTGGATTTGGATATTCTGTGTATAAAATGAGTAAAAAAGTATAGTTCTCAATGGAGAAAGACCCTTTTTTGGCACTTCGTGAACGCAATTTTCGTTATTTTATTACTGTGCAGTTTATGTTTACGGTAGCCATTCTTATGCAAGAAGTCATATTAGGCTACTATTTGTATTCAATCACAAAAGATCCTTTATCCTTGGGCTTAGTGGGCTTGTGTGAGGCGATTCCCTTTATTTTTTTAGCTCTTTTTGGTGGTTTTCTTGCAGACGCTTTTGACAGGCGTAAGATATACACAATTAGTTTTTGCGTGGTTGTGGGGTTGAGCTTGATCTTAGCTTTTCGATTGGACGGTCAGAATCCCAACCCAGAACTAGATCCGTGGATTATATATTCTTGTATTTTCTTTTTGGGTACTGCGAGGGGTTTCTATAGCCCAGCATGGGGTTCTTTGAAGCCCTATTTAGTAAAACCTTCTGCTTATGCCAACTCTGCCGCATGGAGCAGTCAGCTTTGGCAATGGGGTAGGATAGTAGGGCCTGTGTTAGGAGGCTACCTTTTTGCATGGTATGGATTGAAAACGAGTTTATATGCTGTTAGTGTTATATTTATATTAGCAGCTTGTATTGCTGTATCTATACCTTCTTTTAAGAAAGAAAAAAGTAAACCTTTACCAATTTTTCAAAGCATCAATGAGAGTATTCAATTTGTAAGAGCTACTCCCTTGGTATTATATAGTTTACTTCTTGATATGTTATCGGTGTTGTTTGGGGGTGTGGTGGCTATTTTGCCAGCTTTTGCAGATGATGTTTTGGGAGTTGGGGAAAGAGAATTGGGGTATTTGCGAGCAGCACCGGCCGTTGGAGCTGTTATAACGATGATGCTTACTGCTTTTTTTACGCCTACACACAAAGCATGGAGAAATATGCTATTGGCGGTTTTAGGCTTTGGTGTGTCAACACTAATTTTCGCTGTTTCAAGAAATATGCCATTAGCATGTTTTGCATTGGCATTGACGGGGGCATTTGATGCTATATCAGTGGTTATCAGAAGTACTATCATGCAGAAAGTCCCACCAGAGGAAATGAGAGGTAGGGTTAGTTCTGTTAATAGTGTCTTTATTAGTACCAGCAATGAATTGGGGGCATTTGAGTCAGGTTTAGCGGCTAAATACTTAGGAATTGTCCCATCTATGATTTACGGTGGGGTTATTACTCTTATGACTGTAGGCTTCACGTATTTAAAAACAAAGGGCTTGTTGAAGGAGAAGTTTTGATAAAACGACGAGTGTCTCTTTGCACTCTATTTTGTTACCTTGGAAAATCACCTACAAATTTGGAATTAGAAAAATCTTAAAATAGATTGTGGGTATCTTGCATTTACAGTAAAAATGTATATTTGAGAAATGTTTGTAATTATCAACTGTAATCAATTAAATTTTGTGAAGTTTTTTTTATCTATTATTCTGATTGTATTGGCTAGTTGCGATAGAATCTTGACATCAGATTCTAAATCCCAATTGGAGCTGAAATTTGAAAGCGAGAAACTCGACATTTTTTTTAAAAAGTATGACAATTCTTCCCAAGTTTTCAAAGTATCTTCACAAATACCGTCAAAAATCAGAGGTAAAAATGGAACTATTGTATCTATTCACCCAGAAGACTTGATTACTGAAAACGGGGAAGCCTTAGAGAAAGAAATCGAGATTGAATTGAAAGAACTTCTTGACACAAGGCAATTGTTTAGAGCAAATGCTCAAACGATTTCAAATGAGAGGCTCCTTGTTTCTGGTGGGGTTTACTATATAAACTTGACTTCAAACGAGAAAATTTTAAAACTTAAAACGGGGAAAACTCTTACGGTTGAGTTTCCAAGATCAACTTCCAAAGCGGTGTCCTTGTTTTATGGAATGCGAGATCCTTTAGGGAAACTTGCGTGGGATTCGACAGGGCAAAAACTTGAAAATAAGATTAGAACGGTTAAAGTCAGCCAAAATCAATCGGCAGATGATATAGATGACTTTTTTCAATTTATAGACAGAGAAAGTGATAAATTAATATCGAAAAGAAGAAGAGGAGGCTCGTCTACAATAGTTGAAAAATTGTATAAGCCTATTGAAATAAGGCAGTTAGGGTGGGTTAGTTGTGGCAGTTTTTATGATGCCTCTCTTTCAACAAATTTGAAATATGTTTTTAATAAAAAAGACAAAGTAGAATACGCCAGGGTATTTCTTGTATTTAGTGATATCAATAGCATTGTGCAAAACCATTACAGCGGTACGATTGAATCGAAAGGTGATTGGGAATTCAAGGGGATACCCTTAGGTGCAAATGTGAGGATAATTGCAATGGCTATCAAAAATGGTGAAGAGTATACTTGTGTGAAGGAAATGAAAATTAAGGAAAATGAAACGGTTGAGTTAATCCTTAGTAAAAAAACTGGAAAATAATGATATGGTTTATTTTGATAATCAATCGATTAAGTTCTAGTTATAAGTTTCTTTTTGGTGTTATCTTTTGTTTCTAAATTTATCTAGAAATATTTGGTTGTATACATTTTATTTATATATTTGTATACTATTTTTTAAATTATTTTATAATCACTTAAGAGTATAAATTTTTTCTAAAAATAAACTAGCCAAATTCTATGAAAACAAATGTCACCTTAATTTCATTAGGGCTAACGACCGTTTTAAAAGGCCATAATCTGTTTTGTTTTGAGCCAACATCTTGGTTTAGATACATGGGAATAAAACACAAATCTACTTAAAAAGTGAACCTGTTTAATTAACGTTGAACAATAAATTAATTCCTTTTAAAAGAAGTTTTTAGATCAATCTCTTTGTTCTCAATTTATACATTACATAATCCTTTCCGTGCTGCCTTTCTAGGAATTCTTCTTCAAGACGTATTTGGATTTGGATGACGATATACGTGGTGACCGTCAAACAGAATGTAAGAGCATTAGGGAGAATCAAAAACAGCCCCAATACACTCAGTATCATGCCCAAAAAGATCGGGTTACGACTTATAGAAAAAACACCCCGGGTCACTAGTTCGGTTTTGTTTGCCTCATCTATTCCTATTCTCCAGCTCGTACTCATTTGAATCTGAGCGATAGAAATCCACAGTAAAGCAAGGTGAATGATAGCCAATCCAGAATATACAAGAATTGGAGATTCTAAGAATGCTATTGGACTCAAATAAGGATACAATTTTGATATAAAAGTGTATACAAGCACAGTAAAAAAAAGTAGACCAATTAAGATTTTCATTACTAGTCCAATATAATCATGGGCTGTATCTCTATTGCCAAAGGTAATTGGGTTGATCCCTGTTTTTTTGTAGGTTCGGATAGATGGGAATACGAAAGATACCAATATATACAAGACTAGATACAGGGGTAAATATAGTTTTAGTTCAGTCATTGTTCTAAAGTTTAATTTTTAGACCACCATTCAAAATAAATCCGTCCATGGGAGCATAAATATCTCGAAACGTGGGATTGTTTAATGTACCCTTATAGATTGTGTCGAATCGGGTTTGTCTAGCGTCCAAGAAGTTTTCAAAATTGATATAGATTGAAAATTTTTCCCATTTTTTTTCTGCCATAAAGCCACAAATCACATATTGCTTTCCTGTAGCTCCGTCACTCAATTTTTGCTTGCTAAAATAGTAAGCCTCCAAACCAAGTTTCCATCGATCTTCTACTTCGTACAACAAAATAGAGTTCATTCTATGTTTGGGAGTCAAAGTTGTTTCTGTAAACATATCATTTTCATGCAATCGTGTATCAGTGAGTGTATATCCCAAGAAAAGTTTGAAATCTCCATACCCAACTTTCACATTGGTTTCTATACCTCTGGTATCAATATGACCTGCTGAATTGATAAATTTATATGTATTATTGGGCTGTGATTGAAGCAATAGAGGGTTGTTCAAGAAGGTATAAAAGAAGAGCTGATTGATGCTAAAATTTACCTTTTCGCCCAAGTATGTACTGTAATTAATGTCCATATTGCCTCCATAGCTTTTTTCTAGAATATTCAAGGTCTTATCAATTGGGAGAATATTTTTGTATTGTATGCGTTCGCTTTCTTCTGTAAAGATCGTAGGGGCTTTATATCCATACCCAGCACCAATTCGGGAAGATAACTTGCTATTGATAGTAAATAATGCAGAAATTCTAGGTAGAAACGAGGTTCCATAGTCTCCCACATAGTCTGTCCGGATTCCTGATTCTAAACTTAGCCATGGAGTGGTTTTCCAATAATTTTGTATAAACGCTCCCAAAGTGATCTGTTCGTAACTCCTTAGATTTGATGTATTTATTCGTTTTTCCTCGAAACTGTCCGTCCAAATATTGCCTCCTACGATCCACTCAGAGGTTTTACTGCGGTTGTTTGTATAGCTAGCCTCGGTAAATGTGGCTTGCTGGATTCCAGAGAATTTATATTGCGGGATTGTAATTTCTCGATCGAAGTAACTGTAGCTGTTTTTAAGTCGAATGGAACTATTGGAATTGATTTTGTGATCAAACGTCAATTGCGTAGAATAGCGTTGTGTTTCGTTTTCTTCATAAAAGCTATTCGGATTAGCTTCTTTGCCTTCAATAAATTTTATATTTCCACCAATTCTATTCTCAATAGCAGAATTTAAGCCCACATTAAGCTTTGTTTTGCTATTGAAGTCAATGAATAGCTTGGGATTGAATACATATCGTTCAAACTTGGGTATAGCTGTCAATCCCACATCCGAAGGATCATATGCCCAATTTCGGTTGTAGGATGCAAAAATTGTCGTGCCAATCTTTTGATACTTCTTACCATAGAATCCATTGATATCGAAACCCTTTCCCGAGTTGCCGTTTACATGAAATCTCAAATCTCTTTTTTGCGAAGGGTTTTTGGAAATCAGATTGACAAGACCTGCAATGGCACCTCCTCCGTATAGTGTAGAGGCAGATCCTTTGACTATTTCGACCTGCTTGAGATCAAGGGGTGGTGTTTGAAGCAAGCCCAAACCACTCGCAGCACCTTGAAACAAGGGAAAGCCGTCTTTTAGGATTTGCGTATATCTACCATCAAGCCCTTGAATACGGATAGATGCATTGGCGGAGGTAGCTGAGGTTTGTTGAATCTGGATACCTGTGCTTTCGCTCAATAATAATCGTATATCTCCTGATTTCATGTTGCTCTTTTCGTCTAATTCTTCCCCCGCTACAAACTCAATTCGGGTAGGGATGTTTTTTATAGTTCTGGAGCTTCGTGTAGAGGTAATCGAGACCTCATCCATGATAGTGGTTTCACTATGTAGTAAAATGGTAATCAAATCATTATTCTCTAGGGGGAAAGTGAATGTTTTTGATTGGGTTTCAAAACTCACATAGCTGAATGAAAGTGTGTATTGTCCGTTAGGTATGTTTTTCAAAACAAGTATTCCTGTGCTGTCACTTGTACTTGTGACAGAGGTATCTAGAACTTTAGCAGATGCACCCAATAGTATTTCATTGGTTTTGCTGTCTTTTATAACAGCTTTGAGAATGTTTTGGCAAAAAGCTATATTTGTTTGTAATACTACAATCAGTAGCATACAGATGGTATGTTTCATTTTTTTGAAATTGTTTCTTTGATTGGAAAATAAGTACGACTATTCAAGAGCATGCTTTTCTAATGCGATACTCCCAGAATTAAGAATAAAAATCATTTATTTTGGGCGGTTGCCAAAAACTACCAAAGAAACTGGAAACGAAAGAGAAAGAATGGATGGGTATTTTTTGAGATATCTTAAAAGTAATATTCCTAATGTTAAAAAGGGGAGTCACTTCTAAGACCAACATTGAGATACCACAGCAGTTACAAATGCAAAATGGAGAACACATGTCATCGCTGTCGTTTTCGTGATTGTGTTGATCAGCAAGTTTTGTCGTCTCTCTTTTATCGCTGCATTCATTATGCACATCACTACAGGGCACTAAGCTGAGTGCCAAAAGGTAGAATACGAGTATGAATGTAGATATTTTCATAAGGCGAATATAAATAGAGATTTCATGCAATTCAATTGCAAAGTTTAGCAGCAGCTATCACACGTCCCCTTTAGGACGATATTGATTTCCTGAAGCTTGAAGTTATTGGGTATACTCAAGCCCGGAACAGTTGTATCCGTAAGGCAATAGGTGTTTTTACATTGGATACAATGGAAATGCGTGTGGAGGTCTTCTGGGCTACAGGTGCAGCCTTCTTGGCACAAGGCATATTTGATTTGACCAGTGCCATCTTCAATGGTATGAATGAGTTTATGCTCCAAAAAAGTTTTTAGTGTACGGAATAAAGTAATAGAATCCGCTTTTTCAAATAAATCCACAAGATCTTTATGGCTAATGGCGTGTTTTTGCTGAGACAATGTTTCTAAAACCAACAATCGCATGGCGGTAGGTTTGATACCCTTTTGATTTAGTTTTGTTACAAGTTCTGAGGTCGGCATTTTATCCTTCTATTTCTTTTTTTCGGGTTGTACCTCTTCTGCTTTTATTCTTGCTAAGCGTAGCATATCATCTACTGAGAACCCCAACTCTTGGTTTTCGTTTACTTTCTTTTTTGCTCTTAGTATTGCATCTTCAAAACCCGCAGGGACCTCTTTTCCTGTCCACCAGTTGTATTGCTCCGTATATAGCCAAGCATACTCATCACTGGTTCTTAGTGAGTAGAATGCATTGTGCTCAAGCCACTGTGCTTGTTGGTCTGTAGTAAGCATTTTACCTTGCCCACTTAGTCGATAAGGGAACTTGATCTTGTTTGCCCAATCACCGCTGATATAATGAGGGGCTATGGCTTGACCTAGTTTATAGTGAGCCGAAAATTTTAGCTGTAAATCCTTCGGCACAAGTGCTACAGCATCGCTTTTGAGAATAGTCGTTGATTCAAAAAACTGTTGAGAAGACGTGTAGTAATAGGCCTCTTCATTGGCGTCAACTAAGATGGCTTTGCCCTTTATTCCTTCTAAAATACCTACTGTAAAAGGCAAATGCAGTCCCCAATACATCTCCTCTAGTCTTTTATTGGTAAAATCTAAGTCAGTCACAGGCAAGATTTTCTCAGAAAAAGGTGAGCCTTTTTGATAATCAGAAAACTCCCTAAGTGAGTACACAATCAGGTCTGGAAACTCTTCTTGGAGAGCCTTGATAAATTGGGCTCCACGCTTACGAAGCTGTTGTGCATATTGCTCATAGGTGTGTTCACTTGCTTTGGACTGGGTTCCGTATTTCCAAGGGTTTTTACCCGGTTTATAAGGCTCGGCATCCCATAATATTCCTTTGCAGTGCAAGCTTTTAGCCAATTTAGCAGCAAATCGAATGTGGGTTTCAGCTATGGACCAATCCGTATCCGAGAACCAATCCATCTGTGAACCACCGTACAATACAATGAAATTGTCTGTTAATATGGAACTATGTGGGGCTGACTTGGCCAAGTCAAGTTCTAGTTGCATACTATCTGAGCTTATAGTGCGTAGGTTGTTTACCATAAATATATTGCCTCCGCCCGCATACTTCGGTATTTTAATGCCTACACCGTCAAAAACGCCAATTTCATATTTTTTGAGATTGTTTCTTAAGTTAAAGGTATAGGGCGAGTTCCACCCAAAATCAAGTAGTTTTTTGCGGGTTTGAAGATTTTGAACTTGGGCATTTCCTTCAAATGAAATTAAGGCGGTTACTAAAAAGATACGTAGAAAGGTAAAATCTAGTGAATTCATCGAGGAGATATTTAGATTTTTAGAATATGGCAAATATAAAGGATTTGTTTGGATTGAATACTCAAATTGTCTTTCCTATATAAAGTAATACTGGTACAACGGTTTAAAAATAAGAACTAGTCATTTAACGAAGTATGTTCCTAAATAGGGCTTACTGAAAAACGGATATGTTATTTATTACAAATTATTTACAAAGTAAATTTTAATTTCAAGAGCAAACAATTTTGAAAAAAAACGCCAGATACCTCGCATCTACTTTTTGAAAATGATCAAAAGTACTAGTCAAAAAGCTCGTTATATCGACAAATCGGACCAAGTTCTACTTTACAATTTTCAAATCACTGTACTTGAATAGAGTTTCGTTTTGACTATTCTTATCTAATGCACTTTCCAGAAGATTCGGGAAGTAACTATTCAGTAGGCACTAAAAGGCTTTAGATTGCTTTTTGCCTTAATCTTTAATTGTTAAGCTAGAATGAGTTTAATGAAAAGGGATGCATTGTATTTTTTCTATAAACAACTCTAAAAAATGAGTTTTATAGTACATATTTTCCAGATATTCGGATATTTTTATTGATATCGTAAAAATATATAAACATTTTTACGAAAATTTGGAATTATGAAATTAACAATAGTATATTTGGATCAAATTTGATTTCATAGATAAAAGTTACTTCATAGGTAATGTATATTGTATTTATTTCTGTTTCTGATAGAATAAAATATTTTTTTTCAAATAAATACTTAAATGAAATGCCTCATATACCACTAGAAAATCATTTACCGGGTATAACCGGGCTTTTGGAATATCGCCAAGATACGGCGGGTCCTATACGAGAACTTACTCAAATTTTATTGAGAGGAGACTCTACTCTTTCAGAAGGAGAGCGTGAATTAATCGCTGCATTGGTATCTTCAAAAAACCAATGCATCTTTTGTACAAATGCTCATACTGCGGCGGCTGATATTCTTTTGGGAGAAACGCATACCTGCGAAAAAGTAAAAAATGACTATGAATCGGCTCCAATATCAGAGAAAATGAAAGCTCTTTTGTCCATTGCTGAATCCACTCAACAAAACGGAAAAAAAGTGACCGATTCAAAGGTGCAGCGAGCCAAAAAAGAGGGAGCGACGGATCGTGAGATCCACGATACAGTCTTGATAGCCGCTCTTTTTTGCCTCTACAACAAATACGTGGATGGCATGCAAAGCGTTACACCTACAGAAGCAACTTTTTATGAAAAGCTAGGTGAAAGAATCACTACACATGGTTACCGTCGTGTTCCCTCCATTTATGAACAATTGAAACAGCAGTCCTCTAATCAATTAAATTTTTAAAATAAACTACGTATAAATGAAATATTTCTATATTCTAAACCTATTATTAATCAGTACTATATCAGCCTTTTCACAAACTATTACTGGCTCGGTATCCGATTCTGAATCTCAAAAGCCCCTGACAGGTGTAACCGTGTTGCTAAAAGGCAGTAGCATAGGCACTACAACGGATTCAAAAGGACAATTTTCCCTAAAATCAAATCAAAATCCACCTTTGGTATTAATCGTTTCGATGATAGGTTTTACACGCCAAGAAGTAAATGTACAAGATAATAATGCACTTTCTGTTGTTTTGAAACCAACAGATGAGTTGCTAGACCAAGTAGTTATTTCGGCCTCCAAAGTGGAAGAAAAAATTATGAGGTCTCCTATTACCATTGAAAAAATGGACGCTAAAGCCATTCAGCAAAGCCCTTCAGCTAATTTTTATGACGCTTTGGTCAACATGAAAGGCATAGATATGGTAACGAGCAGTCTAACCTATAAAGCCATCAATACACGTGGGTTTAATTCTACAGGAAACGGTAGGTTCTTACAAACTGTAGATGGTATGGATAGCCAGTCGGCTGGTTTAGGCTTTTCTATGGGAAACCTCTTTGGCCCTCATGATATAGATGTTGAAAGTGTAGAACTCATCCCTGGAGCAGCATCAGCTTTGTATGGCCCAGTTGCTTTTAATGGATTACTTTCTACTCACACAAAGAATCCATTTGATTATCAGGGACTCAGTGCTCAATCAAAAGTAGGAGTAAACCATATCGCTGATGGTACAGACCTAGGTGCCAAACCCATGGTAGATTTAGCCCTGCGTTACGCAAAAGCCTTTAACCAAAAATTTGCATTTAAAATTAATGTTTCTCATTTATCAGGTACTGATTGGTATGCGAATGACTTGACAGATATTGATGCCAATACAGCTGTAGGAAGTCGGGGAGTGAACAATCCAGGCAAAAACCAATTGAATATCTATGGTGATGAAGTAGCAAAAACGATTGAGGGTATTGGACGTGTATCAAGAACGGGCTATGAAGAACAATATTTGGCGAATTACGATGTACGAAGTACCAAGGTTGGTGGAGCATTGATGTATCGTTTCAATAATAAATTAGAAGCTAGCTACCAAGTTAATTATAGCGAAAGTGTAACTCAATATACAGGTAGCCAGCGTTTTGGAATCAATGGATTTGCTTTTACTCAACAACGACTTGAACTAAAAAATAATAAATTTTATATCCGAGGATATTCTAGTCAAGAAGACTCCAAAAGTTCATACCAAATACGTTCTTTAGGGCAATTACTAAATAAAACATGGGTACAAGATCTTACAGGTAAGACTGTAAGCCCCAATCTGGCAGACGAAACTTGGTTTCAGCGGTATACTGCTGCTTTTACGGGCAAAATCAATGGAGTAACCTCTAATAGTGATGTAAGTGCAAGAGGCTTTGCAGATCAGGGAAGATTACAGCCGGGAAGTTCGGAATTTGAAGCAGAAAAGCAAAAACTCATCGAAACACAAGGACTAAGTGGTGCTGGGATTTTTAGTCAATGTGGTCTAATGCACATAGAGGGCATGTACGATTTAAGTTCAAACTTGAAATTTATGAATCTTCAAATAGGTGGAAATCTAAGAAGATTTTCGCTTAATACGCAGGGGACACTTTTTGACGATAAAGATAAAGATTTGTCCAATCAAGAATATGGGTTATTTGCTCAGGCTTCAAAATCATTACTTGATGATAAAGTAAAAGTTACTGTCTCGGGCAGATACGATAAAAACGAAAACTTCGATGGAAGACTGACTCCTAGAGCCTCTCTTGTTTTTAGTCCTACCCAAAAAAGCAACTTTCGAGCGAGCTATCAAACGGGCTTCCGAAATCCTACAATTGGTGACCAGTATATCAAACTTAATGCAGGCCCAATCATAATTTTGGGAGGTGCTCCCGTAAACTCCGTAGACACAAAAGAGGCCAATGCCTACAGCAATTCGTATACGATAGCCTCGGTGAGTGCATTTGGATCAGCTTTTGGTAAAGAAGTAGGCAGTGGAGTGCCTTTCCCTCAGGCAGTTGCCAACAACAAAGATAAATTAGTAAAATCAAATGTAGAGTACATTAAGCCAGAACGAGTACAGAGTTTTGAAGTAGGATACAAGGGATTGATAAACAATAAATTGTTTGTCGATCTGAATTACTATTATAGTCAATACCAAGATTTTTTAATTAACACAGTAGTCATGGCTCCCAATAGTCAAGTACTCGGCACAGACGGAAAACCTAATTTTAATGCCGCTACGGATATATTAAACAATAAAACGCAATTGTACCAACTTTATACCAATGCCGCGGACAAGGTTTCTATTCAAGGAATTGGTATTGGTTTATCCTATTTACTACCCAAGAATTATCGTATAAATGGAAATGCAACGTGGTCAGATTTTAATATTTTAGATGCCAATCCTAGCAATATTCCTGCTTTTAATACGCCAGAATGGAAAACCAATTTGATGTTTAGCAATGCAAAATTAACTGATAAATTGGGCTTTAGTCTCGCATGGCATTGGCAAAGTGCCTTTGATTGGTATGGTAATTTTACTGCACCTCTGCCCGGCAGAATCAACGCTTACAGCATGATAGATGCTCAGGTGAGCGTGAAAATTCCGAATCTAAAAACCATGGTGAAGCTAGGAGCAAGTAATCTCACAAATCAATACATCGTACAAGCATATGGCTCTCCTGCTGTTGGGGGATTATATTATGTGAGTTTAAATTTTGATGAATTATTGAGATAATCCTTACATTTTTTTCATACTACGATATAAAAAGAACTTTAATTGGGCAATATGAACACCAGACATAAGTATTTAGCGTATTCCCTTTGCATGGTTTCTTACCTTTTGGGAGGAACCGTTTCTACTTTAATGTCTGCAAGCTTACCTGTTGCAGTTCCTGAATTACTCGGTGGAAATATTTCAGAAGCTCGATTAGGCGAAATAGGAGCCTATATTAGTGCTTTTTTTATATTTGGATGGACGTTGGGAGGGCTTCTATTTGGTATCATGTCAGATAGAGTAGGACGTAAAAAAGTTCTGATTTCTGTTACTCTGCTTTACGGTATCTTTACCCTATTAACCGTGTTTGTCCAAAATTGGTACGTCTTGGTGGCGTATCGTGTACTTAGTGGAATGGGCGTGGGTGGCGTATTATTGATCGCAACCGTTTACATATCAGAGATCTGGGAAGAAAAAACTCGCCCCATTGCCCTTGGAATCTTAGCAGTGGCCTTTCCTATAGGTATTGTGGGTTCAGGAGGCTTAACAGTATCCTTATCAAACTGGCGTATATCTTTTTGGCTAGGATTAATCCCTATACTCGTTTCCGTTTTGATGTTTTTCTTTTTACCAGAATCTGGACAATGGAATTATCTGAATAAATCAGGAAAAAAATCCTATTTACATGTTTTTGAACCTCAGTATCGTAAAAATTTACTAATTGGTTCACTCATCTTTGGTTCTGTTCTAATCGGACTTTGGGGGATTTTTTCTTGGATTCCTACATGGGTACAAACGCTTTTACCTGCTGGAGAAAGCGGTCAAAAAGAACGAGGAATCACCATGATGTTACTGGGGATAGGAGGAATTACAGGAGGAATTGCATCTGGTTTTTTAATAAAGTTTTTAGGGAATCGCAAAACATTAATTTTTACTTTTTTGGGTTGTGTTGTGACCTGTTGTGTATTGTTTTTGAGCAATCAATCCTTTAGCAAGATTGTTTATATCGAAACCGCATTTTTGTCCCTATTTTTTGGAATCAGTCAAGGTGCTTTATCCAGTTACATCCCTGAATTATTTCCTACTCTTATTCGAGCCACCGCAACTGGCTTTTGTTTTAATATAGGACGATTTTTTACTGCAACTGCCGTATTTTTTGTAGGTTCGATGGTTGCATTTTTTGGAGGATTTAGCAGGGCTTTGTTATCTTTTTCTTTGGTATTTATTATCGCTCTTATCACGGCTTATCTTAGTAAAGAAGCTCAAAAATCATAAACTCAAAAATCGTATTTATGGCACATATTGATTTAGAAAATGACGTTCCGGGTATTCGCAGTTTAGTTATGTATCGTCCAGATACTGGGAAACATCTCTACGAACTAGTTCAAGTATTATTGAGAGACGATTCTCCCCTAAGCCCAGCCGAAAGAGAACTAATCGCTAGCTATGTATCATATCTGAATGATTGCAACTTTTGTGCAAATAGCCATGCTGCAGCCGCAAGATATTTGTATAAAGATGAAGCCCAAGTGGTAGATTTAACTTTAAATGATTATCAAAATGCTCCTATCTCGAATAAACTTAAAGCACTTTTAACTATAGCAGGAAATGTACAAAAAGATGCTCGTACAGTGAGCGATGATAATGTGGCTTTGGCTAGATCATACGGTGCAACAGATAGAGATATTCATGATACTGTACTTATTGCGGCTACTTTTTGTATGTTCAATCGCTATGTGGACGGCCTTGCGACTTTCACTCCAACTGATGAAAAAATATATGAGGTGATGGGTGAGCGTATGGGATCGATAGGATACGTACTTCCTACATAAATGGCGTATATTTCTATTGACAATACGCTCCCTGGAATGAGAAGTTTGCTTGCTTACCGACCAGCAATTGCTCCTTCTTTGACGGCATTGATGCAAATTCTTATGCGAAGTGACGAAGGATTGTGTAAGGGAGAAAGAGAATTGATAGCCGCATATGTGTCGTTTCTAAACGGATGTATGGGCTGCTATGATATTCATGCTAAAGTTTCTCAATGTCTACTAAATACCGACGAGGATTATTTTGAAAATATCAAAAATGATTTTCGCGACGCTTTGATTTCAGATAAGTTAAAGGCACTATTAAGCATTGCCCAAAGTATCCAAAAGGGAGGTAAATTTGTAACCACTCAACAAGTTGAAACTGCGAAAAATCAAGGAGCAAGTGATCTAGAGATACACGATACCGTATTGATTTCAGGATTGTTTTGTTTGTTCAATAAATACATAGATGGTCTGAAAGTCATTACATTAGATACGCCTCAATCCTTACGTGAAAGAGCAGAAATGATAGCAGAAATGGGTTACAAATAGTAAAACGACGTGGTATGGCATATATAAATCTCGAAAACGAATTACCGGGCATCCGAGGACTAATGGAATTTAGCCCCTTGACTGCCCATCCGCTCAATGTCTTAGCTGAAACACTGCTTCGGTCAAACGAGGGTTTGACTATGGGCGAAAGAGAACTCATTGCTACGTTTGTATCCTCCTTGAATGATTGTTTTTTCTGTCAAAACATTCATGGAGCAGTTGCTCAATATTATCTAACAGAAGATGAAAAATTGGTTGAAAAAGTGAAGGCGGATTACCAAAACGCTCCTATTTCTGCCAAAATGAAGTCCCTTTTGAGCATTGCCAAGAGTGTTCAGCAAGGAGGTAAATTTGTGAATAAAGAGCAAATAAAAATTGCTAAAAATGAAGGAGCAACTGATATAGAAATCCATGATAGTGTGTTAATAGCAGCTGCTTTTTGTATGTTTAATCGCTACGTAGATGGTTTGGGAACTTTTGCCCCCAATAACCCCGAAATGTATGAAGAAAGAGCCCGAAAAATCGCAGAAGAAACGGGTTATACAAATTCGTCTCCTCAATAAATCTAAACATTATGAAAAAACTATTTTACTTTGGTGTAACTGGATTCATCCTTTTCGAAATTTTGAATGTCTATTTCATAATGCCAATGCCGGGCAGTCAAACACTGAAAAGCATCGATATTGCTTATTTTTTTCATTCGTATCGATGGATTTTCCGAGGATTCTTTGTTTTTCTACTTTTGCTTGGTACGTATCCTATGTTCAAATTTAAGCCTTGGATCTGTGCCATAGGATGTTTATTAGTAGGAATTGTTAGTTACGCAACCAATTACAAAATGGCTGCAGATACTATGTTTTATCAACCAGAAACTTTGATTTTTAAAAATTCCACAGAAAACAAAGTAAAAACTGAAAGAGTCGTATTGGGTATAACCATAAACGGTGAATCCAAAGCATATCCCATTTCCATGTTGGTTTATCACCATCAAGTCCGTGATGTTTTGGGAGGAAAACCTATCATGGTCACATATTGCTCTGTATGTAGAACTGGAAGAGTTTTTGATCCTGTATTAGATGGTAAACCCGAGAATTTTAGACTTGTGGGTATGGATCATTTTAATGCCATGTTTGAGGACGAAACCACCAAAAGCTGGTGGCGACAAGCCAATGGGGAAGCTATTACAGGTAAACTTAAAGGAACCAAACTATCTGAATTAGAAACGCAACAAACTTCTCTGGCTACTTGGCTAAAGCTATATCCAAGCTCAAAAATAATGCAAGAGGATGCAAAGTTTAAAGATAATTACGACAGCACTGCAAACTACGAAACAGGTAAATCCAGAAAGGAATTAACAGGTACCGACTCCCTTTCATGGAAAAGAAAATCGTGGGTTGTAGGGATAGATTTAGACAAGGAAAGCTTGGCCATAGATTGGAATCGCTTAAAAAAGGAAAGAGTTATAAACTTTCAAATAGGTCAAAAGCCCGTTGTGCTTGCCTTAGCGAGTGATGATAAAAGTTTTTTTGCTTTTATTCGCCCTCAAATGAATACAAAATTCAAGATAGAAAATGACACATTGATGTTGGAAAATCTACGATTTGATCTCAAAGGTAGAGGAATCAATTCCAAACAAATTCTCAAACGAATCAATGCCTATCAAGAGTTTTGGCACAGCTGGTACGAGTTCCATCCGAATTGTAAACGATACTAGTTTCTGTTTGTCTTCAAGGATAGCTTTTAAGTTTACTGATCAGTATATTAAATTTCTACTGACAGAAGTCTTACTTAACTATTTGCTCAGCCAGTATCTCTATCCCTTCCATAAATGTCTTAGGGCTGTACCCTAAGGCCTTGAGTTTGTCGATTTTGAGTCCTGTGATAGGCGGTCTTTTTGCGGTTTGGCTAAACATACTTCCGTCTACTTCAGCAATAAGTGATTTGTCAAGCCCAAAGTAATCAGCTGTTTGACAAGCCATTTGGTAAGGGTTGAGATAATCGGGGCCTGCTACATTATATATGCCTTCGGCTTTGTTTTTAGCTATTAATATGCAGCCGTCAGCGAGATCTTCCGCTAACGTGGGTGTACGCCATTGGTCGTTTACAAGCTTGATGTTTTTGCCTTCTTCTAGTGATTTTTTTACCCAAAGAATAATATTGGATCGACTCATGTCTTGGGCAATCCCATACACCAATATTGTACGGGCAATAGCCTGCTTAAGACCACTACTTTCTACGATACGTTCTGCGGCTAATTTGCTCCAGCCATAAAAACTAATGGGGTTGGCTAGGGCAGTTTCATCTAATGGGCCTTCTTTGCCATCAAATATAAAGTCTGTGGATACATGTAGAAAAAAAGAATTTGTCTTTTGGGCAGCTAATACAAGATATTCCACGGCGTTTACATTCAGATTCCAACAAGCCTCTTTCTCCAACTCACATTGGTCTACATTGGTCATAGCAGCCGTATGAATTATTACGTCGGGAGCTTGAGTAGCTATTACACTGTCAACTTGGGTTTTATCTGTAATGTCTAAACTTACATACGTATAATTTGCATCAAGCTTAAGTCTATTTTCTCCTCGAGCGGTAGCAATCAAATCAATTGCAGAGTCTTGCGATAGTTTTTGTACTAGTTTTTGACCTAAAAGCCCGTTGGATCCTGTTATTAAAATCTTCATCATTTTCAACTATAAATTTGCTAAAGCCTAAAGCGAAGTTTAAGCCTAAAGCAAACAATTTTTACTTCTTTATTTTCGCAGGATATTTATACCCAAATTTTTTAACAATCTTCTTTTTTTTCATTTTCACCAAAGTCATTTTCATTGGCATATCATCGTAAGGTCTATCGTTAGCATCCTTTGATACCTCTGCTAGTTTATCTACAAGTTCTATATTATCAAGGAGTTGGCCAAATACTGTGTAGTCATTATCCAGAAAGGGTGTTCCTCCTAAGGCTATATAATCGGCTTTTTGCTCATTCGTGTAGCTTATTTTTTTAGAAGCCTCCACCTTCATGATTTCAGAATCCGTCAATTTTTTTCCTTGAACTATGTAAAACTGACAAGCAGAAGAGGCTTTTTGGGGATTATTGTCCCTTGCAGCGGCTATAGTTCCTTTTTTATGTGGACGTAGGGGAGTAAACTCAAAAGGTATACGTTCTAAATTACTTCCGCCGTTGCCTAGGCGGGCTCCTTTTGCCGCATTTTTGGAGTTGGGATCGCCCCCTTGAACCATAAAATTTTTTATGACACGGTGAAAAAGCAGACTGTCATAAAATTTTTGTCCTACAAGTTTCAGAAAATTGGCCTTGTGTAGGGGTGTTTCATCATATAAAATAATATGAGTAGACCCAAGAGAGGTTTCTAACTTAACCAAGATGTCTTTTTTCTGGGCATTTCCCACGTAACAAGCACATACTAGAACAAGCGTTGCAATTTTTTTCATACTGTATTCAGATTTCTTTTTATTTCTTCTAAAATTTTATCACCTCCTTCAGATAGGATATTTTCAGCCAATTGATTACCTAATTCTTCTGGGTTAATAATATCACCTTTACCATCTTTCAAAATAATATCTCGACCATCAAGACTCAGGATGCCAGCTCTTAAGTTAATCTTGGATTCACTTAAAGTGGCATTGCCAAATACAGGAATTGAACACCCCCCGTTCATTTTTCTTAGAAATGCACGCTCAGCTCGCAAGCAAGCTTCAGAATGCGGGTTGTTAATTGCACTTCTAACAGCAACCTTTTTGTCTTCAGGCAAAGCCTTCGAAGTTTCAATCGCTATACATCCTTGACCTACAGGTGGAACAAATATATCGGTGGGTAGCTTTTGTACAATCATATCATCATACCCCATGCGGTGCACGCCAGCATAGGCAAGTAAAAGCACATCACAGTGGCCATCTTTTAGTTTTTGTATACGAGTTTGAAGATTGCCTCGAATGTCTACAATTCTAAGCTGAGGATAATACCTCTTGAGCATAGCCACTCTTCGTGTGGAAGAGGTGCCAACCACAAATGAACTTTGTAAATCTATCTTTTTGTCTGCAAGAAATACATCGAAGGATTCTTCTCTTTCTGTAAATGCAATAAGCTCAAATTCAGAGCCTAGATCTGAAGATAGATCTTTGGCAGAGTGAACTGCAATGTCAATGCTGCCATCTATCAGTTGCTGCTCTAGTTCTTCTGTAAATACGCCTTTGCTACCAATCTTGGATAATGAGCGATCTAGAATAGTATCTCCTTTAGTGATTATTTCAACAATCTCTGTTTCTATCTCTTTTTCCTGAAGTAATTCTTGAATATGATAGGCTTGCCACAAAGCTAGTTTGCTTGCTCGGGTGCCGATTTTTATTTTCATAGTCCAAAAAAACAAAAAATTAATGTACTTGCCAAACCGAGCTGGAATCCTTGTGAGATTTCTTTCGGGGTATGGGCATCAAGATACAAACGAGCTGTCATGACAAGTCCACTGAGAACCAGGCTGCCTATAGCATAGTACTGCATACTGCTATCCTGATATTTGAAAAATATACCCATTAGAAGAAGAGTTACTGTCCCGATTGACATGGAGTGTAAACTTACTTTTTGGAAGTAACTTATGATTCCTAATATTAAAATCTGTATTGTAAAAAATAAAAACAGGTTTTGAAGAGAAAGCAGTATGCTTCCTTTTGAATGGAAAAAGTATGTCAATGCTCCATAAATTCCAGCAATCAAGATTAATGCTAAAAATCTATCTTTTCTACTATGCAATCGAAAGCTATCAATCAAACCAAATTTTTCTAAGACTCGTATCAAGGTAACTGGTAGTACAGAGGAATACACAAAAATCAAACCCATTAGGCTAAGCTTAAATTTAATAGGAATGTAGAATAGCAACAGATGACCGGGATGTATGAACATGAAGAAGGCAATAAGCCAACTAGGAATGAATATAGGATGAAAGACGATAGAAACGCCTTCAAAAAATTTTCTCTGCACCGCTGAAGTTTAGATTTCTTTTCTTAAACGAGCTACTGGTATACCTAATTGTTCGCGGTATTTGGCTACAGTTCTTCTGGCAATATTGTACCCCTTGGATTTTAACATCTTTTCCAACTTATCATCAGAGTGAGGATCCAATTTGTTCTCATTCTGAATTATGTCTTTCATAATGTTTTTTACCTCTCTGCTGGAAGCATCTTCTCCACTATCTGTAGCTATACCTTCTGAGAAGAAATATTTAAGAGGATATATACCAAAATCAGTCTGCACAGCTTTTGAATTGGCAACGCGAGACACTGTAGATATATCCATCTCTATTCTATCTGCAATGTCTTTTAGAATCATAGGTCTTAGGAAATTTTCATCTCCTTGCTCAAAGAAATCAATCTGATATCCTACAATTGCTTCCATGGTCTTGAGCAGGGTTTGTTGACGTTGCTTTATCGCATCAATAAACCATTTGGCAGCATCCAATTTGGATTTTACAAAGGTTACTGTTTCCTTAATTTGCTTGTTTTGCTTATCAGATTTGTCATAAGTGTCTAACATTTCCGAGAAAGCTTTACTGATTCTTAGCTGAGGCGAATTTTTGGAATTAAGCAAGATCTCAAGTTTTCCGTTTTGAGATGTCACAATAAAATCAGCCATCAAATATGTGGCAGTTCCTTCGGAAGAAGACACATTGCCTGGCTTAGGATTTAGACGTGTGATGGTATTGATTACTTTTTTCAATACATCATCGGTCACGTTTAGCTTTTTCTGTATTTTTTCAAAGTGTTTTTTCGTAAATTCTTCGAAATAATCCTCTAAAACAGTAAGTGCTAGGTTATTTTCAACTGTATTTTTGCCTTTTTCTAACTGTAAAATCAAACATTCCTGTAAATCTCGAGCACCTATGCCAGCAGGTTCAAATTTTTGAACGCGTGCAAGAATCAAAAGAATCTCATCTTCTGAGGCATATACATTGTGACCAAATGCTAGATCGTTGCAAATTGATTTTATGGGTCTTCGTAAGTACCCATCTTCTTCCAATGTTCCTATGATCTGTTGTCCGATTGTCGTCTCACGCTCATTTAGACGAAGGTAGCCCAGCTGCTGCATGAGGGATTCTGTAAGTGAATCAGACGATATAACAGGTGCAGAACCTTTTTCTTCATCCCCCCAGCCATCAGAGTCCATTTTATATCCCGAGTACTCATCTTGGTTAAGATAATCCTTGATATTTAGATCGTTCTGGGTATAGGAGTCTAAGCTATCAAATTCTGAATACTCGCCTTCATAATCATCCGAGTCATTATCTCCGTAGTATTCATCGTCTGATTTTTTGACATCTGCCATCTCCATACCTTCTTCTAAAGCTGGATTTATTTCAAGCTCTTCTTCAATACGTTGGCTCAATTCAGCTGTTGGAATTTGCAAAAGCTTTATGAACTGTATCTGCTGAGGAGACAGTCTTTGCTGAAGAGATTGACTGAGTACAAGTTTTTGCATGTTTAAAACCTTAATAGTTAATGTAAATAGGATATAGCTTCAATTTTCAAATATACAACCTAATATTAAAAAAATGAAAACGAAAACGGAATTATGGTACGGTTTTTGGTCTAGAAGGCCTTATTTAGAATAAGTATAAAGAAAAATTAAGATTAAACTACTAATTATAAACAATTTGAAGTTGTTTTAGTGCTAATTGCATAATATGTAAATTATTGAAAAACTCTAAGAATAGTTTCCATTTTGAGTACAGTTTCTTCCCATTCTTTTTGGGGGTTTGAATCTTCAGTAATACCTCCACCTGCGTACGTATACACGATATCTTGTTCTATTTTGAGGGTTCGAAGATTGACGAATAAATGACTTTCAGCATGTAGATTTACGGGGCCCAAATAACCACTATACATTTCACGATCATAGGCTTCGGCTTTTTCTATAAACCTTCTCGCATCTTCTTTGGGCATCCCGCATACTGCGGATGTGGGATGCAGAAGCTCTAGCATAACCGAACTTAGATTACTAAAATTAATGGTTTTACTATCAATCTCATAGGTGCTCATCAGATGTAAAAGGTTTCCAGCCTTTATCGTCTTCGGTCCAAGCTCTACATACTCGCGTACACGTATTTTTTTTAAACAGTCGATGATGTATCTGCTTACAAGTGCTTGTTCTTCTATTTCTTTATGTGTCCATAATGCGTCCAAAGGCCTGATTTCTTCCCCTGAGGGTTTATACGCAGACTGAGTGCCTGCTAAAGCCACTGTTTTGAAGATTTTATCACGATTTTCTGATACCAGAATTTCAGGCGTGGCTCCAATCCAGATTTGTTTTTTTTGCGGTAAATACACAATAGAAACAAAGGCTGATGGATAAGCAGCACAAAGAGTTTCAAATCCTTTACAATATGCTTTTGAGCTAAGCTTACCCGCTATTTTTCTTCTTGATAGTACAACTTTTTGAAGGTCGGAATTTTCTATTTTTTCAATTGCCTCCTTGACTTTGCCTTTGTGAGCTTCGGATGTTTCTACTAACTCGGGGTATGCTTGGATAGAAAAATCTATATACTCTTCATAAAGCTCGTATCGGGGCGTGAAGTCTATTTTAGGGTTTTGAATATCCACATTTTCATAGAAAACTTCTTTAGAAATAAAAAAACCTCCTTCAGCAGAGTATGGTACAAGTACAAAACCCTGAGGACTCTCATGGAAGTCTATGGGTTTTGATTCTAATTGCGTAAGCTCTCCTGAAATAAACTGAGCGTAGTTTTCTTTGGGTAATCTATAATATGCAAAAGCCCTATCCGTACGAATACAATCTTGTATAAGTATATCTAGGGAGTGGGTTGCAATATCGGGTTTAGTTTC
>JBOFGX010000283.1:0-10898 GCA_051649345.1 Leadbetterella sp. | reverse complement strand
CTGATTTCCCCAATAACTTTGATTTTACCTATAAACTACCCAAAATCGCTTGGAAAACAGGTACTTCCTTCGGAAAAAAAGATGCTTGGGCCATCGGATATAATCCCAATTACACGGTAGGAGTATGGCTAGGGAATTTTTCGGGTGAAGGTATGCCCGATGTCAGCGGAGCCTTGGTGGCTACTCCTTTGTTGTTTCAGATTTTCAATACCATAGAAACACAAAAATCGTGGTTTAAGATACCGCAAACCTTTGAAAGCAGGGAAGTGTGCCCTGTAACAGGCAAACCCAAAGGACCCGAATGCCAAGGCGGACAGTTTGATCAGTTTGTAAAAGGGAGCTTTCACAAAGACAAATGTGTTCATTACAAAAAAGTGTGGGTAAATCTAGGCGAAACATTCAGCTACTGTAATTATTGCTTGGATCGAGCCCATGCCGTTCAGAAAACCTACAACAATATCCCCGAATCATATACGATATATCTCAAGTCACAGGGTATGTATACCAATCTGGTGCCGCAACATAATCCCAATTGCAACCTCATCAAGAAGTCGGCCGAACTCCGTATTGTATCCCCCCGAAACAAAGGTGTTTATTATCTCGAACAACAAAACAACCAAGAATTGGAGCTAAAAGCGAGCTGCCCCGATCAAAATTGCGAACTATATTGGTATCTAAACGAAACCTTGATCGGTAGATTTGCAGCAGATAAATCGGTTTTTATCAAGCCAACGATAGGAACAAACAAGGTTCAATGTACCGATGGCAGCGGAAATACCCGAACGATAACATTTGAAGTCAAGCAGTTTTAGGATACTATCGAGAAAGCAAGCTGAATAAATTCATATAAACTACTGATTTAATTTTTAACTGTTAGTTGTTGACTATTTACCATTAATAGTCAATAATAAAATATAAGATGCATGTCCTTACCAAGTAATAGGAATTGTTTGTGAATTCAAGCAAAAAACTAGTATTATGTGCTAAAAATGATTTGTTTAGGTCGAAATAGCTAACTTTATTGGTGTATAAATCAAAGATTGATAGGGAAATCCTCAGTTGATACATCCGTATTTATTAAACATGATAGGTGGGACAAACGTGGTAAAATGTATAGATGGAAATGAAAATAAGTTTACGGTTATCTTAGAAGCGAAGGCGTTTTGATAAAATATTTTGTTTATGCTTAACATCAATATACCCTATTTTGAATCATTGAAGGCTTTTTATAAGGCCATACATGTGGCAGAGCCTATTCATGAGTATTTTGATGTACGGTACATTCAAGAAAATATGAAGACCGTAAAGCGTCAGATGACGTCTTTCCGTAATCCCTGCTATATGATTTCTATGACGCTTAAAGGTCAAGGTAGTGTACATCACGCAGGGACAGAAGCTTTTCGGGTGGGAGATCGCAGTGTGTTTTTTACGGCACCCGGTCAATTACAAAGTTGGGACGTTTTGCCTGATTGGGAGGGAATATATGTGATATTTAGTAAGGAGTTCTTTGCAGTCAATCGAATCATCATGGAAGAGATTCGGCAATCCCCATTTTTTGATATTGACAATAGGGTATCGCTTACTCTTATGCCAGATGAGGCCGAGATGATTTTGGATTTGTTCAAAAAGATGCAAAAGGAATCTGAGTTGCAGTACACCAACCGTTTCGAGTTCGTGAAATCATTTATTCGTCTGATGATCATGTATTTAAATCGGTACTATGAAAAACGGATTCAAAACAATCAGAAACCCAATCCTCAAGCTTCGGGTATATTGACCGTGAGAGAGTTCCAAGATTTGATAGAACAGAATTTGAAAATGGATATAAAACTTCGTACCATTGCCGAATTTGCGGATAAGTTAAATATTCATCCCAACCACCTGAATGCCCTCAGCAAAGAAATAGTAGGTAAAACGGCCAGCGAATTGCTGCACGATAGTACCCTTTTACAGGCTAAGTCTCTTATTCTTAACTCGGACTTTACTATGAAAGAAATTGCCTATCAACTGGGTTTTGAAGACCCGAATTACTTCTTTAGATTTTTTAAGAAGCACATAGGGCTTACACCAGGTGATTTTAAGCAAAAATTTAATCTTTAAATTATGATTATAGGAGAACTGTTCAAATCCTTATCAACCGAAGAAAAACAAATATTGGATAATCTTCTTATTAAAAAAGAGTATCCGGCAGGTCATATTCTTATTAAAGAAGGAAGTATTGCTACAAAACATTATCTAATTGAAAAAGGCTATTGCCGTTCTTACTTTATAAAAGATGGTGAGGATATTACTGATTTTTTCTATTTCGAGAATTCTTTCGCCTCTGATTTTGCTTCGTTCTGCAGTAAGTTACCGTCCTTATTAAACCTGGTTTGTGAAGAACCAACAACGCTTTATGAGCTAAACAAAACGGATTTAGAAAAACTATATTCTGAAAATTTACGGTTTAGCGAAATTGGAAGAATTACTGCGGAATACTCGTTTCTTGAAGTAGAAGAAAGAATGAGATTGCTACATACAGAGAGTTTGGAGGTAAAGTATAATTGGATGCTAGAAAAATTCCCGTCTGTGTTTCAACGTGTACCTCAATATCAAATAGCGACATTTTTAGGAGCTAAACCGCAAAGTTTAAGTCGTATACGAGCCAAAATTGCGGGTAAAATCTATTAACCCCAATTAATCCTAATCGCAAATAAAATAATTGGGGTTTTCATTAGCTGACTTCACCTGTCTACCAATTTAATCTTTATTTGTTTGTAATGTTTAAATTCAAACTTACATTTTGAGAAACTTGGTACTGAGAAGATAGGCATTCTGTCATTCGAAAAGCCAAAAGGCTCTTTTGGATATCCTACAGAATTTGTGTCGAGTACTCCATTTCCGTTCGTATCTTGAAAGAATGCAATTGCGTACTCACCATTTGGAATCTGATCTATCTCAAACACATTTTGTTTTTCTTTTTTAGATTCAAACATAAACGTGTATCGTCCATTATTGGCCCATTCGCTTGCTTTTGCACATAGAGATACGTAAAATACACCACTTTTTTTAACATTGTCAATTCTAAGTATGAGCTTGTTGTTGTTTGTAACCCGCTTAAAACTCAAGGTAAAGGTGAGAAGAACTAAACTGAGAAAACATACTAATTTTCGTAATTTTGGGTAGATGCTTGGCTTGAAAGAAGTCTCCATTGTTATTACTATTTTAATGATGAAAAAAAATTATGCAGCAAATTTCAGCTTTAGGATACTTTTGATTCATTCACCTATGTGAATTAATGAATCGGAATTTTCATTTTCTATTATTTGATTAGAAAAGGCACTATTTTTTATGGTTTTTACTTAGTTCACATATGTGAACGAAATCCCTTTTTTGATTTTTCAACTTTGTGAAGTAATTATTTTTTCACAATTAAAATTTCAAAAAAGATGAAAAACACAGTTCAGAAAAACCGCAAATCGGTCTTTTTAGTAGCATTAATGGCGGTATGCTTTATTGCTCAAACACAAGCACAAGATGACCTAAAACCAAAGAGATGGCACTACGATGCAAGTCTAGTAGGAGCTGGGGTATTCAGTTTGTTTCAAGGTAAAATGACGTATACCTTAAATCCAAACAAAAAGAAGCAAACGGAATTGGGACTTGGTATTTTGATCCAACCTGAATCCACCAACAAGGCAAACGAGGGCTTCAACAATGACGGTGTGTATTCAGCTAAGATGGCTACAGTAGCTTGCCGACAATTTCTGTACAAAGGCATACATTTAGAAGTAGACATAAATTTTGGTCAAGGTGCAGTATCCAAAAGTACTGTTGATGGTAAAGATTATAAGTCATTTGTTGTTTTTACGCAGGCATTTATCGGGTATAAGTATGATTTCTTGAAAAGGGAAAAATTCAATCTGTTTTTAATAGCCCAAGGAGGAATCGGGCATGCATACAATGCTAATCATTGGCCAAGCAGCGGTAGCCCTGAATTCTACGGATTAGGAGATTTGAAAATGGGTATCAGCTTTTAACATCTATACTATGAAAATTATAAAAGCCACAAGTGCAGATAAGCAAGTCATAGTTGATATACTATGCCAAGCTTTTGCGGAGGAACCTCAAACGCTTTATATGCTGGGTGAAGGAGGGAATAAGCAAAAAAGATTAGCAAGACTTATGTCTTATGCTTTTGAAAAAGCGATGGTCAATGGTAAAGTAGAGTTAACTGAAGATAAAAAGGCCGCAGCTATTTGGAGAAATCATCATTCTCAAAAATGGTCTTTCCGATTACTTATTGAAACTCTTCTATTTCTGAAAGATTTTGGTTTTAGAAGGCTGTCGAGGATCACTAAAATGGAAAATAGCATTGTAGCTCATTATCCAAAAGAGGACACATTTTATTATCTATGGATACTGGGTACTTCACCCTCCGTGCAAGGCTTGGGCTATGGATCGGCATTGATGAAGCCTTGGATCGAGAAAAGTCAAAAAGAGCAAATTCAAATTTACTTGGAGACATCAACTGAAAGCAATCTCAGTTTTTATCAAAAGAAAGGTTTCACGAAGTATGAGCAAATTATACTTGAAGGAACTAATAATCAAGAAGTTTTCTTGATGAGGACGGCTTAATAATCACTAAAAACATAAACATTCTTACGATGAAATTTTCAACATCCCGAAAAATATCAAGAGTGGTTCATCTTGTATTTGGATTATTTTTAGGAACTTATTTTTATTCTCCTTTGGCTCAAGATCCAACCTTATTTACAATCATCCAGGTTGGTATTATACCAATAATCACATTTACAGGTATTTGGATGTGGAAAGGGTATTTGATCAAGAAATAAACTGTACAATAAAGAGGCTACCTATTTTTAGGTAGTCTCTTTGTTTATTAAACCTAAATCGTGCGTTTGGTTTGATGAAGAAATAAAATTTTGGCTAGACCGATATAAGAGGGTATCGAGTTACAATTAAATCAATTTTGAAGTAACTTAAAAGCCAGAATGTGGAGTGCGTTTTTTAATCCATTTACAATATCTAACCATGATTATAACCACCTTTGAAACGTCCAGTTCATGCTTTGATTTGTCTACCAAGTATAGGAAGTAGCTCGTATACCTTTGTATTCATAAAGCAAAAGAAATTAAACATGAAAAAGATAGCATTGTTAACAGGAGCAAACTCAGGTGTAGGCTTAGCCACTGTCAAAGGTCTAGCAAAGGAAGGTTTTGACCTTATCCTTCTCGTAAGAAGTATAGAAAAAGCAGAAGCTACTCAGAATGAGATCCTAAGGTTGTTTCCCACTACGAAAGTTGATTACGAGATTGCAGATTTAGAAGATGTTAAATCCGTAGTTAGTGCTGCTGAAAATATCAAAATGAGATATTCCCAAATAGATAGAATTATCAACAACGCGGGTTACTCACCTGATAGAATTGAATTTACAAAAGAAGGTTTTGAAAAGTCTTTTGTTGCTAATCATTTGGGTCATTTTGCCTTGACCACACACTTACTTGATTTACTGGAAGCCTCTGGCGAAGGGCGTATCATCAATGTGTCCTCTGGGGGCTACGCATTTGGTAAAGCAAGCAGGATGTTTACAAAGAACAATGGGGACTTAAGCGGTTTTGGAGCATATGCAGATGGTAAACTAGCGAACGTATTATTCACAAAAGGTTTGACCCAAAAATTGGCTGGTAAACCTATATCGGCTTTTAGCTTACACCCAGGTGTAGTATCTACAAATTTTGGAGCCAATTTTACAGGCTTTAGCAAAGTGTTTGTAACTCTCGGAAAACCATTTATGATTACTCCTGAGAAAGGGGCATCAACATCTTTGTATTTAGCAACTACAGAAATACAAAATATACAAGCCCAAAACGGCGAGTATTTTGATAAGAGCAAGGTGAAATCTACTAAACATAAGGATATTACATCGGATAACATTGAAATGATTTGGCAGAAAAGTGCGGATGCAGTAAAAGAGATATGTAAACTAAAATAGCTTGATAGGGAATAAATTGGTAGGTTTTTGGTTTAACCTGGAATCAAGTATGTTAAATCTAGGCGAAACATTCAGCTACTGTAATTATTGCTTGGATCGAGCCCATGCCGTTCAGAAAACCTACAACAATATCCCCGAATCACCCACGGTGTATCTCAAGTCACAGGGTATGTATACCAATCTGGTGCCGCAACACAATACCAATTGCAATCTCATCAAGAAGTCGGCCGAACTCCTTATTGTATCCCCCCGAAACAAGGGTGTTTATTATCTCGAACAACAAAACAACCAAGAATTGGAGCTAAAAGCGAGCTGCCCCGATCAAAATTGCGAACTATATTGATATCTAAACGAAACCTTGATCGGTAGATTTGCGGCAGATAAATCGGTTTTTATCAAGCCAACGTTAGGCACAAACAAGGTTCAATGCACCGACGGCAGCGGAAATACCCGAACGATCAGTTTTGAGGTAAAGGAGTTTTGCGTTTTTTTTCAAAGGAAATAGTAACCAAAAAAGAAAAAAGCAGGCTTTACTACAACAATAGTTATATTTTTTGTTATTTACATTTTAATACAAAACCGTCCTTAATATTGGAAAAACTACTAAATACGGATTATAAAAATTGGATAAGTGAGCTAAAACTCAAAATACATTCTGCTCAAATAAAAGCATCCATTGCTGTTAATAAAGAATTGATTTTTTTTTATTGGGATTTGGGGAAAATACTGTCTTATAAAATTAAATCGAGCAATTGGGGCGATAAAGTACTTGAAAATGTTTCTAAGGACCTTAAAGAGGCGTTTCCTCCAATGAAGGGTTTTTCGAAAACTAATCTTAAGTATATCATCATGTTTTATGAGTATTTTTCTGCTCATTTTGAAATTAGTCAACAAGTTGTTGACCAAACATTAACGGTTGATTATCAGATTGATAAAATTAGTCAACAAGCTGTTGACCAAATTGAAAATTCTAAGATTTTGCAAGAATTAGTTGCCCAAATTCCTTGGGGCCACATCATCGTAATCATTTCCAAAATAAAAAAAGTAGAAGAAGCCATTTTCTATATCCAAAAAACCAAAGAAAATAATTGGAGCAGAGACACTTTGAGCTTGCAAATAAAATCTAGTCTTTTCCATAGACAAGGTGCAGCAATTACTAATTTTGCCAATACGCTGCCCCTCTCTTTTTCTGATTTAGCACAACAAACAATAAAAGACCCTTATATTTTCGATTTCCTACAATTAACAGAAGGATTTAAAGAAAAAGACATTGAAAACCAACTGGTCAATCATATAAGGAAATTTCTTTTGGAATTAGGCAAAGGATTTGCTTTTGTCGGGCAACAATATCATCTCGAAATTACCAATAAAGACTATTATATCGATCTACTCTTTTACCATATAAAACTCAAATGCTACGTAGTTATTGAGCTTAAAAATACCGCATTTATACCCGAATATGCAGGTAAATTGAATTTTTATCTTTCTGCAGTGGATACCTTACTGAAGGAAACTGACGATAAACCAACAATAGGTATTCTTTTGTGTAGAGAAAAAAACAATTTGGAAGCTGAATTTGCCCTAAGAGATATAAACAAACCCATGGGAGTAAGTGAGTTTGAGCTCACCAATGTTTTACCAGAAAACCTAAAATCTTCTTTACCGACAATAGAGGAATTAGAACAAAATTTATTAAATGATGAGACATCGTACATATAAAAAATCTATGATACGCTTCAAAAAAAGAGGTTATGTATTGACCAACAGGAAGAAATAAGGTAAAGCTTAAAATTTAATAGAACCTATTTTGAGCGAGTTGTCCCGATCAAAATTGTGGGTTGTATGGGTATCTAAACGAAACCTTGATCGGCAAATTTGCAGCAGATAAATCGGTTTTTATCAAGCCAACGATCGGTATAAACAAGGTTCAATGTACCGACGGCAGCGGAAATACCCGAACGATCAGTTTTGAGGTGAAGGAGTTTTGAAAATGATTATAGGTATTGCTTAATGAGTATAGTAATAAAAATGGCAAAAACACCCTCACTCAGCATTTCAATTCTTGTCTTTTCCATTTTCCTATGCTTTTAAAAAAGGATCATTTAACTAGCCAATTATGTAATTTTTTTGTGAGCCAAGGCATCACCAAATAACTCATTAAACCTACTAATACAATTGTCAAGACAAACGTTCTAAAAGGCAATGGAAGTAACATTAATGGCTTGTTGAACAAAAAAAATATTCCTGTTATTAATGGATAAATAACTAGCCAAGACAGTAAGGCTAACTTATGCTTATTCATTTTTTCGTTCTTAAATTGCTCCGCCATTTACTTTGATATTTTGCCCCGTTATCCAACTAGCTTCTTTACTAGCCAAAAAAGCAATTACATTCACAACCTCATCAATTTTACCTATACGTTTCATTGCAGACATGGCAGAAACTCTATCTTTCAATTCTTGAGGACGAGTTGAAAACTCTGGAGTATCCGTAGCACCTGGAGAAACAATGTTTACAGTAATATTTTTATGACCGATTTCTTTTGAAAATACTCTGCTAATTTGCTCGAGAGCACCTTTGGTTCCATCATACAGACCATAATTCGGAAAAAATAAAAATGTAGTATGTGAAGAAAGATTTATGATTCTTCCGCTATCGTTCATCATTGTCGCACATAGTTGTTGAGCAAAAAATACGGATTTTACATTTACATTGAACATATCGTCAAGTTCTTTTTCACTTACCTCCGCAATAGGTTTTAGAACGGGTAGAACAGCATTATTTACCAAAATATCAATACCACTATAGGTATTTCTTGCTAATTCAAACATGTTCTTAAGCTCAGCAATATTGCTTACATCGGCTTGAAATAAAGTAGCTTTTCCACCATTATTTTCAATTAGAGCTTTCGAATCTTCCGCACTTTCTTTTTGAGCTTCGGTAAAATAATTGATTACCACATTAGCACCATTAGTACCTAATCTTTCTGCGACAGCTTTACCGATGCCTGTTCCGGCACCGGTTATGATAGCTGTTTTGTTTTTAAACTCCATGAGACTATTTTTTAATTAAATGATTGAATTTCCACTAGCTGTTTGTTCAGGTATATCTGTTGTCACATCCCAGTGTTCGACTATTTTATTATTTTCTACTCTAAAAATATCCACAACTGCCATTCCCAACGCTTCTACAGAGGGCTTAGCTAAGCTATGTACGACCACTAAATTGTTTTCTGCAATAATTCGTTTTACTTCCCAAGTTCCATTAGGCATAATATTATTAAACAAATGCGGTAAAAAGCCTTCAAGAGCTTCTATTCCATTATTCAAATGGGGATTGTGTTGAATAAACATTTCTTTAGAAATAAAATTTTCTAGGTTAGTAGTGTCACGATTTACCCATACTTCTTGCATATAAGATGCAACTAATTCTTTTGCGTTTTTCATATTTATTATATTTAAAATGATAACACAAAATTAGAGTAGCAGCTTTTTTTGAAATATCAAAAAATATGGTAATAGTGGTAAAAACTATGGATTTCGCCTAAATTCTTTGGGTGTAAAGCCCGTTTCCTTTTTAAAGAATTTTCCAAAATGTGAAGGTTCTGAATAATTTAGATAGTAACTAACTTCTGCAATATCCAAATTAGAGTACAATAATAACTTTTTAGCTTCTAACAAGCCCCTTTCAAGTATGAGACTCTTTACATTTTTACCCGTTTGTTGTTTTACAGTTTCGTTTAAATGATTGGGTGTTACATTTAGTTTTTGTGCATAAAACTCAACGTTTTTATGTTCTAAAAAAAAGTTATTAATCAATTGTTGTAATGATTTGAGTAGAAGAAATGATTTTGAGACAAATTTTTCTTCAATTTGATACTGCTCCTGTATAATTTTAATTTTTTCTAGAAAAGCTAAGAGTAAATGTTTTGATACGGCCCTGTTGTTTACTTCTTTAGACAAGTTTTTTAGTAGCACATTGCAGTCTGCTTTTTCTATTTCATTGAGGTGAAATACATTGTTTTTCAAACTACTAAAGAACGTATAATGTGAAATGGTATTGGAAACAAAAGGAAGTAGGAATGAATCGTTGAATAGTAATACAAATCCTTTCATGCTTTCTCCCCGAATAAAACTAAATATATGCTCAAAACTTTGGCAAATGATGACATTAGATAATGTTTGGTATTCATTTGTATTAAGCTTAAGCTGACCATCGTCTTGACTTTCAATAAAAAGAAGCGAGTAAAAATTTCTTTTATGAGGAGATAAAATTTTTGTAACACTAGGGTAAGTATCTATAAAGTTAATCAAATCAAAGTCTTCAAATTTTGGGACTTGATCGAAACCAGATGCTTTGTACAGGTCTTTTATTGAATTGTACGTTTGAATTTTAAAGACTTCGTTCATTCTCTCACTATTGTTGAATCCTCTCAATTCAAATATACGCATTTTCTAAAAAGCAATTTAAGCTTTTAGAACCTAATAGTTGGGTAGCTTCCAATCGTTAACATTTCTATTTTAATTACGGAAAAGTCGCAGTTTACTATTTACACTTTACTATCAATAGTCAATAGTCAAGTGTTTGCTATTGCCTTTAAATAATCGAAAAAATAGTATGTTTTAACTTGGCTTTTTATAAAAATTCCAAGACCCTAATGCTACAAATAGTAGGAGAAACAGCACTAAAGGCAAGCATAGTTGTATAAAATTGGATTTCGTATTTTCTACATAAGTTTCCACCTTAAAATCCGCCCATTTTTCATTCATGACAGGAGATTCTTTAAATATTTTGGGGTAGAAATAGAGACGCATTTTTTCATGAAATTGATCTGTGAAATCAAGAAAACGCAATTGATTTTGCATACCCGTCTGAGCCAAATCATTTAGCTGTAGCTGCATAT
>JBOFGX010000282.1:0-15414 GCA_051649345.1 Leadbetterella sp. | reverse complement strand
AAGAATACTACCAATAACACCGAAAGTTATTAGCAATTCAGAAAAGGTAGTAAGTTTTTCTGATTTAAAAATTTTTCCCATTTTTAGTTCTTATTTTAGTTTATAATTTTAAAAAATATCACCAAACCCGCCGCTATTTTGCTTGTCGTCTTTGGTCATTTTATAGTTTGGATTGCTATACTTATTGGCATCAGGTATTGTATTCTCGCCTGTTTTTATTTTATCCGCCAAAGTATCAAGTCTTGTATATAGCTCATCATTATCTACCGAATATTGAGATGTAAGAGAATCAATATCGATTAAATTCTCGGATGTTCGAGCTATATCTTGAGCAATTGTAGAAGTCACAACCTCAAGAGCATACTCAAGTTCCCATTCTTTCGTAAATAGCATGGCACTCTTGGCACTTTCAGTTGCTGCTTTGGCATTTTTCGCAAACTCATATTCTTTTCGTAGCATGGTGATGGTGGCATCAAAATCAGCTATTTTAATATCAATCGCTGTACCTGCTAATGTGAGCTTACGATCCATTTTACCTAATACATTGGCACGAACACCATATTTATTGATAAAACTTTTTGACTGCTCATATTGAGTAGAAATACGCTGCGAATCCGAGAGTTTTTTGGCAAGTTCACTTTGTAAAGCTACATATTCGTCTGTATCTTTTGCAGCTGCTCCATTGGCTTTTATTAGGTCTTCCATGCCCGTTTTTAGCTTCTCCGCTTGCCTTTGAAGGCTCAATACAGAATCTTGATACTCTTTGGCCTCCTTTTCAGATTTAGAGGCTTCAATTTCCATTTCGTTTTTGAGACCTTTAAGCTTTGCTTTCGTATTTTTGAAAACCTCTCGGTTCTTTATCATTTTTTGCTTTTGTTCTTCTAACTCACTGAAGGGATTACTCTGAATTAATGATCTATGTATACTTCGAGCAGCAAACCGCATACCCTTCATAATAACCGGGAACATAACGACCAAAAAGATCAAGAACAAACCTGTTGCTGTAAGGGCTATCGCTTGCCCCAACATGGTGAACAAGGGTGGAATAATATAGGTCCAGGTTAAATATGCTCCTGCACCCAATAGGGCTAGATTTAAAAACCAAAAAAGCGATTTTTCATTCTTTTTAAGTGTATCTGACGATTTTAAGGCAATCTCACCTTTTGACTCATCAAAATGCTTCAGTATTGGAAGCTCCAATAGAGAGCTTTTTTCGTGTTCAAATTTGTCCATGTATTATAAATATTGGTTTATTCCGTTTACGACTTGTTTGATAGATTGTAACATTTTTTCTTTAGCGAATTCATTGGCTTCAAGCTTTTGTTGAATCTCCACATATTCTTTACTATTTCCTGTCTCTAATTTTTCAAGCTCAGCTTTTTTATCAATTAGATCTTTTTGTAGTTGTACTATTTTAGACTCAATATCATCAATTGAGCTTTTCAAAGTTGCTTTCTGATTCCCTATGTTTGTACTAATTTCCTTACTTTTGGTGGTACCTGTATTCAAAAAGCCTTTATGTACTTTTTCGATCTCTGAAATGTAATAAATAGATTTTTGCAATAAGAAATCTTTGCTTAGATCCTTATTCAAAGCTGAACCCATCGCAAAAGCCATTTGATAACTCTGAGCATTATTGACACCCACAGAAAGAACGGATTTATAGAATTCGAAAAAATCAAAATTAGGTGAATTTAAGGATTCAAACCCCTTTTCATATACACCTACAATCTCTTCAATATGCGGATTTCCTTGAGAGGAGGAGACCTCGAGCGGTGCAAATCCACCAGAAGGAAATTTATTATCGGATGGGGGTGGTACATTTACTACTTGTTTTTCGGGTGTTTCTGATGCTGGATCGTTTATAAAAATACTTTTCCAATTAAAACCTGTTCCTGCCATTTTTTATCATTTAAATTAATCTAAGGAAGCACTTTTCAACTATAACGAGGGATAAAAGCATACATATTAAGTGGTTATTCTCACTATCTCGATTCGAGCGAAATTGACTTTCCTTGTATTTATTGTGTAATATTATAAAAAAAAAATAGTATTTCTATTTTATTTTTATAAGGATATACTTTTTGATGATGGATGGTTATTTTAAAATTTAATCAAAAATCTAATAGCTGTTTTAAGCAATCGAAAAGCAAAAACCAAATAGATTGTATAAACACAACAAAATATATGTGTAATTACTATTAGAAAATTGTTGGTTGTGTTTTTAAATTCAAAACGAAAAAATACAATTTAACTTATTAATAATAAATTACTTATGTACTAAACAATTTGAATTCAAAATGTGCTTAAATTATCAAAATAACACTTGATAATCACTTAATTTCCAATTCTTTCAGGTCAAAATAACCGTCTTCAAGTTTCAAACGGCTATTCAATCCTAAATCAATTAACCTAGGTGTTTTTTCCTTGGTTTTTAGGGCAATTTGTATTTTATATTGTCCTTTGGGGAAATCGTTTGGTATTTTCACTTGGTAACTTTCTAGGAATTCTTTACCTGGCTCCCATTTGCGATTATCACTTTCAGATTGGGCTATCTCTATTTTTTGGGTAGAATTAGATGCGTTAATCAAGCGTACAAAAACGTCGTATTTGTTATAGGCAGGTGCTGCACCTTCATTTTTCCAATTCACCTTTACAGTCAATAGATCACCTGTATTTGCTGTAGTTTGGGCTTCGATACTTTGAGGAAAATACCAGTACCCTACCCTATTGGCAATCGTATGTACAACATTCGGATTTTCTCTTAACCATTCATCTATATACCCATGAAAACTAATATACGTAGCATGGGTAAGCTTTATGGCTTGTAAAATTTCATTCTGTCCTTTGGGTAGACCGTTCGGAATATCCCAGTTCTTGTTTTCTCTTTGCAAAAAATAATGCTCCATCTCTATGGTAGTTGGATACTTCAAATATGCATCATCAAACAGATAGGCTGCTGCTATTGAGGCTTGGTTTAGAGGTAAAAACTTCAACCAGTAGTCTACCAATACGCTATCATCTCTGTATGAAAACCCTCGAGCTTTTGCATAACTTCTTAGTTCCTCGATTTGCTCTGGAGTTCTATGCCATTTTATCCAATCATCACCTGTTGTTAGCTGACTTTTCGTATAATACTTTGAATAGATATCAAAATGCTTCTTATAAACCTCTAATGGGTAATTCTTGTCACTTGAATACGAGTGATGCCCTTCACCCCAAGAACCAATACTACCTGTAACAATATCTACTATGTAGGGTTTTCCATCGTATCTGCTTGCACAGGCTTTATGAAAATTATCAAGTTTCTGAAGAAAAATAGGATCTCCATAATCGGGTTCCCATGTATTTATAATCCAGGATGCATACTCTGCCTTAGGCACTATGTCCAAGCCTTTTGCTCCAGCATCTCGTACCCATTTGGGTGTAGCATACTGTAAATCCGTTTCTTTAGCAGTAATACAAATCGAAATTTTAATGCCTTGCTTGTCATACCATTTATTCACCAAATCATCTATCCAGGACCAGTTAAACTGTCCTTCTTTGGGTTCTAAATACGACCAAGGTAGCCTTAAATATAGATGATGAAGATTTGGAAAATTGGATATCTGCTTATCATCGCCTTTATCCATATATCGATTATTGCCATTATCGTAAAAATGATGATACCACCCTTTATCAGGATTGGAGAGAACTCTATTGTAATCCCAATTACTCTCTAAACTTAGTAATTCTTTGCTTAAGTCATTAGGATTGAGGTTATCGCTTTGGGCTTGGTTCTTACATGTAAAACACAAAATGGCAATAAGCAAGGAAAAAACTTTTCTATTCATTTTTGCATATTTTGATATAGTTTACACGAATTGTAGCACTTATTACTACCATTTTTCTTTCTTCACAACAACTCTGTAGGATTACTCACAAAATAGAATCCTTATTCATTGAAATCCTAATACCAATGTATAAAGAATTTACGAATACGCCTTGTTTTAACTGTTCAAATATCAAAATCATTATTAAAAAACGATTGTAATGCAGTAAACTCGCATCAATTTATACTTCAAAAGTATGTATCTTAGCTACAATTACATTTTACTTTTAATGCATTTGTTGAAGCATCCTGAGAACTTGGACTTGTAAATAAAATTGGTTTTGTAAAACTCTTATCCGTATTTCCAGAAGCATCTATAATAGAAAAAGAAACCTCATACTCTTGACCTTCCACGAATTTAAACGCCCCTGAGCACATATCATTACCTATGTATAGTACGTTTTGTTCTGCATTTAAATAGTACTCACTTTCATTATTTGTTTTTCGGTTTTTAACTTTCGTTACAATCAAGTAGGGAGACTGGTCCTGAATACACATACAAAAGCTAACTTTTGAAGAAGGCCCACAACCAAATTCAATAATTTCTTTGCTTAGGTAGCTTGGTAAACTTGTCCATTTTGCTACTCGATTATCTGCATTATTGGCAACTTTCCACCTAAAGTTTTTCCGATAAAAATTTACTTTTTCAGTTTTCTCCAAACCTTCGATTCGCAAAGCATATACGAAGCCCTTTTTTAAGGTTTTAGTAGGCTTCAAAATAGCTTGACTTATTAGAAATTGTCCCTTATTTATCCTTACTACTTGTAAAGGCACATCCCCCGAACTGGATTTCAAATAAATCTTGAATTTTCCATTAAGACCTTCCACAAAGGACTGATAGTTTATTAATCCTTCTATCACTAGGATGGGATTCTCAGAAATAGTGAAACTTGTAGGCCAAGCATTGATATCACCCCACCCGCATTTTGAAAATCCATTTTGTGCTATAAAAATGAACAAAAAAAAGAGTATTTTACTTTTCATTTTGAAATTCAAATTTACTGTAACGAGCTCTATAAAAATAGCAAGTACAAAGTAACATAAATTGATTCATAATGTTGTTTAATTTCCATGTTGTGATAGAAGGAGCATCCGCAGCAATGCTTCCTAGATTAAACTAGCCCCGTTTATCTTTTAAAAGTTGACGAATAGATACCAAATGTGAAAACAAAACAATAGGTACAATGAATGTAGGCAGCCAGCAAAATGGAAAATACAAAACGGCGATATTCGGCTGATTAAAACCAAACTTCTGAATAGGGCTAGGTAATGAAAACACAGCGTTTACTACAATATTTACTAAGAGACCTAAGCCTGTAATGTTCCAAATCAGAATAGCTTTTCTAGGGATGATTTGTCTATTAAGTCCAAAATATACAATGATTGGAGCTGTCAGTCCAGCCAAAATATCAAAATTACGCCCCTCAAAAGTCATCAACTCAGGTATGGTTTTATAAATGAATAGCAAAAACAGAACAATCTCAACGGGAATACGTACAATACTCAAAAAAGTTAAATTCTTCAATGGTAAACTATCGACGAAGAACCTGCCCTTTTTAGTTGCAAACACAAGTCCGATCATAAAAAGAGTTGGCAAAAATCCCATAAAAAAGAATTTGGGAGGAAAACTGTTTATGTCATTCACGTAGACCTCTCTAGATGCCAAAAAACCTTGAAAGACAAGCCAAATCAAAAAAATAAAACCAACGGATATTGTTTTAGCTCGAATAATTGCGGAAGATGCATTCTTAATTGCACCCATAAAAAGTCCAAAAGTTACAACTGTAGTCATGAAAAAGATGATGCTAATATAAATGGGCAAATTTTGTATCATTGATAGTGATTTTTATGACACAAAATTGCAAGAATGAAAATCAATTCTACTTAGCATTTGGCAAGAAATAAAATTGCAAAGAATAATCGTCTTTTTACAATACGTTTTCACAAACACATAAAAACAAAATTACAGTTTGAACTCTATGGGCACGTTAAACTGATAATCAATGGCTTTACCTTTTAACTGACCAGGTATCCAATCTGGCATCTTTTTCACAATCCGAATGGCTTCCATTTCGAGATTTTTGGAATATGGATCCGACCCAAGAATTCTATGATCTCTAAGTTTTCCCTCTTTAGTTACCATAAATGTCACGTATACCGTACCCTCGATTTTACTGCATTTTTCATGCTCGGGGTATTGCATATTCCCTTTAATAAATTTAGTCAAGTTCTCGATTCCCCCTTTAAATTCGGGAAGAATATCTATTTCTTCCGCAATCCGAAATTCTCCAGATATTTGACTATTTGATGGTCTAGGTAGCACCTTACCCATTGTTATGCTTTCAACTTTAGAGCCTTCATTAGTCACAGGATCTCCCTCATTAGGCTTAGTACAACTCCAAATAGAATCGCTTTGCATCTTTGTAGATTGAACGGTCTCAATTTTACTGTTGTTTTTTTCACCATTATTATAATCACAACCTGATAAAATGAGTGTACCCATGGTCAAAAGAAAGAAAGATAAGTTTGTGTTTTTATGCTTATATGAGAGCGATTGTATGGTTTCTAAATAATCCGATTTAACAAAATGAAGCTGTGAACTACGTATCCTTCCACAAATATTTTTATTGTGATTGACAAACAAATATTCTAAGATTTCTTGCCGATTCATATGAGTAAAATCTACTACACTTTTCGAGCAACTATCACAAAAGCGAGAGTTAAATCCAATTTTCATCGAATTCCAATCTTCTGAACATGGGTTGGGAATGTTTACCTGCATTTTTGTATTCTTTTTGTTTGAAAATCAAAAAAACTATTTTGACAACCAAAGCGATTGACTTTGAAACAAAACTGATTAAAACTCTCGAAAACAAAAAGTTAAAAAACGTTAATACATGAAAACAAATCCCTTACACTAGACTATGTTTAAAATATGACAAATTGGAAGTTGCTGGATTTGTGCTTCATTTTAACTCCGATCTATTGAAAAAGTCACTGCTTGTCCCCAAGGAAAAGTGTAATAGATCCTGTTTTGCCACTTTGGAATCTATAACCGTTCTCAAAAATTGTTTTGTATTTCTGTAATTTACGTTCTTGGGTACTACTTTAGGCAGAATATTACGATCTAATCATTCAGACAAAATCTGTTAAAAATTGCTAAATTTATTTTCTACCACTCCCCGAGTAATTTTATAGCTGTATATTTGTAAACGCTAGAAATTGTAAATGGCCATTCAAAACAAATTAGGCACCTATCCTACTTTGCTGATCACTATCAGCTTGACGATAGCTCTGTTGCTGATTGGCTTCTGCGGTTGGATATCAATTATTGGCAACCATACCATTAAAAATCTAAAGCAAAATATTCAAATTCAGGTTTTTGCATATGATAGCCTTACGAATCTCGAGCCCCTGAAAGCCAAACTTATTGCTCTGAATATTGCTGATCCTACTAAACCCAATAAGGGAATAGCCTTTCTTTCTAAAGACTCTGTTGCCAATGAGTTTAAAAAAGAGCATAACCAAGATTATTCTGATATCCTAGGAGATGTAAATCCCTTTAAAAATTCCTTCTTAATAAAACTACAAGATAAATACATCAATGAAGAATCCTTGTTAAGCTTAAAGAATCAGATTCAACAGCTCGAAGGGGTTTATGAAGTAGACTATAGTTCAAGTAAGATTAAAGAAGTTATTCAAAACTTAAATTCCATATATAAGGTAGTGGCTGTCATTGTATTCATTTTTTTTATTGCTACTTTACTCCTTATCAATAACATTATTAAATTAGCCCTTTTCTCTCAGCGATTTATTATTCGAACAATGCAACTTGTAGGTGCTACGGATGCATTTATTAGAAAACCATTTCTTAAGAATAGTTTTATCCAAGGAATAGTATCCTCTGCCATAAGTATATTTATCATCATAACATTAAAAGTGTATCTTTGGAACAGAATCGTATCCGTTTCTGATTTCGAAACAGATAAAGCATCTTGGATACTATATGGGATACTATTACTACTCGGACCCATAATAGGTGTGTCAAGCACGTATCTATCGGTTAACAGATACCAAAAAATGGATTTAGATAAATTGTATTGATTATAGAACAACGAATTTGATTGTATTGATATGAAACAGAAACCAAAAAACTCCATCCCTAATTCAGCACCAAAAATAGTGACGGGTCCTCCTGAAGTAGAACCTGCACGTCCAAGTACTTTCAAGACAGCCACTAATGTAGCTCGTCATGATGAACTGGCATTTGGTAAAGGAAATTACATTTTTATGCTGATTGGCATAGGATTGATTGTATTAGGATATTTTATCATGACACTTGATAAGGAAGAGTTTGGTTTCGGCTTTTTGGGAATTACGCTAGGTCCCATTGTAGCGATACTAGGTTTTATTGTTGAATTTTATGCTATTTTTAAAAGAAAATAATGAATTTTATTCATGCCATTATTTTGGCAATTATTGAAGGGCTTACAGAATTTCTTCCCGTAAGTTCTACTGGACATATGATCATAGGTGCTGCACTTATGAATATTGCAGATCTCCCTTTTACAAAAATATTTGAAGTCAATATTCAGTTTGGTGCTATTTTAGCCGTAGTCGTTATCTATTGGAAGCGTTTTTTTCAAAGTATAAACTTCTATTTTACATTGTTAGCTGCTTTTTTACCTGCAGCAGTTATCGGGTTTTTATTTGGCGATTTTATTGATAGTATTTTGGAGAACGTATGGGTAGTGGCTGCTAACTTGGTAATAGGAGGTGTTATTCTAATTCTCTTTGACAAATATTTCAATGAAAAGAATTCGATTGAAAACCCTAATTACTTTCAGGCCGTATTTATTGGGCTGTTTCAATGTATAGCCATGTTGCCGGGTGTATCTCGATCTGCCGCTACAATTATAGGAGGCATGACCCAAGGCTTAAGTCGGAAAAATGCAGCTGAATTTTCTTTCTTTTTAGCCGTACCTACTATGTTTGCTGCATCTGGATATAAACTCTTGAAAGGCATAAAAGACAATACCTTACATCTAGATAGTCATGACCTGAGTTTGCTAGCTGTAGGGAATTTAGTGGCCTTTATTGTAGCTATAGTGGCCATTAAGTTCTTTATTGGTATACTACAAAAGTATGGTTTCAAAGTATTTGGATACTACCGAATTGCCGCTGGACTTGTTATACTAGGCTTACTTTTTAGTGGTGTAGACCTAAGGATAATTTAACCCAAAAACGCATAAGATAATGGGCTCAAAATTTAATTTTACTTTGAATCTATCTAAAAACTACTTCAAAGGTATCCCGAAACCTTTTTGCACTTCTTCGTACATTATTTGCAAAATAAAATTTCTTCAACACTCCTAACGCTTTTTTTGGCTTTAATGAATACTACCTTTGCTGAAACCGTCCTATTAATAGACAAGCCATTGACATGGACTTCTTTTGACGTTGTAAACAAAGTCAGATATGCTGGAAAAGGTATTTTCAAGAAAGTAGGTCACGCAGGTACCTTGGATCCCTTAGCGACGGGCTTGCTAATTTTGTGTACCGGAAAAAAAACCAAAGAAATAGATACCTACCAAGCTCAAGAGAAAGAGTATACAGGTAAACTTGTTTTAGGCAAAACAACCCCCTCTTTTGATCTTGAGACTGAGATAGATGCAGAATATGCTATCGAGCATATATCAGATTTCAAGATGCAAGAAGCCAGAAAGCAATTTCTTGGCAAAATTCAGCAAGTACCACCTATTTTCTCGGCTATTAAGGTGAATGGCAAAAGAGCTTATGAATCAGCAAGAAAAGGCCAAGATATAGAACTAAAATCGAGAGAGGTAGAAATCAAAGAGTTCGAAATAGACACTCAAAATTTCCCCGAAATTTCGTTCAAAATTGTATGTAGCAAAGGTACATATATACGAAGTTTGGTTCGTGACTTTGGTTTAGCTCTAAATTCTGGAGCCTATATGAGCGAATTGCGAAGAACAAAAATTGGCAACTTTCGTGTAGAGGATGCTCATAAATTAGAAGACCTTATACTACAAATAAAATCTAGCCATGCAGATATACCACAGGTTAAGTGATTTTATACCAGGTAATAAATCGGTCGTTACGATAGGAACATTTGATGGCGTACATTTGGGTCATCAACAGATCATCCAAAGGCTTTGCGAAAAAGCCAAAGAAATAAAAGGTGAATCTGTTGTCCTTACTTTTTGGCCCCATCCACGATTGATAGTATCTCCAGCAGATGACTCTATAAAGCTCCTTACCACTATTGATGAGAAAACGGACGTTCTAGCTTCCTTGGGCGTAGACCATCTTTTAATTTTACCTTTCACGAGAGAATTTTCCGACCTAAGTGCCGAAAAATACATCGAAGATGTATTAATCGAAGGACTGAATACCAAGACCTTAGTTATCGGATACGATCATCGCTTCGGCAAAAACAGGGAAGGGGGCATTGAGTTTTTACTAAAAAATGCTTCTCGATACAAACTCGAAATCGAGGAAATCAGCCGACAAGAAGTAGAAAACCTAACGGTGAGCTCTACCAAAATTAGAAATGCTATACTTTCCGGCAATGTGCTCATGGCCAATCAATTACTAGGCAGACCGTATTGTTTTTCAGGAAATATCATAAAAGGAAGACAACTTGGGAGATCCATTGGGTTTCCTACAGCCAATGTGCTTATACAAAAACAATATAAGCTCATTCCTAAAAACGGAGTTTACGCTTGTCATATATTGCTAAGAGGAAAACGATTTTCTGGTATCATGAATATTGGTAACAGACCTACTGTAGACGGTGTAGGAAGAACCCAAGAAGTGCATATTTTTGATTTTGACGACGATATCTATGGCGAAAATCTTCAAGTAGATGTTGAGCACTTTATACGAGAAGAAAAAAAATTCGAAAATCTCGATCTATTGGTGGCTCAAATAAAGGAAGATTGTATCTTAGCAAAAAAACTACTCCGCCTTAATGCATCGTAGCCGAAAAGTCTACTTTTGGATACTTTCAAGTGTCGTCATTCTCACATTATGGTGTTTTCAATATGTTACTACCATAAACATACCTTGGTGGGATGACTTCCATGGAATCTTGCTACCCGTATATGATTTATTTGGAGAAAAAACGCTCTTAGAAAAACTCAAAAACTTCTTTTCGCTTAACAATGAGCACAGGGTAGTAAACGATCGGTTTTTTACTTGGCTGATTTACATACTTTATGGTAGATTCGAGCTCAAGGTATTAGCCCTCCTCGGTTTTATCAATCTCATAGGCATATTTCTTCTGTACTGCCGGGTGATGCGTTACCAGCTTAAAAATGTTTTTTATCTACTACCAATCGTTTTTATTTTATTCCAATCTCAGTATTATGAGGCACTACAATCTTTGATGGTACCTTTTCAAGTATTCTCTGTCTTGTTTTATAGCTTTTTAAGCTTTTTTTTCCTTACCCATAGAAAAATAAACAAGATTCTTCCAGCCAGTATTTTTGCTACTTTAGCCCTTTTTTCGCACGGAAACGGTCTGCTCACACTCCTGATTGGTATTGGGGTCTTGAGTTTTCAAAAAGATAGAAATAGACTTATCAGATGGACACTATTTTCTGGCGTATTGATATTACTATACTTTTGGGGGTATCAAAAGCCAACTTGGACAAATACGGGCGAACTTCAGGTAAGTCTTGTCCAAAAAATAGCTTACCCTTTTCAATTTTTGGGTAGTTATTTTGCCAATATTACAAACGTAGGTTCTTCCATACATGTGTTTGAAAAAATCCTATGTACCGCATTGGGCTTTTCTATGGTTGTTTTGTTTTTTGGTGTATTAATAAAAAAATACTGGTCATACCCTGTAGAAAATAGAAAAGGATGGGAAGCCTTGCGATTCAACCCCAAAGATCAATGGCTAATTTCTACCCTTTTGTTTATAGGGGCTACTGCTATTCTTATGGGTGTTTCTCGTGCTGGCATGGATATGTTTAGCCGCTATACGATAAACTCGGCTTTGGCAATATGCTCCTTGTATTTGTTTCTATTATCCTCTGCTAACGTATCCAAATCAGGGCTTAGACTTACTTTGATAGGCAGTATCTCTATATGGATGTTGAGCTATTACAATTCCTACGAACATGCCTTTTACTTTAAAGAAAATTGCAAAATAGACGGGCTTAACTGGCAAAATTCTGGCACTTGGATCACGAATTATAGCGACTCTTCCCATATTACACGTGTGAATCCTTTACTCATAAATATACATAAAAAAGGGAAATTTGTTTTTCCTGAAAATTCAAATCAACGTATATACCAATTCACCATTAGTGGTCGAAAATCAACGTTTACCTATTCATTTACAAGTACTACGCCCCGATACTTAGAAATATCAGGATTTAGCAAAGGTGAAAACATATTTGAGCTGCAATCACCCCAAAAGTCATATTTGATTGTAGGCAAAAAACTCAAGAATAGTTTACTACAATTTTTACTTACTGGCAAATATTTTTCGGATCATACCAAAGCCTTTCTTTCTATAGATGCTTTACCTAAGCAAAGCTATAGACTGTATGAAATTGATAAACAAAAGGAATCAAAAAATGTGATTTCTTTGGATTTAAGAACAGAATAGGATTCAAAACCTATACTTCAGTTGTAGTTTTAGCTCCGAAAAAGAATGGCTGAAAATTCACAAAAAACACTTCCTTGCTTCCTCTAGTAATGGCTGTATAAAGCCAACGAACGGCCTCATGATCCAGTTTCCCCTCAGGAAGGTACATTTTATCAATAAAAACAGCATCCCATTGCCCACCTTGAGATTTATGACACGTAAGGGCATAAGCAAATTTTACTTGCAGGGCATTTATATAGGGATCCTCTTTAATTTTCTTTTTCTGATCTTTTTTAGACTTTTCACCAAAATATCCCTTAACCACAGACTCATACAATTTTTTGGATTGCTCCTGCCCTAAATTAGGTTCATTGGAATACAAAGTATCCAAGACCACCTTCGCCTCAAACTCGCTATCTTCAGGATAATCCACGAGCTTCAGCGTTATATTTTGAAACCTCAACTCATGCTCTTCTTCTATTCTACCTAGTTTTTTCACCTCTACAAATTCTCCGTTGGCAATAAAGCCAGCATCCGATTCTTCTGGTAATAAAGTATAATTATTCTTTACGACCATTAAAATATCACCCACTTCTAGCTCATTTTCAAAATAGTGTATTCGATTCCTAATGAGAGTGTTATATTGTACTGCACTCTTATTGGATCGGGTGATCAATACCGTGTTTTCCTTTCCATATTTATCATATGCATAGCGTATGCCATCTTCGATTTTATCTCCTGCCATTTTAAAAATATCTTTAAACTTGGAGGTCATCAATTGAACGTCTGGATTACTAGATTCCAATTCATTTCTTATTCGGGTGGCATTTTCTAAAATCCCCGATTCTTCCTCTTGACGCATTACTTCTGTCAGTGTGGTAGTATATACTTTTGAGAAAAACTGTTGTTGTAAATGTTCTATGTTCAACGCTGGACTGAGATTCATGTTAACTGGCGGAAGCTGAGCTTCATCCCCAATCAACAGCAATCGGTTCTTGGTACCTTCAAAAACATAATTGACCAGATCCGATAAAAGTCCATTTTGCCCAAACTCACGCTGATCTCCTATCATGGAGGCCTCATCTATAATAAACCAAGTGGATTCATGGATATTTCGCTGTCTTTCAAAAACGATTCGCCCATTTCCATCATCTGAAGGATTAAAAATCTTACGATGAATTGTATGGGCTTTGCGTTTAGTATAGGAACTCATGACTTTTGCAGCCCTACCCGTAGGTGCTAGCAGAATTGATTTAAAACCAAATGCTGGTAATGTCCGTATGAGAGAATGAATAAATGCTGTTTTACCTGTCCCCGCATATCCCTTAAGAACAAAAATGGGGCGGTCGGAATCTGTATCATCTACAAACTTACCCAAAAGCTCAAACAAGCGATCTTGTCCTTGAGTAGGCTGGAATTTAAAATTTTTACGAAGTAAATCTGCGAATGAATCGCTCATAGCGGATTAATAAACAAGATATTTTCTTTGTGTATAGTATAAAAACGAGGTAAACATCGACATAATAATAGCTGCCAAGCAAAATGAATATTTAAGAGGTCCCACGTTGACTATGAATGAGCCAATACTCATGATTAAATTACCAGATACATAAATCCATAAACCTAGTTTTCTAAGAGCCCACATGAAAACAGCCCCACCCAAACAAATAATAGCTACCAATAGCTGTAAAATACTAGCATTAAAAAATGGTCTCGGTTCAAGGTTTACTACTATACCATCCATCAATTTGACTATCAATTCTTTATCCTTTTTTGTTGACTGCGGATCCTCCAACAGTTTTTCCTCTATTTTGTCTATTTCATTTATAAAAATCTCTGATTGATTTTCTGTATCCGATAGATTTTTTACGGAGCTAACAATGTTAACGGAGCTAACCAAAAATGTCAAAATACACAAGACAGTAAGTAGCGTAGAACGCAAATTATTCATTTCTATTTTTTAATTTAACAAATCACTTAAATAGGTATTTTCATAAACCGAAAGATTGGCATCACGAATCTTTTCCATAATGGGACGTAAAGCACAATACTCTTCATCCTTGCAGTCATCGCATCGTTCATAAAAATGCAAAGATACACAAGGAACAGGGGCAATAGGCCCATCTATTATCCGTATTACTTTGGCCAATACAATTTCGTTGGGAGGTAAACGCAGCAAGTATCCTCCACCCTTTCCTTTTAGACTTTTCAGAATACCATCGTTTTTTAATTGCAATAGAATAGATTCTAAAAATTTCTTCGGGATATGTTCTTTTTCGGCTATTTCTGAAATTAAATAGGGTTTTACTGCGTCATGATCTTTGGCCAAAAAGGACAAGGCTTTGAGAGCATATTTGGCTTTTTTTGAAATCATAACGTATAGCATGCTTTTTTACAAAAATACTGGCTTTGAGGTCGAGACCAAAATGTTTTCTGATTTTCATATCACATTCCAAATTGCTAAGGTAATTTTACATAAAAATACGATTGATTTGAAATTATTCCCTGGTTTACTCCAAGCCATACAAAATACGATTTATGAGATATTTATTGGAGGCAAAAAAGCAGATAGAGCCATAGGAAGTGTTCTTAAGTCCAACCCCAAATGGGGAGCTAGAGATCGAGCGTTTGTAGCTGAGAATACATATGAAATAGTACGAAATTGGCGAAAAATATGTTTTCTGTCCAATATGAAAATGTATGAAACTATCCAAATTGAAGATATTGAGAATATAGTGGCTCATTATTTTTTTCTTCAAGAAGGTACAGATAAAAATCTACCGCTTTTTGAAGATATAGACACCGATCAGGTTTGGAAACTAGAAAAAGAGGCTAAAAAGAGTTTTGTGCTGGAATACAGTATCCCCGATTGGTTGCTAGCTGTAGGACAAAACCAACTGGGACAGCCTTGGGAGAAAGA
>JBOFGX010000281.1:0-13018 GCA_051649345.1 Leadbetterella sp. | reverse complement strand
TATATTTGAATGCCAATAATTATCAAAATATAGCTAAAAATTATTTTGTAGAGGTATTATCTGAAGGTCCATATTTCTTAATATCTGACGATTATTTTGATTATGAAGAAATTCTTACAAAGTCTATAATTGGGGGGGCAGTTGGAGGGATATCGGGTAGTCTTTCTGCTAATAGGTTAATAAAATTTGGGAAAGATATCATTTGTTTTGATATTTTTTCTGGGCAATTTATTCCTGTTAATAAAAATAATATGAGAAGCTTAATTGAAAGTAATGGAGAAATTTTAAAGTTATTTGAAGAAACGATTTCAAATTCTAAAAACCCAAAAGCAGAGACATATTATTTAATTCTAGATAGATTTAATAAAGAATATTTTAAAATAAAAAAGTAAAATACATCTTTTTCATATTCAAAACATTTAATCTTTGTTGATAGTAGTTTGGTAGTAAAATGTGTCTCGCTACCACATAATTGTATCGTCTGGTTTAAAAACAAAAGTCTAATTTAAATTAAGACTTGCTTTGTTTTTAAATAATCCTCACGCCAAAAACAAAAACATACAAGGTTTTTTGTGGAGGTCAGGAAGCTGGGATAGCTTTCTCCAATAGCTGATAGATCCTGTTTTGATGAATTCGTCTTCTGCAGTGATATTGCAAGCAATACATAGTTGGGTATTGGGATTCAATACTTTGAGTAAGGCGGCTAATATCTGTTTGTTGCGGTACGGAGTTTCTATAAAAAGTTGGGTTTGTTTCTGTTGCAAAGAAATATTTTCAAGAGATTTTAGTCGTTTTTCTCTGTCTTTTTCTTCAATGGGTAGGTAGCCATGAAAAGAAAAGCTTTGCCCATTAAGACCAGAAGCCATTAAGGATAACAAGATAGAGCTCGGGCCTACTAATGGACGTACTGTATAGTTTAGCTGATGGGCCATTTCTACAACCATAGCTCCTGGATCAGCAACTCCAGGGCACCCAGATTCGGAGATAACTGCTAGATTGTCTGAGTTTTGAGATAGGATTTCAAAGAGTTCGTTCTCTTTGGTTTTTGCATCTATTTCATGAAAGGTGAGGTCGTCAATCACAATACCCAATCCCAAGGCAGATATATGTCTACGCGTGGTTTTAATGTTTTCAGCAAAGAATATTTTTGTGTTTTGAATACAGGTAATCACTTCAGGAGCTAATACACTTTTTTGAGTATCTGGAGCTAAAACAGTGGGTAAAAGATAGAGTGTTGGCATATTTATATACTAAACCAATAGTTGAATTTGAAGAAAATAGCACGGTTTTTAGAATTCCAGTTTTCAGTACCGTAGTTATTTGTGAAAACCAAAAATATGTCTGACACAGGAGCAAATCTATACTGCAATCTGGAGTTGATGTTGAAATTTTTTATTCCTGAATTGTATTGTAGATAATTGGATATGAACAATTTTCTCGATAATGTTAAATCAAGATTGGGTCCAATGACGTATAATTTACGTTGACCAATGGATACGCGAATATCGTTATAGCTATAATTCATTTGAATTTGACCGTAGGGCTGAAATCGATAAATAAAGTATCCCGATAAAGAGGTAAGGGTTCCATCGTAGTATTGTCCAATATTCGGTGTAAAACCAGCATATAAAGGCTTGCGTTGATCTGTGGTAAGGGTAGCCTCCAAATTGTAATAGGTAAAACTACGATTTTTAGTAAGTACGGTCTTGTCATCATCCAAACGAAGGATATCAAAGTCTTTAAGAAGGTAGGTTACATTTTGATTTGCACTTATCAATAAACGGATATTGTTTTGGAAAACCATAGACGTAAACAATCCTATTTTTCTGTCGGTCTCCACAGCGAGATTTATGAGGCTTGTATCACTTGGGTTTATGTTAGTAACTTCGGCTTGACCATAGTAATTATCGTAATTCACCCCCGTGCTGATTCTGTTGAATATTTTTGATTTCGGAAAAAAATTATATCCAATCGTAGGATTAACATGCCAAAAATTGTTTCGAGGTACAAATCCCATGGGGGCATTAAAACCCGCTCCCAATATGTCATGACTCCATCGGGCAACGATTTTAGTGGTCGTATAGTTTAAATACCCACCATGTGCAAACGCATTTTGAGGTTGGTTGTTTTCTAATGAAAAATGCTGATATAATTTGCCTTGCCACTTATTATTCTTGGTTTGTAGGTTGTATTCAAGTCCTACCACATTTTTTGAACCGAGTGAACCCAAGGTGTCTTTTTTACTGAAAAATTTATTGGCATATATAAAAGAAACATTGGAACTGCTAAACACCTTTTTTTGAAGAACCAATACGGAGAAATTCTCTCCATTTATACCCCTGGATGAATCACTTGCCGTTTGGGTGTTCAAAACCCCAATTCGCCAGTTGCTATTGATCTTGCCACTGAGTCGTAATCCATAGTTTATTCTGTTTTGTACCGAAAGGTCGGTTGACGTGTCTTTGCCTATTCCAACATTTCTAGAGAAGAATGGAGAATAGAGTTGATTTCCAATTCCTAAATTGGATGTTGGAGGAACAAAAGGATTGGATAAGTGAGCTCCAAAAGACGTGAACAAATCTGCATTTTCTAAGAAAAACTGACGTTGCTCAGGTAGGTTGAGATCAAAGCGGGTGAGATTTACGATTTGTCGATCAGCTTCCGCATTTGAGAAATCAGGATTCACGGTGACGTCTAAATTCAAACCCGAAGAAACACCTATTTTTGCATCAAAGCCAACAGAAGGTCTAAATCCGTCACTAGGGTTAACTTTCTCAAAATCTTTAGCATGACTGAAAGATACATAAGGGATCAAGGATACGTTCCTGCCTGATTTTTTCAATGGTCTTTCAAATGTAATTTTTCGTGTAAATGCTAAGGCCATTAAGATTTGTGTACGAATTAGGGGTGTGCTGACGCTCGTTTCATTGGACTGAGAATCAAATCGATAGGCTTTGAAATTCCATGTAGTGCTGTTTTCATTATATCGTAAAACATTAAGTGGAATAGCAGCTTCAAAATACCAACAGTTTTCTCCTATTTTAGATTCTACGTACCATTTATTGTCCCAGAATGTATTGAGTGAGCTACCATCTGTGGCACCATTGGACATAAGGCCTTCACGCTGTACACCAAAAGGATTTGTACCAAACAAGAATCCGTTGGTTTTGTCAGAAAACGTATCGAAACAAAGTGTAATGTTGTCATTGCCAAGCGGTCTAAAATCCCGTCTATAGGAAGGCGTTATAAACTTATTGCCCTTTGCAAACAGAGTACCTGCCACATAAATGAATTTATCTGACTGTACTATTTTTATGTGAGAATCGTATTCCGCTTTGACATTATCATTTGGAAAATATTGTTGAAAATCTTGAATGGTATCGGCTATTTTCCAAGCAGCTTCATCGAGAATACCATCAATTATAATCTTATCTGAGGTATACTTTACCAAATAATTGTCTTGCTGAGCAAACAGTTGAATACTAAGTAATGTAGAAAGGCAAAATATTTTTAGAAAATGGGCCATTTAAGATTTTTATAATCAGAAATATACATATCACAAGTCGGTAACTCTTCTACGGTATGCGAAGATAAAACCCCCACAACTTTCATAGAGGCATTAAGCCCCGCACTTACTCCAGAAAAGGAATCCTCAAACACAATGCATTGGTCAGGTGTGCAACCTAGATTTTTGGCTGAATTAAGGTAAACTTCAGGATGTGGTTTATGATTGACTACATTCTCCCAAGCAAGAATAGACTCCATTTTGGATTCGAAGCCAAGCGTTCCCATGATAAGGTCAAGATTTGCTCTAGGGGCAGAGGTTGCCACGCCTGTTTTGATTCCATTCGATTTGAGATCATCTAAGAATTCAAGCCATCCATCAATACACTGAATATGATCTGCATATATCTCACGGAAAAGAGCTTCTTTCTCATTCGCTACAGCATCGAGCTCTTCTGTGTCTAACGGTCGACCAAAAAAATGAGTAAAAATATAAGAATTACTTTTGCCGTACATGTGAGCTTTGTACTCTTCTTCGGTGGCGTGAATGCCTCTCCTTTGGAAAAAAATATCGAATGCCTTACTGTGGTACGGGTTGGTATGACAAATGACACCGTCCATGTCAAAAATTACAGCCTGTATGTTCATACAGCAAAGGTACGATTTCTCCAGATGTTTACCTAGTAATCTAGAATACAATGGGTCAATAAGGAGAAATGAAGAGCACAATTAGTCGAAGGGGAATTATAAATGCAAAAAAGGGTAATTGTGAATGGTTCAAAAAAGACAATCAAAATCATAAAAACTTTACTTGAGTTTTAGTGTTTTGAAACTATGAATGAAGTTTCCCCGTATTTTTGTAATTATGAACGAAAAAAGGCAAAATTTGGATGATTTAGACCCCAAAGAATATATTATCATCAAGGGTGCTCGTGTAAATAATCTAAAGAATATTGATGTCGCGATCAAGCGAAATACATTAACGGTGATCACAGGTCTTTCTGGTAGTGGCAAGTCGTCTTTGGCTTTTGATACATTGTATGCAGAAGGTCAACGAATGTATGTAGAAAGCCTAAGTTCATATGCAAGACAATTTATGGGTAAAATGGAAAAGCCCGAAGTTGATTATATACGAGGGATTTCTCCTGCTATTGCTATAGAGCAAAAAGTAGGAACAAAAAATCCACGATCTACTGTAGGTACAAGTACAGAAATTTACGATTATTTAAAATTACTTTTTTCAAGAGTAGGAATTACATATTCTCCCCTAACAGGAGAGGTTGTGAAGAAGGAAAGCGTAGAAGACGTTGTGAATTACGTTTTTGGTTTTTCAGAAAACACCCGTGTAATGGTTTCCGCACGAATTTATCCGAAAGAAGACAGAACCATCCTAAAGGAGCTAGAATTGCTTTTGAAGAAAGGATTTACAAGAATCCTTGCTGAAGGTGTTGCCGTAGATATTGAGGATGCATTAACCGATCCAACGATTTCAAAGTCGGATTTCATTACGGTTTTGATAGATCGAATGGTCATAAAGTTTAATGACCTTGGTGAGCGAGATGAGGATACGGTGTTCCGACTAGGTGATTCCGTGCAAACTGCCTTTTATGAAGGAGAAGGAGAAGCTTTGGTATTGATTTCTGAAGATGGGAAGGTGAGCGAAAGGATATTTTCGGATAGATTTGAGTTAGACGGGATGATGTTTGAGGAGCCAACTGTCAATTTGTTCTCTTTTAACAACCCATATGGAGCTTGTAGACGTTGTGAAGGCTTCGGGAATGTCTTGGATATTGATCCAGAATTGGTCTTTCCTGATCGGAATCTTTCGGTTTTTGAGGGGGCTATTGCCCCCTGGAGAAGTGAAAAAATGCAAGAGTGGCTTATGCCTTTGGTTAAAAATGGTATCAAGTTTGATTTTCCGATTCATCGCTCGGTAAAAGATCTTTCTGAGTCAGAAATGGAACTACTATGGAAAGGCAATAGCTATTTTCAAGGATTGAATGCCTTCTTTGCTTTTTTGGAGGAGCAATCTTTCAAAATCCAGTATAGGGTCATGCTTTCTAGGTATAAAGGCAGGACGATTTGTCCAGATTGTAAAGGCTCCCGTATCCGCAAAGATGCTTCCTATGTAAAAATAGGAGGAAAGTCCATAACGGATATAGTGCTTATGCCTATATCAGAGTTGAAAGTGTTTTTTGATGAATTGGTATTGCGAGAATATCAATTAGAAGTCTCAAAACGAATCTTGCTAGAAATCAAAAACAGACTGGATTTTATACTACGTGTTGGATTGGGATACCTTACGCTTAACAGACTTTCAAATACCCTTTCAGGGGGAGAGACCCAGAGAATCCGATTGGCAACCTCTCTTGGGTCTGCGTTGGTGGGGTCTATGTATATTTTAGATGAGCCAAGCATTGGTTTGCATCCAAGAGACACCAAACAACTTGTATCTGTGTTGAAGAGCCTACAAGAACTTGGAAATACGGTCATTGTGGTAGAGCACGAGGAGGAAGTAATGAAGGCTTCTTATGAAATTATAGATATTGGTCCAGACGCGGGAAGTTTAGGAGGGAATTTGGTTTTTCAAGGGCCTTGGAATAATCAAGATCCCAGCAAGTTTAATAGCCACACTATTAACTATCTGTCAGGCAAAGACCAAATAGGGGTACGAAGTACACGACGCAAATTTGTAGATTTTATAAGCCTAAATGGAGCAAGAGAAAATAATTTAAAAGATGTTTCAGTAAAAATACCTTTAGGAGTTCTGTCAGTAGTGACTGGCGTAAGTGGTTCAGGTAAGTCGACCTTGATTCGTAAAATCTTGTATCCTGCTATCGTGCGTCTGAAAGGGGAATCTACCGAGGATGTAGGGAAGTATTCTGAAATCACAGGAAGTCTAAGTAGAGTTTCTCAGATAGAGATGATTGATCAAAATCCTATCGGTAAATCGAGCCGATCCAATCCTATATCCTATATTAAAGCCTACGATATTTTACGTGCTTTAATGTCAGAACAGCCTTTGGCTAAGACGCGAGATTATAAACCAGCACATTTTAGTTTCAATGTGGATGGTGGGCGTTGTGAGGCTTGCCAAGGGGAAGGATACCAAACCATAGAAATGCAGTTTATGGCAGACGTGAAGCTGCTGTGCGAGAGTTGTCAAGGGCAGAGGTTTAAAAAAGAGGTTTTGGAAGTGAAATACCTCGATACAAACATAGCAGAGATTCTAAATATGACCGTTGACGATGCGGTAGCATTTTTTGATGGTAATCAAAACAAACTTACGCTTAAGCTTAAAACGCTTCAAGACGTGGGTTTAGGATATATAAAACTTGGACAATCCTCAAGTACATTATCGGGAGGGGAAGCTCAAAGAGTGAAGCTGGCTTCTTTTTTAGATAAAGGAAATTCTGAAAAGGGCAAGACCATGTTTATTTTTGACGAGCCTACTACAGGTCTGCATTTTCATGATATCAAAAAGCTTTTGAAGGCTTTGAATTTTCTGGTTGAGCAAGGCGATACGGTGGTAATAATTGAGCATAATTTGGATATAATAAAATCTGCCGACTGGATAATAGACCTTGGGCCAGAAGGAGGAGACAAAGGAGGGTATGTATGTTATGAAGGGGTTCCAGAAGGTATGCTTGGTTTAGAAGGTAACTATACAGCCGATTTCTTAAAAGAAAAACTAAAACCGAATTAAGCAATGAAAGTTCCTCTCATATTGAGGTTACTGTCTTTGGCCGCTATGGGTTATGGTCTTTGGAGAGCAAATAAAAAAACGATCTTATTTGCAGAAAAACCCTACGTTTTGTTAGAAGGATATGATAAATTAGAATTTGATTCGTGGAAGTCAGGCTTTGAAGGGGATTTAGTGAAGTGGTATAGAGCATGGGTGAGGGGAAAAGAATTTGAAAATCCAATCTATTCGGCTGTATATTTCTATGTAATACTAGAAAAAACATATAAGAAATCTGGTATTTTTCGACTCTTTTGGTTTGATAACCACTATGTGGTGGCTCTTTACCAAGTATTTGATTTTTTGGATCTATTGGACTATAAAAATTCATTCGCAACTATTCTGAAAGAGATAAATTCATCGGTTTGGAAAGGCTACTTGGAGCAAGGGATGTTACCACCAACAGGGGCATTTTCAGTATCAGGAGAGATGAAAGAGGACGCATTTGTTAGTTTTGATTCGATTTTCAGACTTGAAACTTTGAAAAATAAAATCTTAGAAAAACTAAAATTGGAAAGGTAATTGCTGGATATGAAATAAATATGGAAGAAAAAACAACAAACTGGTACGCTTCAGACGCATTTTGGAAATGGATTATATTGTCCATGTATGTGGCGGGAGCAATTGGGATGTTAATTCCTGCCATTTCACAATGGTTTAGACTTTTGACTCCGTTTCACTTACTTTTCGTAGGGTTTTATTTGTTTTTTGATGTTCAAAAGACGAAACGCTTTTTTTTGTTTTGTGCCTTTGTTTTTACAGCAGGTTTTTTTGCCGAGTTTATCGGCGTTCAATATAAAGTACTTTTTGGTGAATATTCCTATGGCAAAACGCTAGGATTTGGAATTGGTGGCGTGCCTTTGATTATGGGCGTGAACTGGTTAGTATTGATTTATTCGTTTATACAACTCACACTTGATTTCTTAGGTAAGAACACGTCTGGACTTAAGGTTGCTCTTATTGTGGCCACGTGCATGACTCTTCTAGATATTGTTATTGAGCCTGTCGCGATTGCGAGCGATATGTGGTCTTGGGATATGGGAGTTCCGCCATTACAGAATTTTATTGGCTGGTGGGTAGCGAGTTTTGTGATAAGTTGGATCGGGAATAATATATTAGATTACGCTAGTAATCCCAAGGTTTGGTACGTTTTGATACTGCATTGCATCTTCTTTGTAGTGCTCGCTATCGGGTTTTATTTCTTATAATAGATCCGAAATATTCTAAAAATACAGTCTGTTCTATTTTTATAGAAAATTTAATTATAATAATCTATACAATATACATAATAATTATTATATTTTCAATATATATTGAAAAATATATAAATGCATAATCTGTTTTTCTAAGGCAACGTATTGGTTTATAATAGCATCTTTTCTGAAAATGCTGTTGTATGAGACAAATACTTTTCGCAAGCGTCTTGTTGAGTTGTTTTTCTTGTGTTTCTTTGAATATTGGTACTACTACACAATATCATGAATATGTAGATTCTTTTGATAATAGGGTAAAAAAGGAATTTAATTTTCGGTTAAAATCTGAAAAACCAAATAGTCCTATTAGAAGGATGGATATTTTCTCAAACAATGATTCTCTTTCAAAAATGTATTTTACGATATATACAAGCCCTAGCCAGTTTTTTCCGGAAAGAATGGTACACTTTAAGATTGATAATGAAATAGTAAAATTACCGATGGAGCAGATAGAAAGTAATTTAGTAAGGTACGATAATCAAAGCACCTCAACCATTATGAAAGCAGACTCTACAAGTGAATCTGTAATAACTTCGGTTTCGCATGATTTGCAGCAGTTTATAAAGTTTAAGATTTCATTGAATCAAGTTCTTAAAAGTAAATTGGCAAATAGTGTGCAGGTACAAATAAGAATAATTAGTGGAGGTAGGTTTAGTACTTTCGCAATAAAGAACACGTCGGACATAATGCGAGTTTTTTGAGCCTAATGATATATAAGGAATTGTTTTATCATAAACGTAATATCTTGTTCAAGGAATTAAATTTCCGTAAAAATTGTTTGTTAAAAATTACAATTGAGTAACATCTTCAGCTCAAAAAGGCTAGACAAATAAAGATATGAAAACAGCAATAATAACAGGATGTTCGGCAGGAATTGGTAAAGAAACTGCCATTTATTTCTCAAAAAAGGGATGGAATGTAATCGCCACAATGCGAAATCCATCAGCGGAAACCGAGTTGCAAAGATTTTCAAATATAGATATTGTGAAGTTGGATGTGACAAGTCTAGATAGCATTAAAGATGCTATTGAGTATGCCATCAATAAATACAATACCATAGATTTATTAGTAAACAATGCAGGTTTGGGTGTGTTTGGGGCTTTTGAAGCGGCATCTGATGAAGAGATTTTGAAACAATTCAATACCAATGTTTTTGGTGTAATGAATACCATAAAAGTAATTCTGCCACATTTTAGAAGACGAAAAGAAGGTATGATTATAAATATCTCATCAGGTGTAGGTAAAATCCCAATGCCTATGCAAAGCTTGTATGGGTCTACCAAATTTGCCTTGGAAGGGTTTTCTGAAGCATTATCATATGAACTCGCCGATTTAGGAATAAAAGTAAAATTGGTACTGCCCGGAAACATTAAAACTGACTTTTTTAAAGCACTAACCGTAACTGATATTTCACAATTTCAAGATTATAAAATATATCAAGAAAAGGTACTGAATAATATTGAAACGATGAATTCTCAAACAGGAGCCACCCCAGAATACGTTGCTAGCATAATTTATGAGGCTGCTTCGGATGGTAAAAATCAACTCAGATATGTGGCAGGAAAAGATATAGCCCTATTTTCTAAAGTAAGAAAGCTATTGCCAGATAGTTGGTTTATGAAAATTGTTAAGAGCAAGTTAGAAAAGTAATATCTCCTCAAGGATTGGTTATTATTACGAATTTTTGAAGCTTAATTCGTTTTTGGACCTTGTATTTGATTTGCCTTACGCCGATTGTATCATGAGTATGCCAAAGGGGATGAAAAACTAGTAATAACTAATAAATGAAAATTCGCCTTACCTCAGAATTTGTTTCTGTTTGAATTTTTAACAAATATGTACCAGGAGATAGATTGCTCAAGTTTAATTCAAATTTATCCAAGTAACTTAATATAGGTTTTTTACGATACAAAAATTGTTTTCCTTGATTATCATAAATCTCAAACACAACCTGTTCTCCAGGTTTGTTATATATTTCAACATTTAAATATTTGGAGACGGGATTTGGGAATGTTCTAATCCAATAAGTTTCAAATTCTGGATTGATAGTAACATTAATGTTAAAGCTAGCAGGTACAAATGATTTATTATTACAATTTTTATCTGATATTGAGTAGAGGTAGTAGGTAAAAGTACCAGGAGAATTTAATGTATATGTTTTTGTATAGGAAGGTTCATGGGATACAATTTCTCCATCATTCATAGATAATATAAAGGGGGGAACACCTTTAAAGCTGAATTTTACAGGTAAACTATCCATAACAAACCCTTTTTCAGGATTACTAATAGTAAATATGGGTACATCATGTATTTCTATTTGTATAGAATCAGAATAAGTAGAGTTTAATTTTTTTGTATTTATTTTTAACCAATAATTACCCGCAGGAAAGTCACTAGGTAACCAAAAACTTAAGGATTTTGAAAGTTCAATTTCAAATCTTTGAACGTTATTGCTCAATATTACTGAATAATCTTCATCAACATTATAGTTTTTTAGGATACCAGTATTAATTGAAATATTTTCGTTTTTGCAAAACACATTTTTATTGGCTACCCCTGTAAAAAAGGGGATAATTTTTAAATTTATGTCATCTGTAAAATCACTATTACATAACTCATTAATGCAGCGTGCTTTGTAAATTGTATTTTCTTTTGGGGTTTCTTTGAAGTTTGAAAATTTTTCAAGAACAGTGCTTACTGGGTATTTATTCAATTCTTTTTTTACCCATTCAACCTTAGAGCTACAGTTCAGTATGCTTACGTTTATGCTATCTCCCAATATTATTTCGCTTTTTGAAATTACAACTTCTGGTGTAGGTATTTCAGGGCAAATTTTATACGTTATTATTCTATTAGGTGTAATATTCACCGCATCACCGGTAGGAAGTATCGAAGCTGTATTGCTATTAAGGTCATCCCCTATAAAAGTTTTTAAAATTTTGAAATTAGTCGAATCCATATTCAATGTGGAAACTTCAGTCCGCTTAGATACTAAATCATACTTTGAGAAGTATATATGATTTGAATTTTCACCTAAAACTTTAGGCAGATTATTAAACTTTTTGTTAGGGAATGATTTCCATGAATTGTCGGGTGATAATCTTCTAACATAAATATCCTTCAAGTCAGAAACTATCCAAAGATTGCCTTTACTATCAATAAAAAACTGAGTTATTTCAAGCCCCAATGTACTATTCGTATGATTATATCGTGTAGTTTCATAAGTATTTAGATTGACTTTTACCAAGTTTTGAGACTTGGAATCATTTTTTTCAATAAAATACAAATTCTCATTGTAAAATTTAATTTGAGTTAGGCCTGGACTTGAAATTTTGTGTAAGAGTTTTAGTTTATTGTCTGAAATTTGGAACACATTTCCTGTTATGTCAACAATTTTTTCGGTCAATGGGTCTACGGTCATTTTGGTTAAGCTATAATCTAAAATATTAAAGTCTTTTTGATGTAAGGTTTTAAGGGACTTACTATCAATTGTTTTTAAACTGTACACTGGTTTTACGTAAATATTGTAATCTTCTTGGATTAATCGTTTTGAAACGCGGTCTAGTAAAATTATGTTATCGTTTTTGTCTAAGCTTATAGAATAAAAATAATTTCCAATATTCGCATTTGGAGAAAAAGCGTTGTAAATTTTTGGTTTGCTTAAGTCAAAATTCATGGCATTTAGTCCTTCATCGGAATAGGTATATACTTTATTCTTTCCAACCAATATACCAGAAAATACTCTTGGATAACTCCTGTCTATAGTTTCAGAAAAAAAACGTATTCCTTTATTACCGTTTAACTCTCCAGTTTTAAATTTGGATAATTGGGTTTTTTCAAGATCTTTTTTTATTCCATAGTGGTTAAATTTGGGGTTTAAACTCTCTTTAACTCTTACATAATATTCACTATAAGGTTTGAGATTACTTGCCAGATAAAAAGCTTTATTTTGGTTAATTTCGTATTTTTCAGGAAATTTAAATGTATGCAATACTTCCGTGAAATCTTCAAACTCCGAAATTTCTAATGAAGAATTGAAAGTTGCTGAACTTCCAATTAAAAACTCAATTGGATAGGTAGAGTCGAAGTCATTAATTGAGTGAATGGGATAATGTATAGAATTATAGGGCTTTATAAAAACATGTTGCACTTCAGTCCATGGTCCAGGGTTGTTATCTATAATTGCTCTTACTCTCCAAATCAAAACGTCTCCATCAATTCTATTTAGTATGTACTTATTTGTATTTAATCTTACTTTCGGGCTGGATTCAAAATACGTCTTAAAGGAATAATCCGAATGCCATTTGGTTTGAATTTCATATAGAGATATATTATTTATAGGATTAAATTCTAATACTATTGGATTTGTTCTTTCAAGGATTTGATCGGGTCGGGGATTTAATATAGTTGGAGACCATAAGTTACTGATTGGGGTTATAATTTTTGTAAAATTAGACCAATTACTTTCTCCTAATCTATTACAAGATTTAATTCGAACAAAGAATTCGGTTTTTGAAAT
>JBOFGX010000280.1:0-14755 GCA_051649345.1 Leadbetterella sp. | reverse complement strand
TGTTAGAATTCCTACCTTTGTGTTGCAATGCTTGTACAATTAACCGTCCAAAATTATGCTCTCATCCAAAGCCTAGATTTAGCTCTAGGGAAGGATCTCACCGTAATTACAGGTGAAACGGGAGCAGGTAAGTCTATTTTATTGGGTGCATTAGGCTTGTTAAAAGGTAAAAGATCGGATACAAAAGTACTTTTGGATGAAAACCAAAAGTGCGTGGTAGAGGGTGAATTTGATATTTCAAAACTAAATCTTCAGTCTTTTTATGAAGAAAATGATTTAGACTATCTAGACGTATCTACAATCCGAAGAGAAATCAATCCGAATGGTAAATCGCGAACTTTTATTAACGATACCCCTGTCACATTAGACGTTTTATCTGTACTCGGCGAGCAGCTAATGGATATACATTCTCAGCATGATACACTTTTGCTTGCAAACAAAAGCTACCAGCTAGATATATTGGATAGTTTTGCAGATAATCACGAAATTGTAGTTCAATACAAAACGGTCTTTAAGGAGTGGGGTTTAGCCCAAAAAGAACTTGTGAAACTCAAATCTGAAGCCCAACAAATCCAAAAAGAGCTTGATTATAATTCCTTTTTGTTTGAGGAGCTTACGGAAGCGAAATTGACACAAATCAATTTGGAGGATATTGAAGAGCAGCAAAAACAACTTGAAAATGCAGATTCTATTGCGGCTAAACTAGGTACTGCCAAGGATAACTTAGGAGAAGACACGCATTCAAGTTTAGAGACTTTACGTATCAGTATGCATTCTTTACAGTCCATAAGTGAGCTATCTAAAAAATCCAAAGAGCTTTCTCAAAGAATGGAATCTGTTTATATAGAGGTAAAAGATATTCATGGTGAAGTGGAGAATCTACTGTCTTCAGTAGAATATGATCCTGAAACTCTTGACGTACTAAATCAAAAAATTAATGAAATCTATAGGCTTTTCAAGAAGCATAATGTAGATACTATTGGAGATTTGATCGTAATAATGGAAGGTCTAGATACAAAAATTAACCTTGCAGTTAACTCAGAATCTATTTGTAAAGATTTGGAATTAAAAATTCTAGAGCATGAAGGAAAGCTGAATACACTTGGAGAGAGTATTCGGCAGACTCGCAAGAAAGCAGCTCAAGTTCTACAAAAAGATATTATTAAGAGTCTGGCCTATCTAGGTATGGCAGATGCGAAGATTGAAATAGAATTTATAGAAAAGATATTTTCTATGGATGGTATTGACGAAATACAATGGTTGTTTTCTGCCAACCAAGGGCAAAGACTCCATCCGTTAAAGGATGTCGCTTCGGGGGGGGAATTTTCTCGATTGATGCTGGCTATTAAGTATCAAATAGCTCAAAGAAACCATTTGCCTACAATTGTTTTTGATGAGATTGATACAGGGGTTTCGGGTGAGGTTGCTAACAAAATAGGTAAGATGTTGGAGGATTTATCCTCAAAAATGCAAGTATTGGTTATTACTCATTTGCAACAAATAGCCAGTAAGGGCAAACAACATCTATTTGTTTTTAAAGAAAAAGAAGATGGCAAAACCATTAGTAAAATAAAATTGTTGAACAATCAAGAACGGGTGCAAGCAATCGCACAAATGTTAAGTGGAGACAAGCCCACAGAAATTGCTTTACAAAATGCAGCCGAGTTATTAGGTATTTAAATCATAAATTTAGTTTTCATGAAGAAAATCATACTATTATTATTTGTATTTATTGGAGTTCAAGCTTGTAAATCAGGTAGTCAAGAAGGGCACGAAGGACATACCGAACATCACGATCATTCGGATCACAATCACGGAGGGTCTGAGAAAGGAGGCCTTAAGGATCAGCTTATTAAGCTTCACGACGAAGTTATGCCTCAAACGATGAAACTATCTATTATCTCAAAAAAAATAGATGATTTGACTATAACAGGAGTAGACTTGGAAACCAAGAAGAAACTTCAAGAGCGTTTGAAAAAATCAGAAGATGATATGAATGTTTGGATGGAGAAAATGAGTAAGAGCATGGAAGGAACGCAAGCTCTTAATGAAGATGAAACAAAAATACTCCTGTCAGAAATAGAGACAATAAAGACCGAAACAAGAAGCGTGATAGAAGAAAGTAATTCCTTTATTAGTTCCCATAGCAAATGAAATTTTGGTCTATAGTTTTTTGCATACTAGTACTTTATTCTTGTAATAAAGCATCAGCAGATTTGCCATTTTTAGGTCCAACAACTAAAGGTAAATCGGGAGAGTTCATTCATCATAAAATTCAAGAATTCTCCTTTTTGAATCAAGATAGCGTACGATTTACGAATGCTAATGTTAAAGGTAAAATATATGTGGCAGACTTTTTCTTTATTTCATGCCCTACGATTTGTCCTACAATGAAGACCCAAATGCTACGCTTAGCAAAGGAGTTTAAAGATCAAAACGACTTTATGCTACTTTCGCATACCATTGATCCCGATAGAGATAGTTTACTGGCTTTGAAAGCATACAAAAAGAAACTCGTTGGAGATTCTGCCCTATGGCATTTTTTATGGGCACCTAAAGAATACACGTATCCGTTAGCTGAAAAGAGTTATTTCACCTCAGCTCAAGAAGACGCAAGTGATACACAAATGGGAGGCTTTATACATAGTGGAGCATTTGTATTAGTAGACGGAGAAGGGCATATTCGTGGAACCTACGACGGTACAAAAGCCAAAGAGGTTGATAAGCTCATTTTAGATATAAAACTACTTTTAGATTGAGATTCTTTTTCGGTTTAATCATACTTACAGGGTTGTTTTCTTGCCAAACCTCTGAAGAGATAAAATATGAGCAATATCTGATAAAGGGAGAGGAATTATATGTTCAAAATTGTGCCAATTGCCATGGCAAAAAAGGAGAGGGGCTTCAATCACTATATCCACCATTAATAAAGGCCAATTTTTTAAAAGACCGTTCTGCCCTAATTTGTATTATAAAAAACGGCAGAAGTACTCCCTTAGAAGTAAACGGTAAGCTATATACACAACCTATGCCGAAAGTCCCCAATTTATATGCTCTCGACATTGCGACTATTTCTACATACGTCCTACATAACTTTGGAGGCGTTGACAGTTTAGTAGATGCTAATGAGGTAGATGGAGTGGCGTGTAAGTAGAGGATCTTTTTTGGATATAATTTTCTTGAAAACTTTGAATTTACATCTATTTTCAACGCCAAAATAGTGCCTTGGCTCACTCAAGAAAGAGATGTACTTAAATTGAAATTATCCACAATTTACCGCTCAGTAAAATTTTTTGAATACTAGAATAGTTTAAAATAGTTTTGTGAAGACAAATCGAATAATTTTTTACTAAACAAATAGTTTTTATGAAATCAATCAAGTTATTAATACTAGCTATATGCGTTTTTTTATTCTACAATTGTGATAAATCAGAGGATACTATCCCCACCCAAAATTTTTTAGAAAGTTTTGCAGCTGATAGCTTGTACAGAGCCCCGACCATTCAAGGCGGCACTCCCAATAGTTTCTTTGATTTTGGCTTTAATTTTCAGGCAAACAAAGCAGGTAAAATTACGCGTGTAGCTGTACGGTGCCCGTTAGCTGGAACCCATAAAGTAACACTTTGGGATACCGATACGAAAACTATTTTGTTTACAAAATCTATTGAGCAAGAACAAGCAGCTACAAAAAAATGGGTATCTGTAGATCCAGTTCCTTTAGCTGCCAACAAAAAATACACATTTACGTTGCTGTCAAATAGTTGGAATAATTATGTTGCAAAAAAACCTATTACGTTTCCATATACGAAAAATAATATCGTCTATTTAGGCTATAGCTGGGGTGGTACCACGGCAGGAGTAAACAAATTTCCGCCTTATAATGACAATTCGTATTATGCAGGGGATGCTGATTTTACATTTCAACCTGATTGATACGTAGTATTAGGTTGGTGATTTCGCCACTTAATAAAATTTTTTGTTTAAACTGGAGTTTTAAAATAGTTTTGAGTGGTTGAATAAAAATGCTAAAATTCAATCATAATTTTATGAAAACGATCAAGATTGCTCTCTTTACTATTGGTGTTTTTTTATTGTACAATTGCAATAAATCGGACGAAATCAAACCCTCACAGATTTTTTTAGATAGCTTTTTTGCGGATAGTTTATATAAAAAACCTCGGGTTTTATTTTTAAGCTCTAATACGGTTTTCTACGAATTAGGTATGGAATTTAAGGTTTTTAAGGCAGGTAACATAATAAAGGTGGCTGTACGCTGCCCTAAATCAGGAACATACAAAATAACTCTTTGGGATGCCGATAACCTAACTATTATATTTTCCAAATCAATCGAACAAGAGCAGCCTAATGTTAAAAAATGGATTGAAATAGATCCAGTTCGTTTAACAACAAATCAAAAGTATGCATTTACAGTATTGTCTAATAATTGGAACTTGTATGAAAAAAAAGATTCAAATCCTCTTCCATACAATAAAGATAATTTTCTGTACATAAGCAGCAAATATGCTGAGACTACCGCTGGTAAAAATAAATACCCAAATAAACTCGATACCTTCTCTAGTATTCTTGGAGATGTAGATTTTACCTTTCAGCCAGATTGATATTTTTTGCCTAATTAATAGCCTTCGAAATTTGTAGTTTTTCTTTGAAAGTCTTCAGCTTGGATCTTTGCATGACAAATTCTTCCTCATCGATTCTGACGATGTATTTGTCATGCTCCCAATACGTATAATTTTTTACAAATTTGAGATTAATTAATACGGATCTATTTGCTCTGTAAAAACCATGATCTTCTAAAAGGTCTTCTAGGTCATTTAGATTGATTTTACATTTCAAAATCTCGCTTTCAGTATGCACTAAGTATTGCTTTTGGTCCACTTTTACCCATTTGATTTTGTTGGGATCTATCATTTGTACTCCCTGGTGATTGTATGTCTCAATAGGTTCATGGCCTTGCTTTGAGGCTAGGTTTTTGTATTTTTCTTTTTGCCAATCGCTGTAGTCCAAAAATAGGTTATAGTTGAAATACAAAATACCGATAAACATAACGGGTGTTAAATACCGAGTATACATTCGTATTTGCATAAAGTACTCGGGATAGTATTCTGCCATAGAAAGATGATCCCAATTTAAGACTATATAACGTACACCATTGGTTATGGGTCCAAAAATCAAGATCGAAACAAACAGTAAAGGGAAATACTTGGCATTAGCTTCAAAAAAAGCGGACCAACGCGGTCTAATGGATTTTAGTCTCACAATCTTAATCCAAAGGAGAGAAAGGATCCAAAAAAGCCCTATACTGATCCATTCAAAACCAAAATAAAACAAAAACAAATCTTTTAGGTACATCCAAATTTCACCTTTGAAAATTGGAGCTAGATCTCCATAACCAGGTCTCAGAAAATTTGAAAATTGGTAAAATAAGATAGCCACTGTCATAGCTACCAATGCATGTTTGGGTCTTTTGAATAGTCTGAATGTTAATGGAATTTGGGCGGGCATTTTTCTCTAATTGAAAACGAAAACGATCCCGCAATATACCCCATTTTTAGAAACCACTCAAAAAAATAGCCGTATTTCAGGCAGTAAAAACCGTATTTCAGGTATTGAACTTGAAAATTTTCCTTATTCCAGACCCCAAAACCCTTGATTCAAGCATCTGCATATTGCTCAGTTTTTTATTTAAAAATAGCTTTGATCCATAAACTTTTTTAAAAATGGAAATTTTGTGGATCATTATTCAATGTATTTTAATGATTTTAGCTGCTGACTTTATTACGGGTATTGTTCACTTTTCTTTGGATCAATATGGAGGGCCAGATTTGCCCATTATTGGTAAGCATATTTATGAACGCAATGCTCGTCATCACGATGCACCCAGAGCCATGGTAGTGTTTTCGTACTGGAAGCTCACATGGACATCCTGGGTAGGAGGTGTAGTTTTGGCTTCTTTGGCGTATTATTTTGGCATACTGAACTGGCAAATCATTTTTATGCTTTCCTATGGAGCTAACGCCAATTTGATACACAAGTGGTCGCATCAAACCGTACGAGAAAATGGGCGATTAATCACATGGCTACAAGACAAAAACTTCTTTCAGTCGAGAAGGCATCATGGTTGGCATCACCAATCACCCTATGATGTACATTATTGCATACTCACCAATTGGCTAAACCCCGTATTAGACAAATTAGGTTTCTGGGAAGGTATAGTATCTGTGCTTTTAAAAATGGGTATTCGTCCAGCTGCTCAAAGATTGGCATCTTAAATGATACTGATTTTCGTATACTAGAAGGTTTAGAAAGCTAATGAATTATGAAGTTGAATACACTAAAAAAATAATCAGGTATGTTTTATATCAAACATGCTACGCTTATCATAAATTTACTAGGAATCTTGAATAATACAATATTTTTTGTTAAGGCATAATGAATTGAAATGATGAAATCGTATGAATACTATATTCTGAATCAAGCTCATCCTTTGGTGATTTATGCTATCACGCTTGTATATTTTTGTGTTCTTTATTTTGGACTTGGGGCTTTGTTTTCTGCCATTTGTACATATTTGGAACATAAGAAAATAGTACAAAAAATAAATATTCAAGCTTTACGAAAGAATCAGATCTCGTTTGAAATTCGAAATTCGATCGTTTCAATCTTCGTTTTTGGGTTTTCGGGTTTTCCTATTCTGTATATGATAAACTCGAAACTCACAGATCTTTCGCCCAATACGTTTCAAAATATAGGTATGGGTTTGGTCATTCTTACACTTTGGAATGAGGTTCATTTTTTTGTCATTCATAGAATGATGCATTTGCCTTTTTTTATGAAAAAGGTACACCATGTTCATCATTTTTCGAGTGTTCCTACGGTGTACTCGGTCTATAGTTTTCATTGGATTGAGGCCTTGTTGCTGAGTACGGTCCCTGTATCAATTGCTCCCTTTGTAGATTTTTCTACGTTGACTTTTGCACTATATCCTTTGGTGAGTATACTTATCAATTTTTCGGGCCATTGCAATTACCGTTTTGGCAATGGGGAAGGAGATGGCTGGCTAAACTTCGGTACCAATCATAACAAACATCATAGAAAAGGTATACAGCACTATGGATTTCTTTTGAATACATTGGATGTCTTAAGCTCAAAATTATTTTCAAATCACAACATAAAAAAACATGAATGAGGTCTTCATAACGAGTATGGGCATTTTTTTGCCAAATGATCCTGTTGGAAATACAGAAATGGAAGATTTTTTGGGTAAAATTGATGCTAAGCCATCCAAAGTTCGAGAAAGGATTTTGAATCAAAATGGTATCAAGCAACGATACTATGCCCTTAACAAACATCAAGAAACCACACATTCTAATACAGAAATGGCTGCCAATGCAATCAAAGCCGCTATGCAAAAGAGCGACTTGCGAGAGCAAGAAGTAGAAATGATATCTTCAGGAACGACACAAGCAGATTTACCTGTCCCTGGTTTTGCTAGTATGATACATGCGGCTCTGAATTACCCAAAATGCGAACTGGCGAGTTTTCAAAGTGTATGTGTAAGCGGAGTAATGGCCTTGAAAAATGCATTTTCTCAGATTAAAGCCGAAGAAAAAACAAATGCTTTGGTCGTAGGAAGTGAGTTTTCGAGCCGCTTGTTTAAGTCGAGCCGTTTTGACGCACAGGGTTTAGAATCCTTACCGTTTGATTCAGAGTTTTTACGATGGATGCTTTCGGATGGTGCTGGTGCTATGGTTCTTCAAAACAAAAAAAATGAATCTGGGCTATCTTTAAAAGTCGAATGGATCGATATCCAATCTCATGCACATGAGTTCCCTGTTTGCATGTTTACAGGTAAAATCGATAATAAAAATGACCATGAGAAAACATGGCTCGATTATCCTGATTATGAGTCGGCTTCACGGGTGGGAGCTATCAATTTAAAACAGGATATTCGTTTATTGGACCAAGTCATTAAAAAGGGAGTTAGTCATTTTTTTGAGTTGATTGATAAGAAAATGGTTCTTGCAAATGAAATTGATTGGCTATGTTGTCATTACTCATCGGAGTTTTTTAAGGAGCCAATCAAAGAACTCCTCCAAAAAGGCGGTGCTTATATTCCAGATGAAAAATGGTTTACGAATCTTCATACCAAAGGCAATACAGGGGCAGCTTCAATATTTATTATGTTGGAAGAATTGATGTACTCGGGTAAACTCAAACACGGGGAAACCATCGTCTGTATGGTGCCGGAAAGTGGACGTTTTCTGACTTCCTACATTAAATTAACGGTGGTAGGAAATGAGCTTTTAAAAACTGTAAATAAAGTTCGCGAAATTGAAGCCCCCGAATTGGTTATTGATTCCAATCCGACCTCAGAGTGGTTGGTGAGGCAACTTTCGCAGATATGGATAGATTTTGAAAGTAAACTATTGAAAGTGCCCATCGTGCAGCACATTCATGAAGGGACTCTTAGCCTCAAAGACTATAAATTGCTATTGCATGACTTACGGCAGCAGGTCATAGATGGCTCGCAGTGGATTTCGAGGGCGGCATCCAACATTGATATTGATTTGTTTGAATTGCGATCTGCTTTCATAAAGCATACGGCTGCGGAGCACAAAGATTACCAAATGTTGGAACGTAATTTCGTGGCATTGGGAGAATCTTTGGATAAAATACAAACCCAGGAGAAAAATATTGGAAGTCTGGCTTTGTCTTCTTTTATGTTTCAACAAGCGAGTAAGCATAACCCTATCGATTTACTTGGTGCAATGTTTATTATTGAAGGTATTGGTAAGCGACTGGCGGGATATTGGGGAGAACTTATTCAGCAGCAGTTGAAGCTTGCCGACGACCAAGTTTCGTTTTTTACCTATCACGGAGTGGCAGATGAAAATCATTTTCATAATTTGGAGCAGGCTCTCAATCATCCCGCAATGAATATGGAAATTGCTCAAAAAATCGTAAAAACAGCAAAAACTACCGCATTTTTATATAAATTTCAATTGGAAGAATTAGGTAACTACTAAGCATATGCAAAATAATTTTGATATTTCAAGCCACGATACCCGTGATCCCAACCCTTGGTTGGCCTTATATCTTGACAATAGCATACCTATGTATGAAAAAACCAAGGTCGCCCTTATGCGAGATAATGACTCTAAGTCGGCTCGCTATCTATTGCCATTTATTTGGTTTGTATCTAAAGTTGCCATGTTTTTTATTCATATTCTCAAGTTCTTTTTGCCCAATTTGTTTAATTCCTCTAAAGTTCTCCATCGTATTCTCTCTTGGGGACTTCGAAAATTTGTAAGTCAGGATGCCAATTTGTTGATATTTAGACATTTTCATGTGGGTAGTGAGATATTGCAATTTATAGCAGGCAATGTTGAAGGGCTCAAAATGGAATTGAATCCTTTAAAACCCTATGATTTTGAGGCTGTTAAAGATGATTTATTTTTACTTCATGACCTTAATCTGTATAATTTTATCATCAAGCTTAATAGTGAGTTACGCGATAAAAATCTCGTAATCAAAGAGAAAAAAGTGCTTAATGTATCTATGATTACAGAAGGGGACTTCAATCATATTGAATTTCCAAACAAATGGACAAACATTCTCGATTTACGCTCGGCTATAGAACTTTTTACGCCTTTTTATCAGCTTTTTCTTACCTCCAATGATTTTGTGCGAGCGTCTAATTCTTTACAACTCGACGAAACGATCGCCATTTACGTTTCGCAAATTCTGGGTACGCCCGGGCATTTGGGATTGGTCAATAACAAGCATCCCATGATTCCTTCCACGACGTTTAGTGCAGCATATCGTTTGGTATTACACGGTTTAGCTGCCGAAACTCTTCATGCACTGCTCGTGAAAATCAAGAAAGGCGTGGTTAGTGATGGGGTTTTGGCACCAGCGTAAGTTTGTATAGTTGAACTCTTTTAACAGTTTTATATTTAAGTTATATTCGTTTTTATCCTATAAATCTGATTCAAATGCCTTTCCATATGATACACTAAAAACTGAAAGGTATCCCCAAGTTTAAGTCTTAAAAGTGGTGATATGGAGGTTGGAATTCGTATTTTATTCCAGTTTTTGTGTTCAGATTTTTTTAGTAATTCTAAAAGTAGATGTTGCTGTTGAATACACGTTTCGATTTCTGTTTTTGATAAATTAGAATTGTTTGGAATCATATTCTTAAGGGCTTTCATTTTACTTGTTTCCGAACGTAGTTTTATTTTTTCAAGAATGAAATGCCCAAGAAATCCGCTTTTATATTGGTTGTCAAACGGGTTTTTGGAGTCATTTGTTTTCTTTTCAATCAAAGGTAAATAGTAGGTGCCATATAGGTTTAGATGCTGAATACACTCCAAAATACTCCAAGAATTAGGGTTTTCTTTAAAATTTAGGAGTCTGCTTTCTACATCCAAAAGAGCGGTTAATTCAAATAGGATCTTATGAATACGGTTTTGTAAGTTCTGATTTAGATCGGATGTTTGCATTTTGTTTTTTTGCAAAGTAAACCCATAAAAACTAATGGAATCTTGACCCAAATCAAGATTTTCTAAGCCTTGAAAGGGTTTCAGGGCTCATTCGTAGATAATTGGCTATATACTGTAGGGGGATTTCCTGAAACAGCTTTGGGCTTCTTTTTAAAACCCTTTGGTATCTTTCAATAGGAGAGGAGGTTAGTAAGTCGATCTCTCTTTCAAACTGTTGTAAAACGATATTTTCAAGTGTACGAGTCCACATTTGGCTATTTTCATTCGTTTTTTTAAAGGTATCAATTTGGCTTTTTGTGATTACACCCAAGACGGACTTTTTAATTGCTTTTATTGTCAATTTGGACTGTTTACCTGAAATAAAGGAGTCTAAGGCTACAATCAAATTACCTGTATATCCCAATCGCAAGACATGTTCTTCTGTTTCATTTTCAATACAAACGATCAAACTACCGCTTTTTACAAAATATAGATTGGTATCAATCCCAGTAGGATTTGGGATACTTTCGTGCCGATTTAGAATGATTTCTTTTTTTGAAAGTTGGATAAGATGTTGCATTTGTAACTTGAATTCGCGTTAATGAAAAAATTTCAAAATCGGTTTTAGCCCAAAAAACCAAATAGCCAAAGCGGAATTTTATTATTTATCCCTACGGGTAGATCATCCAAAGCCAGAAAACTGTTGGGTATGCCTGTGATTTGTTTAAAATCCTTGGAATCGCCGCCTACTTCTATGGTGTAGGTATCATCAATGATAAAGTCGCCCTTGGGTGCTAGAGTAAGGCTATTTTTATGCGAAACTTGATTGACAAAAAAGGATTCTCTGAGCGTTCCTATGTTAACGGTTGATTGGCTCAAGTATAGGAAATTTGTATTTTGTAGATATATCTTGTCGGGTTTTGTCAATTGTGTATAGAATTTTCCTTGATTTCTTGCCAAGTGCAAAACAGAAGCTTGCTCCAATGCTGCCAGATAATTGAGCAGCGAAATTCTGTCTATTTCCAATGCCGCTGCTAGTTTCGTAATATTGGGTTGGTAGGGGAGTTGTACCGAAAGAAGGTAAATCAACTTCCGTATTTTGGGGATTTTTCCCAGTTCTATGGCTTTAAGAAGTGCCATGTCTTGCTCTAGAACCACATTCAAAGCGTTTTTTAACTTGTGATGATAGTTGGTTTTTCCTTCTAAATAAAACGGGAAGTAACCGTGTCTCAAGTAGTTTCCGAAATGCTGAAGGGGCTTAAAGGATTTGGACAATTGTGTAGCGATTTTTACATGATTTTGTAGAAGATCATCTAAGCTAAGGGCTTTCAGATTCAGGTTGAGTTCAATATTGATAAACTCTCTGTAGGATAAACCGGGTAGCTTGTAAAGCACACTCCGCCGACTAAGATCGGCATTCCCTTTTTGGATATCCAGAATCGATGAACCCGAAACCACCACTTTCAGGTCTTTGATCTTGTCCCGGATGTTTTTTAGTTCTTGGCTCCAATTGCTGTATTTGTGTATTTCATCAACAAAAAGATGGGTTCCTCCGATTTGAACATGCTTTTTTGCTATTTCTAGTAGTGTATAGTTGGCCAAGCTCATATCATCCATGCTGATGTACAAGGCGTTGGGTTGTGTAGAGAATGTCTCTTTTATATGTTGTAGTAGTAAGGTGGTCTTGCCAACTCCCCGCGAACCCAGTAGGAATATGAGGGGTTCGTTCCAATCAATTTGATCTTGAAAATCCCTCCTAAAGGTGGGCCTTAGGCTTTCTATGAGTTGCCTGTATTCAATATATATCTGTTCCATTTTTTTTAATATGCTTATCAAACAATACAAAAATAATCCTTTTTTGTTGTTTTTATTATATATATATATACTTTTTTTGTTTATTTAAATATATAAAATATAATATTTATTGTTTATCATGATAAACAATAATTTCTTTTTTGTACTTTAATTATCAAATTTGAAATTTTACATCCTCCTATATTTTTATTTTTTAAACCGTAATACTATACTTTCTGCTCAATTTCTGTGTTGTATATGTAAACGATCTTATCCAAATTCAAATGAAAACACTTCTATGCATCCTGTTATTTGTCTCAATTGTATGTAAAGCTCAAGTTTCACCTCCTGTTATTTCACCTTCCAGTATTTTTATAAATTTTAATGAAAGCACGACACTTACAGCCTCGGGTTGTAGCGGTACCATTATCTGGAATACGGGTGCTACGGGAGCCACTTTGACGGTATCGCCCAAACAAAGTGCTTCTTTTACGGCGGTTTGTACAGTAGGAGGGGTAGCAAGTGCGGTTTCCAACTCTGTATTGGTACAAGTTGGACTTACCGAATCCCCATGTAATGCAAATCCAACTGTAAGTACTCCATTAACGAATGTTGGCCAAAAAACGCAAGCAAGCAATACCATCACAGGTACATCCAGTATTGAAAACACCGCCAGTGTGCAGTTCAAATCCCAAAAGATCGTTCAACTCAATCCTGGGTTTCAAGCCAAGTCTGGAAGCGTTTTTAAGGCTTATATAGCTAAATGCGGGGAGTTGAGTACACGAGATGTAGCCACAGGCCTGAATTATCCTTGGGAGATTCTTTGGGGTGCAGATAACTTTATCTGGATGACCGAACGGGCAGGAACCATTAGCAAGGTAGACCCCACTAACGGAACTGTTCAAAATATTTTAACGATCTCTGATGTATATGCAAGCGGTGAAGGCGGACTTTTGGGTATGGTTCTGCATCCGAGTTTTACGAGTGGTTCTCCGTTTGTATATGTGGCTTATAATTATCTGGTTTCTTCTAGTATTAAAGAGAAAATAGTTCGGTATACATATGATGCATCTAGCAATACGCTCAGTAGTCCCTTCATATTACTGGATAATGTCCCGGGTAATACAACACACAATGGCTGCAGATTGATTATAACTTCTGACTTAAAGCTATTTATAACAACAGGAGATGCCCAAAATCTAAGTGCTCCCCAAAGTAAAACAGATCTAGCAGGTAAAATTTTACGATTAAATTTGGATGGTACGATACCCAGTGATAATCCTGTTTTACCTCCCAATACAAGTCCTAATGCGATATGGAGTATTGGGCATCGCAATCCACAAGGTATGGTAATGGCTAATAACAAGCTATATACAAGTTCACATGGAGCAAGTACAGAAGATGAAATAAATCTGATACAAAAAGGTGCCAATTATGGATGGCCAAATGTTGAAGGTCCGTGTAATACTACTGCGGAGGCTACGTTTTGTCAGGCCAATAATGCTTTGGAACCCATTTTCTCTTCGGGAGGATCAACATGGGCGTTTTGTGGACTAGATTATTATAACAACGACCGTTATCCACGCTGGAAAAACAATCTTTTGATGGTCTCTCTAAAGAATCAAACCCTCTATGCTTTTAAATTGAGTGCCGATGGAAACACGATTGCCTCTGGACCCATAACCTATTTTGTCAATCAGTTTAATCGCTTGCGAGACATAGCTATAGCTCCAGACGGCAGAGTATTTATTTGTACAAGCATAGGAAATAGCTCAGATCGTATTGTGGAAATTACACCCCAAGTGGATTAAATATGTATATAAAATTGTGTGGATTCGTATACGCAAAATGCCAAATAAGATGAAGGATGAATACTAGGCTTCTAAATTTAAGATCTTTAAGAATGCTTTTTTTCTCCGTTTGGATGCGTTGAAAAACTCTCCATTTTTTAACTCAACTGTACCATTAGAAACGTTTTTTATGTAATTTAAGTTGATAATGACGGATCTATTGATTCTGAAAAAGAAAGGATGATTGAGGAGTTTATCTTCAAATCTTTTTAATGTATAGGAGATGATTTCATCTTTTTTGCCATCTAAAAAATGAACAGACGTATAGTTCAAATCTGCTTTGAGCGTGATGATATTAAATGGATCGATGCTTTTTCTTGTACCAATTTTAACTAATGTTTTCATACTAGCGATGAATTTAACGATACAATTAATAGTAATCGTTAGTTTATTTTTATCCAATTCGTCCCGTCGCTTATTATTTGTAATCGCGAGCCAGAAGTAATGACTGTTCCCAATGTTCCTCCATTGACCAAATTTGAAGTGACAGTACCAATGTTAACCAAGTTTAGGATTCGTCCCCTTGAATTTGAAGCTAACGGTAACGCAATATTTATAGCTGCTGTGGGGTTTAGTATTAGCGTATAATCATTGTCTGCTACAGTATAA
>JBOFGX010000279.1:0-5263 GCA_051649345.1 Leadbetterella sp. | reverse complement strand
CCCTGAAATACCAATAGACGGGTATTTACCTTTATCCAAACGTTCGATATTGAGATTGGTAAGTGCTTTGGATGTTTCTAGCTGCTTGTACTCTATTCTATTTTCGATAGCAAAATCATTGGTATAGCCAGATACTAAGATTTTGATATCTTCTGGTTTCAATTTTTCGGACAATTTGATAGGATTACTCTGAGGATACGCCATTTGAAACTTGAGCAATTGATAGGAAAGTTCTATCAAATTTGTAATTTTCTGCTTCTCGGCATCCAAATTATTTCGTTGTACGGTCAGACGATCTACATCCAGTTTCTCTAAAAATCCTTGTTTGCGAAATGCCTCCGTTTGGTAAATGATAGAATCTAATCTGGCCATATTCAAATCTAGAATATCCGCCCTTTGCTCGGCAATAAGTACGGAATAATAGGCCTTTTGAACCATTTCGGCTATAGAAACATTGTTTTTCTCCACTTCTTGGTTGGCCATCAATCTATACGTATCTGCTGCTCGTAAACCTACCAGCCAGGTAGCATCAAAAATCAATTGCTCTATCCCTATTCCTCCTTGGCCTCCCCATGGAACTCCAAACTTTAGCTTTATAACTTCCCCCGGTTTGGCCTCAGGGTTAAAATTACTTGCTTCAATAATTTGGGAAGGGATCAAAAGATTATAGGTAAAGCCAAATTGCCCGTTTATTTGCGGTAAACCCACCTTTTTTATCTCCGAAATTTGAAGCTCGGCATCTTGCCTACCGAGTTGAGCAGACTTAATGTTGGGATGATTAGTCAATGCATATTGTACAGCTTGATTGAGCGTAAACTCCCCTTGTGCTCTAGCCGTACAATACGTGCATAAAATCCAAAAAATCAACCCTATTTTACGTTTATCCATATATTATTTTGATTTTAATGATTCATATACCTGTAGTCCTTTTTCCGTAAAAATTCCTCTAAGAAAATGCTCCAATAATTGCATTTGTGTGTCAAAAATACTTTCACCAGCCATTTTGAGGAAGTTCAATCGAAACCCCATATCTACCGATTCTACTCGTAAACTTGCCAGAATGGTAATATTTATTTCTTTTCTATAATACCCCTTTTGAATACCTGCAGTAAGATTATTAGCCAAGCTTTCTAAAATATAATTTTTGAAATTTTTATACTCCTCGAATGCCCGGGGAAATGATTTCTCTAAGTCATACATAAAGGTTACATTCATACCTGATAAAAGTTCTTTGAAACACTTCATCTGTTCTACCATTTGCTCTATGGGGTTTTCAAACTGAGCAACTAGGTCATCCATTCTTTTCTTTTCTGCTTCCAAACCTATGACCATGGCGGTATAAACCAAAGCCTCTTTATCTGTAAAATGTTGGTATATAGTCTTTTTCGATATGCCTGTTTCTTTAGCTATATCATCCATGGATACGCTTTTAATACCGAATTGGTGAAAAAGCCTTTCTGACACCTCTAAAATTCTTTCTTCTACCATGACAGAAACCTTGGAAACTTTTATAGTATCCCAAAGTTTCCAAGGTTTTCCTAAAAATCAAAAGAATAGGTATTCTATTGTTGAAAAATCTTTGCTTTGTTAAAAAATATATAAGTAAAATATAAAAAAGATTAAACAATGAGGCTGTTAGTGGAAGTTAATACGTGTATGCATCACTATGGTTTTGGAATTTATTTGCTGTTCTTCATAATACATATATGAACTCCATCCATAATTTCGGATTTGTACCCTCTTGATAGCTAGTAATTTTAATTAGAGAACGATGGTACTAAAAAAAACAGTAATTTTGTAAAAAAAACACTTCGTGGCAAGCTCAAAAGATCCAAAATGCTCATTTTGCGGAACAAAAAAACAGAACGTAGAAATCCTTCTTTCTGGCTTAGATTCTCATATATGCAATAATTGTATTGAGCAAGGGTATGAACTGATTCAACAGGAAGTACACGGTGTGACACCTGTTTCTAAATCCAAATCTGGAAAGACTTCTCTATCTACCAAACTAGACATTAAACCTCCAAAGCAAATTAAGGAGTTTTTGGACGCTTACGTAATTGGTCAAGATGAAGCTAAAAAAGTACTTTCGGTAGCCGTTTATAATCATTATAAGCGATTGACTCAGCCCAATACCGGAGATGAAATCCAAATCGAAAAATCTAATATCATTTTAGTGGGAGAGACAGGTACGGGTAAAACCTATTTGGCTCGCAATATCGCTAAGATTTTACAGGTACCCTTTGCTATTGCCGACGCTACCGTCCTTACAGAGGCGGGATACGTAGGGGAAGACGTAGAAGCCATACTAAGTAGATTATTACAAGCAGCAGACTACAATGTGGAGCTTGCTCAAAGGGGTATTGTATTTATAGATGAAATTGATAAAATTGCTCGTAAGTCAGACAACCCTTCCATTACACGTGATGTGAGCGGTGAAGGTGTACAACAAGGTCTCTTAAAACTATTGGAGGGATCCGTAGTAGGTGTACCTCCTCAAGGCGGCAGAAAACATCCCGATCAACAACTGATCCAGATCAATACAGAAAATATATTGTTTATTTGCGGAGGTGCCTTTGATGGTATTGCTCGCCATATTGCTAATAGAGTCAACAAAGCACCTATCGGTTTCAAAGTAGAAACTTCTGGGGTAGATATAAACAACGAAGAGAATCTACTCAAATATGTTTCTCAACAAGATCTCAAAACCTACGGGCTTATCCCTGAGCTAATTGGTAGACTTCCACTTTTAACATACCTAAATCCATTGGATAAGGAAAGCCTCAAAAGGATTCTTACCGAGCCTAAAAATGCTCTTACGAAACAGTATAAAAAGCTGTTTGGAATGGAAAAAATAGATATTACCTTCGAGGATGATGCTCTGGATTATATTGTAGATCAAGCGATTAAATTCAACTTGGGAGCGAGAGGCTTACGCTCGATATGCGAATCCATATTGACAGATGCTATGTTTGAGTTACCGTCTGACAAGACCATTACCAAATTTGTCTTGAATGCAGCCTATTGCAAATCAAAATTTGAACATTCGGTATTTTATGCGGTTAAAAAAGTTGCGTAGTTGACCTATTAACTATATTTTTATTTTGCAAAACCTTACTTATGAAAGCACATTTTCTAGCGTTTACGCTTACACTTTTTTCTTTTTCAATTTCTGGGCAAAAATTTTCTAAAACTCCAGAGTCTAAACTAGTAAGCAGTGATTTGGAAGCTGAAATACGCTTTTTTGCTTCCGATGAAATGTTGGGCCGCAAAACAGGATCGGTGACCAATCATGTAGCTGCTCGGTACATAGCTGAAGAATTTCGTGCAGCGGGTGTGAAAATGGTACCTGGACAAAACGATTATCTTCAAAAAGTATATTTAGAAAAAATATCATCTATAAAAATAGGCACTATCACTAGCAACTTAGACACACTCCAAATCGTAAAAAACTTTGTGGCTTTTGGAGGATCAGACAATCTTGATCTTAAATCGGACGGAGTCGTATTCGCTAAATATGGATGGAAAGACCCTTCTAAAAATATCAATGACTATAAAGACTTAAATGTAAAAGGCAAAATCGTCATCACCCGCATCGGAAATGAGGATAGCAAGACCCCGCAGGATTATTTCAATGCCATAACGGCAAAAAGGAAATTTGCTAAAGAAGAAGGTGCCATTGCCATCATCGAAATTTTTACGGCGGCTATTCCTTGGCCAACAGTGGCAAATTATTTTAGTGGAGAAAACGTAAATGTCATTAATCCTGGCCCTGAAACTCGACTCCCAGCCTACTGGATTAGTGCGGCTTCTGCAAAAAACTGGAACGAAGACAAGCTTAAAAATATCCAAATTTCTATCCCTAAAAGAGATCGATCGCCCATTTTCTCCAATAATATAGTGGGTATAGTTGAAGGGAGTGACCCAGTTCTGAAAAACGAATATGTTATTCTTTCTGCCCATTATGATCATATCGGACACGGTGCCTCTGCTGGAAAAATCACACCTGAAGATACCATTTTCAATGGGACAAGGGATAACGCGTTTGGAACCATCAGTGTACTGAATGCCGCACGTTCGTTTGCCAAGACACCAGCTAAACGTTCCATACTTCTAATAGCCTTTACAGGTGAGGAGATGGGCTTGCTCGGCTCTAAATACTACTCCGAAAACCCTTTGATTCCCTTGAAAAACTGTATTTACAACCTCAATTGCGATGGGGCTGGATATACTAGCACAGACTCAGTGACCATCTTTGGATTGGGCAGAACAGGTGCAGATGAGCAACTCTACGCAGCAGGTAAGGCTTTGAAACTAACTGTTGCGGATGATCCTGCTCCGGAGCAAGGTCTTTTTGACAGATCAGACAATGTGAGTTTTGCAGCTAAAGGAATTCCTGCTCCTACACTTTCACCTGGATTCGCAGCTTTTGATGATCGTATCTTCAAATACTACCACCAAGCAGCCGATAACCCTACAACCATAAGCTATGATTATCTCAAAAAATATGCTCAAATGCTGATTTATTCAGGTAGACTAATCGCTAATAGAGCGACTGCTCCTCAATGGAAAAGTGGGGATAAATACGAGGTTGCAGGTAAGGCTTTGTATGGGAGGTGAGAGGGGGGTGTAAGTTTAAAACTTTGTCAACCTATTCTTGTTCATGGTAATCAGGTTTTCCGTCAAAGCTGTAATATTTTATACCTAGTTAAAGACTAAGCATAGCTTATCGATTGGTTCTTTGTATATTGAAATAAAAGACATTTACTACTAATGATAAATACTAAAGTAACGATAGAAAGGGATTTCTTGACCCATTTAAACAATAATAAAAAACTAACCTTTTTGAAAAAACAAATTTTAATTCTATTTGCTGCACTTGCAATAAATACGGCATTCGGACAAGAAATCGAAAAGCTTGATTACTGTAATTGTGAAGACAAAATTGACCAGATTTCTCCAGTTCTAAATGGAAAATTTGTTCGTAAATGCAATGGATTAGTGGTAGAAAAAGGAGAATTCATTGATGGATTGAAAAATGGAGAGTGGATTACCTATAGTAGAAAAGGTAAATTAATACGTAAATTAAATTTTGATAATGGCTTATTTCAAGGAAAAGTTGAATTATTTTACACTAATGGTCAACCAAAAGTAGTTGGACAATTTGATAATGGAAATAAAGTTGGTAAATGGACTTATTTTACTAATAAAAATAAGGTGCTTGCCGAAGGAAGTTACGATTCAAATAAACCCATTGATACGT
>JBOFGX010000278.1:0-2856 GCA_051649345.1 Leadbetterella sp. | reverse complement strand
ATACTGGTATGGTTGAGAAAGATCCTGTAGATGAAAGTGCCATTAAGATAACTTTTAGGATTGAGGCAGAAACAGATATTCCTATTACGATAAAAGCTCTACGAGCAAGAGGGAAGATATATGCAGGCTCTTTTGTAGAATTCTTGTTTGAAACAGATGATGCAAACGGGGATCAGTTTTTTCCCAGTGGGTCATTTAGCGGAGAATTTAGTCCTGCTACAAAGGTACTGGGCACCAAGCAGGAGATAGAAGCAACTCCTATTGATGGTGAGGGATCCGCACAATTCACGGGTTTGAAGTTTGTAAATCTCAATTTTCAGACCAAGGAACGACCCTATGTAACCGTAGAGGATTTTTCTTATGTACGAGACGAGAGCGAAGAAAGTGCGAGAAACAGATTCGGCCGTTTTCCTATATCTATTAGTAAGCTATCCAAAGTAAAGGGGCCTTTATGGAATGGAAGTGCACCCACGGAAAACGACCTTTGGATAGATTTTGGGTTTGATATTTCCCTCGCCAAAGGTAAGCTTATGGCAGGTTCAGAAATGGTAATAAAAACTTTTTACAGGAATGGTCGACTCAAATTTGACGGAATAGCATTAAAGGAGGCCTACGTAAATGGTAGTTTTTCAGCATTAGACAATATGGCCATATCCGTTTTTGCGAAACAGCACAAAATAAAAGTTTTGAAGGAAAGTTAAGAGTTGCCATTAAGAAAGCATTTAAATCTCCAATTACTGCTGAAATTAATGCGTTTTTTGGATATGATAAAGTGAACGATTATCGTTTCGGTTATATTGATGGATTTGTGGGTGGTCTTCCAAATGGTATCCCTACTGGAATTGGTGATCTTACGATCACGGGTGTAGGAATGGGAGTGTATTTCAACATGAAGCCAGGTTTTTATAACCCTTCTGCACCTGTGGAGCCATGTACTACTCTTCAACTAGATCCATTGCTAGTATATACCAAAAATTATCAAATTCCGTTTGGGTTCAAGGTAATGGTTGAGCTGGGTAATGTAACTCAAACATTTAAAGGTAAGCTTAGTTTAGACTTCGCTTTAGATAGGAAATATGGGATAAATAGTATTTCACTTTGGGGTAGTGGAGAAATCGGTGGTGACTTTAAAGATCTAAAATCTGTAGCAGAAGTTACAAAAACGCTGGATGATGTTAGAGGAATCATAGGCAAAAACGTGGATAGTTATGGTAATGATCCGGATAAATTGGCAGGTATAAAACCAGCAGAAAATGAGGCTAGTTTGGTATCTACAGCTGCTGCAAGTGCAAAGGCTCCGGACGCTACTACTGGACAACAATATGGGAAGGTATCCTTTAATGTAGGTATTATGATAGATTTCCCTGAGAAATTATTTCATGCAAGAGCACAAGTATATGTATATCAAAAAGAGAGTGGATTCCTTCTTACTGGGATAGGACCCAGAGGGCAAGTAGTGGATGCGGTCATGCACTGGAAAGGGACGAGCGAATTCTATATACGTATTGGTAGGCCAGAAAAAGAACTAAGAGCAGGAATAAAATTATTGAAGGGGACAAGGGGGCCTAATAATGATTTTGTGGAGGTAGGAGCAGATGCTTATTTTATGTTGGGGCAAGGTGTACCCTATTTTCCTAAACCTCCAGCCAATGTCTTAAAAGCTATTCCTGGTTTGGAGGCTAAAATTAATGATAAAAATACACCAGCAAACTTTGGACAGCTAAGATCAGGTGCAGGAATGGCTGTAGGTGCCTCTGCTTGGGTAGATGCTCAGATAGTCGGAAAATTGAATAAATTCCAAGGCAATGCCATAGCTGGTTTTGATCTTTTGGTTGCAAAGACCACAAATTCTTGTTTTCCTGCAGGTGAGACGAGAACATTTGGTCAGCTACAAATTTATGCAATGGCAGGTGCAAAGGTAGTAACGAAGAAATCCAATAAAGTTATACATAATACCTCTGTAGCATTTTATTTATATGGTAATGGTCTTGCTCCACTGGGAGGAGTTTTGGGTGTAGCCGTTTTAGGGCCAAGATGGGAAAAAAGAGCGAAAAAAGGTAAGAAGCCTGGGTTTATTAATTTCAATTTGAGGGTAGGAACAGTTTGCTTTAATTAATTATGAAGAAAATATTTAGTTTATTTTTTATAGTGTTTTTGGTAATACAACATGTTTGTGGGCAAGTTGTAGAAAGTAAGGAAATCACGGATACTACTATTTTATACACCAAGCCTGTAATTTCTGCTTTGGCAAGACCAACGAATCAAAATAAAATAATGCTTCGATGGATTCCAGATGAAGCATTGGCATGGTATCAATCCAACATTCATGGTTATAAAATTGTACGTAAGACAATAGAAAGAAACGGGATAGTACAAGCGAATCCAGATTCAGTAGTTATTAATTTAGATGGAATAAAAATCGCTGACAAAACAACTCCAAAATGGCTTCCTTATTATGTGGACGATAGTGTGGCTTTTCAGACCATTTTTGATGCCTCTACTGAAACATATGCTAATGATGATGAATTGAATGAGCTCTATGTAACGGCCAATAATGCAGCTAACGTGCGATTTTTAGCTGCTCAATTTGCTGGTTTGGGTTATATAGATTTAAATGTTTTGCCCAACGAGAAGTACAAGTATTTTATTTATTCTAAGGTTCCAAAAGCAACTTTAGAAGTAATACCGGCTGAAATTACGGTAGGGCTGGGTAGTTATTTGCCTTATCCTAAACCTTTGTTACCAGTCATAAACAGAGATGCAAAATCAATTGCGAAAATTACTTTGAATGCAGACTCTTTGCAGAATTTTTATGCGGGTTACTATATAGAAAGAAAGGTAAGGAGTATGGCGGCA
>JBOFGX010000277.1:0-1774 GCA_051649345.1 Leadbetterella sp. | reverse complement strand
ACTTTCTCCTAATCTATTACAAGATTTAATTCGAACAAAGAATTCGGTTTTTGAAATTGGTAGGTTTTTAAAAACATATATACTTTGTGTAGAGCTATCTTTTAAAACTACTTTCTCAAATGTTGGGTTTTCTGATAATTCAATAATATATTTTTCGGTAAATATGCTGGGGCTAAATGACCAAATACCATCATGCTTGATTTTGGATTGAGCTTGTAAAATGGGACTAACAGGGGGTTCTATTTTTTTAAATTTTGATGAAGAATAGCTTGTCATTAGTTCAATGCAAGCAGGGTGGAACGAGTTGTAAAAACTTGAACAATAGCTCATTATTGATCCAGTTTGATTTTGTAATGAACCATTGTAGCAACTACCTTCAGAGGCAAAACATCTGTCTAAGGGACCTCCTTTCCAAATACAGCTTTGGGTATGGGGAGAACCGAAGTTGTGGCCTATCTCATGTGTTGTTGTGAAAATTGAAAAAAATGGAGAAATAGAAAAGTTATCACTTGCCAAACCGTGTGCACCTGCAAGAGTTTTGCTAGTTAAATATATTGCAATATCGTAGGGTATTTTTTTTAGTGAGTTATCATTCAAATATGTGAATTTAAATATATTCATTATTTTGGTAACAATGATTTCGTCCTTATATGGACTTTGAGCACGGTCTTTCCAAAAATTAACGTTCGTAACTATAAGCTTGGTGTTTATTTCTTTTTCATATAACTTCGAAACCTCGTCTATTACATCGTATACATCTTTCTTGATAGCATTCGTATCCCCATTATACTGACTATATGTATCAAAGTCTATGTCTACTGCTATTCTACAGAAATAGAATTCAGTATTAGTTTTTTTTCGACTTTTTCTTTCAGATAATAACTGATCGATGTTATTCATTAACTCAATACTTTCTTTAGGTAGATTTTTTTCGTCAAATCCACATTGGAAGTCTTGAGAAAATATCTTTATATTGATTGAAACTAATAGAATAAAAAGCAGTTTTAGCTTATATTTCATAGTTACTTCTAATCACAGTATAATTCAAATGTATGAATTTTTTTTTAATATTTTTTGTACCCAAGTTTGCATTGTATTAATATACAGGGGTTTTACAGCAGGTTATTTCAAAAAAGCCACCAATACCTTCTTAAAGTAATAGGCATAAATCAAGTTTCGTAATCCTGTTTTTCGAAGGAAGATTACATATTCAGAAAGGCGTTTTGAATTCGTTCTACTTATGTTTTTTGCAATCAACAAACTACGACCACATCCATTTTTAAAAGCTCACCTAGTTTTTGGATCTTGCTTTTGATATGCCCTATACCAATCGCACAGTGATGTGCTGGGCCGTGGCTGTTCCAATCATTTACAAATTTTCGAGCTCCCAATGGGAATTTGTAGCGACTGTTGGTATTACCTATTTCTAAAATATAGCCAGGAACGGATTCTCCTTCTGCCACCAAGAGCATAAGACCTCTGCCTTTTTTCTCTACGACAGATAGAAGCGTGACAGGACCGTTTTTTACTTGCATTTCTACCGATACACCTTTCCCTACTTTACCGTGGTACACTTTTAGGGGTCTTACTTTGGTTTTGCCTTGTGCAATTGCAATATGACCAGGACCGTCATGTCCCATCAAGACCACGTCTTCCTTAAAATCCATAGCATAATATTCGGTAAACGATCCACCTACACCAAAGCTATCCATGATTTTCATAGCTTGCACATTTTTGATTTCATATTCACCAGCTACGGGTACACCTGAGGCAG
>JBOFGX010000276.1:0-2432 GCA_051649345.1 Leadbetterella sp. | reverse complement strand
CCTTATTTCACAAAAACTAAACGACGAGATATTACAAGCTGCAGGCATGAATCATATCTCTCATCCTACTGGTGGAGATAGACAAATGGGAAGAGCGTGGGGAGAATATACGCCTAGAAGATCTGAAGCCACAGATGCTATATTGCAAACTATACAAAAATTAGGTCTAAACGAAAAACTCGATGTTTTGTGCCTAGGAGCCGGAACAAATATTGCTTCCGCTTTGGCTTTGCAGCCTTCTATCGTAAACAAGATTCGCCTATTTAGTATGGGTTTTGGCTACGATTTTAGTAAATGGGTTTGGAATAAAAATGAATTTAACATTCGTGCCGATTTGAATGCGGCTGACTATCTATTAAATCTTGAAAACCTAGATTGGCATATTATACCCGTTTCCACCTGTCTTCCATACGTATACGACAGAGATTCTATTGTTGTACGTTTTCAAGATCATAATCCGCTTGAAAAAATCATGAAATATAGATGGCTAGAAACAAATCCTGATAACAAAAAGCGAGTTTTATGGGATATGGCCTTGGTACAAGCCTACCTCAACCCATCCCTTGTAGAGGAAAAAACCATCGCCACTCCTCCCGAAAACACGAGCAGGACTATTAAGATGTATTCAAAAATCTCATATGATCTCTTTTACCAAGATTTTTGGAGAGAAGTTGAAAAAAATCGAGAAAACTTTACTCTTCCCTCCAATAAACCCCAATTGGGCGATCTCCACTTTAGTAATAGGACAGGTGGAACGATAGGACAAGAAGGAAAAACGAAACAACTCATTCTTTGCGAAAAAGGAGATGTATTGACTTCTATTGAGATTGGATTGAATCCTGATAAATCCATCGTTTCTGCCTTGAAATGTAAAGTAACAAAAAAAGATGGAAGCCTTACGGAGCTCATATTTGGTATTGAGAAAAATACTCTTTGGCAAAAACCCATTGTCTTGTCAAACAAAAAATATTTAGTGGGAATTAGCGGAGCCTCAGGATGGTTTGTGGATAATATCCAGCTTCATTTTTCTGATGGCACAAAAAGCCCCTTATATGGAGGCAATGGCGGAGACAATGATTACTCTTTGCAGCTATCCAAAAACACTTCTGGCAAGTATAAAAGTCGATTTGTAGGATTCTGGGGGTCTTATACAGATAAACTCGAAAGCCTTGGTCTAATCTATTTTCCGGCTGAATGAGTTTGGGTAAAGTTTTGGGCTATTAGCTTTAAGGCTATGGTTGGATTTCCTACCTTTTAGCAGAGGAAAAAGAATAGCTTATTCGCTTTAGTTTTGTAGAAAAATAAAGTTACGCTTACTTTATCTTTCTAAAGGTATAAGAATCATATTCTACAAAATCATTCACTTTTATTTCCATTGATTCTACTTCATTTTGTCCACTGAATGAGAAGATTGTTGTTTGAACTCCATAGGTCATATTACTGTATGTCGTCAAAAATCGGGTAGGAGATTTGTATTCCAGAATTGCATCACTTGTATGATGCTCCAAAGTAAGTTTCAAACTTGTACCTTGGGCAGATACGTATCCTTTTCCATAAATGGGATGCTCATAAACACCCACGTATTTTTTTAAAACTTCTGGCTTTAAATCTCGACTTATAGCAGCAATCACACTGTCTCTTTCCACTTTCAAACGGGTGGTTTCAAGGATCGATTCTTGCTGAAATTGCTTTATATCTTGATCTAAATTTTGTACAAAAGGCACATTCAGATAGCTGTGAATGATAGCAAATGCTAATTGACTAAAAAAGGGATTATTATCTGTATTTGTTAAAACTACTACACCCAGTTTTTTCTCAGGAACTAATACTGTCTGTGAAACAAATCCATCTGCTCCTCCCGAATGGCTGTATACTTGATATGGCCCTCTATTCCCAATAAACCAACCCAATCCATATGCTTTAAAGTTTGAACCTACGGAGACTGACTTATTGGTATTTAGAAACGTTACCCCATTTCTTGTTTTTCGAATTACCTCCCAAGGCAAAACGATTTTGCCATCAAGCCGGCCACTATCTAATTGCATTTTTACCCATTTGCTTAAATCATGAATGGACGAAATCATACTTCCAGCAGGAGCAATATTATCTATATTGGGATATGGTAAAACATAAATACCCTCTCCTTGAAATGTATGGGGCACTGCCATGTTTTTTTGATTTCTGGCATTAATAGAATAAGGACGCGTTGAAGTCATCCCCAACGGATTCAAGATTACATCGGTAAGCTCTTGACTCCATGATTTTTTACTAACCGCAGAAATAACCTCACCTGCCGCTAAGAAACAAGAATTACAATAGCCATATCCGTTTCTAAAATCAAAAGAAGGCTTCAATTGCCCGTACTTTTCTAGAACTTGATTTTTGTCGAGTTTTGTATCCCAAAACATAAAATCCCCTTGAAATGTCTTTGT
>JBOFGX010000275.1:0-8329 GCA_051649345.1 Leadbetterella sp. | reverse complement strand
TGGCACCCCTCTTCCGATAAATGCATCGGCTGGTAGTGGTCTTAGCAATATGAAGTTGAGAGCCAAAAATATTGGTTTTCAATTAGATTTTGAAACTGTGAATGGGTATAAAGTCATCCTTAAGCAAAATTGAGCTTTTGACTTACATTGTAAGGAGGATCAATAAAGCCAAATCTATGAATACCTGGAATAAACATTCCTAAACGAACCATCCGGGAAAAGATCTATCAAAGCATATCCTGGGCTTGTTCTTTTATAGTCACCCATCCACCAGTTACCGCTCACCGCACCATTGCAGAAATAGGATATTTGATTGTAGTCTACCCTATCTGTAAGGTGAATATGACCACTGATAGCTATTTTTATATTGGGATAGTTACCAAACAATTCAATCAATTCTTCCGCATCGCCGTGCATCCATGTTTCGGGTATCCGCCACTCTCCGTTCTTGAAGTTCTTTCCATCCAAAAATACACTCGCAGAAAGAATAGGTATATGAGACGTAATCATAACATTCTTACCTAATGCTAAACTTGCATCCAATCTACTCTTCAACCAAGAAAATTGTTTTTCGTCAATCTTTCCTTGGTATCCTTTGCCTTCTCCTTTGGATTGAATACTGTCCAGCACTAAAATGATCCAATTGCCTAGGGAAACTTCATTATAGGCGTTGTTGATGCCCAAATGATCCATGGCTCGTAGCTTCCCAGACTCAAAAGTGTCCAACTGATTATCCTTCCTGAAAATATCGTGATTGCCTATACTATGTTGTATAGGTAAAGAATTCTCAGATCTCAAAACCTTTGAAAACAATTCCCACTGCCTTTCAATATTGTTTTTGCTTGATCCGTGCATACCCATGATAGAATCTCCACCATTTAGAATCAAATCTGGTTTCTGATCCAAGGATTGAATATGATGCAAGCATCTTTCAAACCCTTTGGCAGCACCAATCAAAGGCTGGATGTGAACGTCGGTAATGTGAGCAATTCGGACCGACTTCGAAGGCTCTTGAGCCGTTAAAAATGAAGGCATACTTAGCCCTCCTGAAAGTAATGCTAGATTTTTAAGTAAACTTCTTCGTTGCACGAGTTTTTTTTCAAATATCGTACCTTAAAATAATCCTATAATTATCAAAATGTTATTAAAATTTTAATAATTGACTTTATCTAAGCAAAGTATCAATATACCTACAAAAAGTAGCACTAGAGCAATCAGAATATATTTTACACGCATATTCTTCTATTAAAAAAAAGCCATATTTATTGTATTTTTCTTAGAAAAGAAGCAAAGGAAATGTTTAGAATTTTCGAATTCAAAATCGATATTGTTGAACCTAAAATCCAGCATCGAGCTACCCAAAACAAAAAAGCCGGATCAACCGGCTTTTTTGAATTTTTTTTAAATGATAATCTATATCCCTAAACCTGCATATAGTTTCACATCATCTATCTGGATGACCTTATCACACATAATGACTAAACGCTCTACTACGTTTCGTAATTCACGCACATTACCCGTCCAAGGCAATGTCCTCATATATTGCATGGCTTCTTTTGAGAATTCTTTTGGCACATCGCCATACTCATCAGCGACATCACTTAGGAATTTTTCAGCCAACAAAGGAATATCCTCATTTCTATCTGCAAGAGCTGGAACATGAATCGGAATTACGTTGAGTCTATGATACAAATCTTCACGGAAATTACCTTCAGCAATTTCTTTTTTCAAATCTTTATTTGTGGCAGCAAGAATTCGAACATTTACTTTTATTTCTTTTTCACCTCCCACACGTGTGATTTTTGATTCTTGAAGTGCTCTTAATACTTTGGCTTGTGCCGAAAGGCTCATATCACCAATTTCATCTAAAAACAGAGTCCCACTATCTGCCTGCTCAAACTTACCAATACGCTGTTTTATCGCAGACGTAAAAGCTCCTTTTTCATGACCAAAAAGCTCACTTTCAATCAATTCTGAAGGTATTGCAGCACAGTTTACCTCCACGAGTGGCTTCTTAAAACGATTGCTTTTTTCGTGTATTTGCTTGGCAACCATTTCTTTACCAGACCCATTGGGCCCAGTTATCAAAATTCTAGCTTCTGTTGGAGCTACTCTATCTATGGTCTCTTTTATCTTGGATATTTGGGCAGAATCACCTACTATCTCATTGAGTTTATATACTCGTTTTTTAAGTGTTCTAATAACCTCTACATCATTAGACTTTTCGATGGCGTTCTTGACTGTTACCAACAAACGATTCAAATCAGGCGGTTTGGTTATAAAATCAAATGCCCCTCTTTTAGTAGCTTCTACAGCATTTTCAATATTTCCAAATGCTGAAACCATGACAAACTGGGTTGTTACACCTTCTTCTTTGGCTTTGAGAAGAACGTCTAAGCCTTCCATTTTGGGCATTTTTATATCACAAAGTGCCACATCATATAAGCTATTTGTTACCATTTCTAGCCCTTCTTCCCCATCTTTGGCTTCATCTATTTCGTATCCTTCGTATTCAAGGATGTCACGCAACGCATCGCGGATTGTTTTTTCGTCGTCAATAACTAATATTTTAGCCATTTGCTAAGGGTTAAGATTCATAATCTACTTGCAATTTATGAAAAAAATATCATTCAAACCTCATTTGAATATACAAGTAGACCAAATAATAGACTTTATTCAAACAATCCAATTGCTTTCAGTATTATTGTAGTAAATTAATGAATTGAGAATTGAGAAAAAATGTAGCTATCATTGGGTCGGGAATAGGAGGACTCAGTCTTGCTGTTCGCTTAGCTGTGAAAGGCTATAAAGTGGATGTCTTTGAAGCCAATTCGTATCCTGGAGGTAAGCTTACTCAAATTGAATCCTCAGGGTATCGATTTGATGCAGGCCCCTCACTTTTCACATTTCCACACTTACTAGACGAACTATTTACGATATCAGGTAAAAATCCGAAAGACTATTTAGATTATTACAAACTTGACGAGATTTGTAGATACTTTTGGGACGATGGAGAATTTCTCACGGCACCTTCTGACCTGAAGGCGTTTGATCTAGAAGTAGAGAAACGGTTTAAGGAAAAACCAGGATCCATACTCAGCTATTTAGACGATAGTGCATTCAAATTTGAAATTCTAGATTCCCTATTCCTTAAAGATAGCCTATCTAAATGGAGAACTTGGGTTTCAAAAAGTGCCTTTAGAGGATATGTAAATTTAGCAAAACTCGGGATTTTCAAAACCCTTCACGAGCATAATTCGGCTTATTTTTCACATCCACGAATTATACAATTGTTTGACAGGTATGCAACATACAATGGTTCGGATCCTTACAAAACACCCGGGACGATGGGCATTATCCCACACCTTGAGTATAACGACGGTGCATATTTCCCAGTAGGGGGAATGCACAGTATTTCACAAGGAATATATAAGTTAGCAATAGATCTTGGAGTGCGTTTTTATTTCGATTCCAAGGTTTCAAAAATTAATGTCGTTAACAAAAAGGCTCACAGTTTAATCATCCAAGATACAGAGTCGCAATCTTACGATTACATATGTAGTAATATGGATGTTACACCTACTTACCGTACCCTCCTACTCGATCAAATCCAACCTACAAAAATATTGAATCAAGAAAAAAGTGGTTCAGGTCTCATTTTCTATTGGGGGATCAAAAAAACATTTTCGCAATTAGGCTTACACAATATACTTTTTTCAAATGATTATAAGGAAGAATTTAATCATCAATTTAAGAAAAAGACTATTTATAATGATCCTACAGTGTATATAAATATCACCTCAAAACACAATTCTTTAGATGCCCCATTGGGTTGTGAAAACTGGTTTGTACTCATTAATGCCCCAAACAATTCAGGTCAAGACTGGGAGCTTGAAATTCGTAATACCCGAAGAAATGTGATAAATAAAGTTTCTAGTGTTTTGGGTGAAGATATTGAGACACTAATCGAGTCAGAACAAGTTCTTGATCCATTAAAAATCGAATCTAAAACGTCTTCATCTCAAGGTGCCCTTTATGGCAATAGCTCTAACAATAAGTTTGCTGCATTTTTGAGACATCCCAACCAATCTCCACGTATCGAAAATCTTTTTTTTGTAGGTGGTAGTGTACACCCCGGTGGTGGCATACCTTTGGCCGTCTCTTCTGCAAAAATCACATCTTCCTATTTTACAGATATTTAACTGTGTCTCCATTTTTATTATCCTTATTCCTTTCTTTTCTAGAAATAGAAAGCTCAAATTAAAAAAACAAAAATATATTTTTCGGTATAGTTTTTGTATTTCAGTTATGTGAGCATACCAACGGTGGTATTCTTATGTATCTAACTTTCTATATTACATATGAATAATCGTTTTAAATACCTACTTTTAGTTCTAGTCTTAGGCACAGTTGCTGCGTGCAAATCTAGTAAAGATAAAGTTAAGCCTCAAGGTAAAAAATGCAATCTTTTGGCTGTAAACGATCAATCAAGGAATCTAAGAAGTCTTGAATGGGTAAGTGGTAAAGTAGTACGTGTCATCATGAATGATGATGGGAATGTAAGTACTTTGAATGATCTCCCTAGTACCGCCGTATTCAAATATAATTCTAAGAATCAGATAGTAGAAATGGATATTTTGCCTGAAGGCGAAACGGATAGATACATAATTAAGCTCACGTATGATAGCAAGGGAACAGTCACCAAAAGTAATGTTACTATTGCTGGATGGCAATTTCTAGAAAATCAGTTTTCTTATAACGAGAAAAAAGATTTAACTTCTGTAAAATGTTCTTATCAAGCGTATGGGAGAGTTTTTACTTCGCAGATTAGACTGCAGTATTTCAATGGAAACGTGACGAAAGTTACCGAGAAAATTGATGACTTACCCGAGCAAGTAAGTTATGAAGGTCTAACTTATGATGATAAAATACAGTATTTACCAGATGCATTCAAAACAATGGCATTAGGAATGGTTGGTCTAGAAAATAGATTTTTTACGTATTTCGGTACCAATAACATGACCAAAGGCAAGTTTTATAATGACGAAGGAAAATTGGATCAAGAAACTACGATTACATATACATATGATACTAACGGAATGCCTAAGCAATCCGAATCCATCGCTGTTCAGGGTGGCAAAAAGAAAGTCGAGGTGTGTAGCTACGTTTTCGGCTGCAAATAAGTTGGCTTAAGTGCTAAGCAACTAATAATCCTAGTGATGAGAGAAATCCCCGATTTTCGGGGATTTTCTTTTTATTGTATTTTTAAAATTAAAGCCTACCTAATTCCGTTGATTTAACACATATAAGTTGAATTTACATCATACCCATGGCAAAAAACTAATTTTTAGAATGAAAAAAATAAAAAACCTTTATTTTTGTCGGCATGGTTTTTGAAATTTCAAACAATAAGTATATAGCACATTACTAAAAATGAACTTAAAGCCTCAAATTTCCACGAAAAGCATCCAAGATGTAGCCAATTTCCTAGGTGAAGATTTCACAAAGGTTCAATCTAGTTTGGATACTGCTTCTAGTACATTTTTAGGTATGATTATCTCATACGGTAGCGACCAAAAGGGGGCTGAATCGCTACTTCAAATTCTAAATCAAGGCGGGCATTCAGGAGATATTATTAGTAATTTCAATGACCTCAGCAGTAATCCTGAGAAATTACAATTGCTAAGCAAGATTGGATCCAATATCATCCAACATTTTGGTTCAGATAAGACTGCCTACCTTGTAGATACGATTTCGAATTTAAATGGGGTTCGGAAAACAAGTATTGATACTATACTAAATTTGGTTGGGCCACTAGGCTTGGGCCAAATTGGCAAACAAGTTTCTATGTTTAGCCTTACGTCTAGCTCCCTTATGGAGCTGCTAAATTCTCAGAAGGATGTCCTTAGTATTTCACTTCCACCTGCTATAGTAGATCAATTGGGATTGAAAGAACAGCGATCTACAGGAATTTTCAATATTCCTCAGCAAGAAAATGTCATACCACCTTCTGCTCAAGCTACGCAAGTTCCAAATTCGTCTACGACCCAAACTACAGCCAAGCCCAAACCCAAAAAGAAGGCATTCCCTTGGATTCCTGTTTTTGCCTGGAGTTTGTTATTAATTGTAGGGGCATTTGGTTTTTTGTCAAAAACCAAAGATTTTTCACCTTATTTCTCAAAAATAAAAGGTGTATTTTCTTCTAAATCCGACTCTTTATCTGTAAATGATTCAACTTTAGTTTCTAAAAACGCTGCAGACTATATGCCAAAAGATGAAAATTATTCATCTGTAAATAGCTCAAATAAAGTAGTACCAACAGAGAATTCCTCAAAAGACGATGCTATACCTTCTGCAAGCGTGCCTAGCCCTCCCATTCAAGCTAAATCTGTACCCGTGGCCAAGTCAGAAAATATAAATACTACATCTTCAAAAGCTACAGAGAAAAAGAGTAATTCGCAGTTTTCGGATGATAATGCATCTGAAAAAAGCTCTAAAAAACGCGAGTCGACAAAAACAGATTCCGATTTTTCGAACCATGATAACCATAGCGAAGCAAGTGAGCCACAAGGAAAAATGTCGGATGGTTGGCAAGCTCTTACAGGATCTATTTTTAGCTCAGGAAGTGCTGAGATAAAAAACTCGGAGGTGCTAGAGGCTTTAGTGGAAAAAGCGAAAACTTCAGGAATTGTGATTTCTCCAACCTCCTCGAAATCCCTAGCTGAGGATAGAGCCTACGCAATACGTGAATTTATCATCCAGAAAGGTGTGTCAAGTTCGAAAGTAACCGTAGGGAAGTATATCAAGGGATCATCAAGTAGTTTGGTTGCCTATAAAACCAACTAATCAAATAACCAGTCCTTTACTTTAGTCAGACACTTCTCCTATACTCGTAGATTGTGTGCCTCTACTCCTATTTTTGAGTTATAAAATATTCTAACACACATTCATACTTGTTGTTTTATTATTTTCGTTAAATCCAAATAATTGTCAGTCCTTGACCTATTGAGTTTTTTGGGCTAAATTTATGGTTTAATACAAATTGTACTTTTGAAACTTATATGAAAAAAATCATAATCCTTTGTTTTCTTAGCATTTCCGTTTTTGGACAAAAAACCAAATTCAAATCCAACTGGCACAATTTAGACTTTGCACAGGACGGTGTCATGGGTACCAGTACTGAGAAGGCTTATGAACTCTTGAAAGGCAGGAAGTCGAGCACCGTCATAGTTGGGGTTATCGACTCAGGTGTAGATATAAACCACGAAGATATAAAAGAGAATGTGTGGGTAAATCCCAAAGAAATACCTTCCAATGGTATTGATGATGACAAAAATGGATTCATTGATGACTTGAATGGATGGGATTTTCTGGGTGGTCCAGATGGTAAAGACGTGGGTCCAGAGCAGCTAGAAATCGTACGGGTTTATCAGTCCTTACGTGAAAAGTTCGGTGATAATCCTTCGAAAAAGAAAATAAAAAAGAATAAAAAGGAGTATGAAGAAATGCAAAAACTCCAAAAGGAAATCGAAGATAAACGCGAAGAAACTTCCAAGTATTTACCTTACTACAAAAACATGTTTGATAACATCTCCAAGAGTCAAGCTCTGCTAGCAAAAACACTCGGAAAAGAAAATTTTGACACAGAAGATGTTGAAAAAATGGACGTTTCTAACCTCGATAAACCGATTCGCCAAGCTCGAAAATTATACTTGGAAATGAATAAACAAGGAGCCACCGTATCAGAATTAGAAGGGGCAATAAAGCATATAAATGATGAGCTTGAATACAATTATAATCTTAACTATAAGCCTAGATCCATCGTTGGAGATGACCCATCCAAGCTTCAATATGGCAAATATGGAAACAATGAGGTTCAAGGTCCTGATGCAGATCACGGAACTCACGTGACGGGTATCATAGCCGCTAGCCGCAAAAATGAGATTGGATTAAAAGGAATAGCTGACAATGTAAAAATCATGGTGATTCGTTGCGTACCCAATGGGGATGAGCGTGACAAAGACGTGGCTAATGCCATACGATATGCGACAGACAATGGTGCCTCTATCATCAATATGAGTTTTGGAAAATCAAAAAGCCCTGAAAAAAAATGGGTAGATGAAGCCGCACAGTATGCTGCTAGCAAAGGCGTACTGATGGTTTCAGCTGCGGGGAATGACAATGAGGACGTTGATGTAACCAAAAATTATCCTAATAGGATTTCTACAAAAAACGAAACAATCCCTTCATGGCTGTTTGTCGGTGCTTCTGGACCAACTAAAGATGAAAAGCTTACTGCTTCTTTCAGTAATTACGGAAAAGTAGGTGT
>JBOFGX010000274.1:0-18409 GCA_051649345.1 Leadbetterella sp. | reverse complement strand
TTGGGTTTTTCGGCTCGGCACGTTGTTTTCTTTTTTTTATTGCTAGGTTTTGGGATAAAGCTCCCCTTGGTGCCTTTCCATACATGGCTACCCGATGCTCACGTAGAGGCACCTACTCCCGTTTCTATAATTCTAGCGGGTGTATTGTTGAAACTGGGCGGGTATGGATTTTTACGAATTTTATACGGGTTTTTTCCTGATGTGTTCAAAATTTATGCTCCTTTTATTGCCATTCTTGGGTTATTGGCCATTATTTATGCAGGATTTAATGCCTTGGCTCAATCAGACCTAAAAAAGCTAATAGCATATTCATCGGTGTCCCATATGGGGTTTGTGATCATAGGGTTTGCCAGCTGCACGCAAGAAGGATTCGGAGGAGCTGTATACCAAATGTTTAGCCACGGATTACTAGCGGCTTTTCTGTTTGTATTGGTGGGTGTTATTTATGATCGTACCAAAAATCGAGAGATTAAAAATTTTAAGGGCTTAATTTCCAAAATGCCTATTTTCTCTGTGTTTGCAGGGATTGCCTTTTTTGCATCCATGGGGCTACCCGGGTTTTCAGGATTTGTCGGAGAGTTTTTTGCTTTGTATGGATCTTTCAAGTCGCCTGTTTTAGCCTATTATGTGCCTGCGATTGGGGTTTTAGGTATTGTAATATCCGCTATTTACTTGCTATGGACATACCAAAAAATGTTTTTTGGGGCTTATGTTGTTAATGAAAATTTTGATGATAAACTTCACGATCTTACTGTTTCTGAGTTTCTGATTTGTGCTATTTTATCGGCTCTTACCTTGCTTTTTGGGATATATCCCAATCTCTTGTTTCAGATGTTTGATATGAACCTAAATCATATCATTAGATGAAAGAGGCTAGCTTTCAGATTCTGGGTCGTGACTTGTTTTATTTGCTACCTGAGGGTGTTTTATTGTTTGGTATTTTGCTTGGTATCACTACTGTTTTTTCGGATAGGTTAGCAAAAAAAACGGTGGTAGGCACTTACTTATCCTTACTTGTAGTATTCAGTTTTTTGCTTGTCAATGGATATTTTTACTTCGAATTTGTTCGAACTTCGGCTGTAGTAAAGGTGTTTTCGGGACTTATTACCATTGACAAAGTAGGGCTTTTTTATAAGCAGATGGTGGGGGTATCTGCACTGATTATGGTACTGCACATTCGATTTTTCAAGTATATATATGATATAGAGGTGTATATTCTTGCACTTTTTATGCTTATGGGCTTAAGTTTTGCTTGTATGAGCACCCATTTTTTATTGCTTTTTGTGAGTTTAGAATTAGTATCATTGGTAAGTTATACATTGGTGTCATTGCAAAAAGGACGAAGAAATTACGAGGCAGCTATCAAATACTTTATTTTTGGAAGTGCCGTGGCAGGTGTCATGCTATTTGGGGTTTCACTACTGTATGGTATTAGCCATACCCTTGATTTTTCGGAATTTACAGTATCAATGTTTACTAAGCAAGGAAAAGCGGGCGTTCAGGGACTATGTTTACTATTTATGGCTGGTGCTCTATTCAAAACAGCAGCAGTGCCCTTTCATGCTTGGCTTCCCGACGTTTACGAAAATACCGATACACCCATACTTTCATTTTTTTCGTTTGCACCCAAGGCTGTTGGCTTTTTAATCTTATCTCGGTTCTTATCTGTTGGGTTTTGTGATCTGACTTTCGCAATCATTTTTTTAGTGGTCATTACTTTACTTATCGGAAATTTTTCTGCTCTTTGGCAAAATCACTCCAAGCGTATGCTGGGGTATTCGGGTATTGCACATGCGGGATTTATATTAATTGGTCTTTTAAATTCTGCTAATCAAGACTTCTATGCCTTACATTTTTATGTTTTGACATACTTGCCCATGAGTATGGGTGCGTTCTGGTTTGTAGATATACTCTATCAGCAAACACATACCTATGATGTCCGTACATACGCTGGGTGGGGAACGCGGTATCGTGTACTTGGGATCAATGGTATCGTATTGATGATGGCATTGGTAGGCCTTCCGCCAACGATTGGTTTTACAGCCAAATTGATTGTATTCAACCACTTATTTGAATCCAATCTCTCTGTGGGATTTTGGATGAATTTTGGATTGATAACATTTGGATTGCTTAATATGGCAGTTTCTATTTATTACTATTTACGTATACCTTTTTATATGTTTCTAAAAAGCGACTCAAGTGGATTACCTAGGTTGCGGTTTGATTCTCGAATGCTTTTTTTATGTTTTTTCTCCTTGGTTTTGGTCTATTTCTTTATTTTTTCAGATCATATATCACCCATTGTTTACAGTCTAATCAACTAATGTTTTGATCTATGTTTGGCAATTCTAAATATTTCAAAATCTTTCTAGGGACATATTTAGTGCTGTTTTTGAAGAATTTTCTTTTTGCTGAGAATCCCTATTTTGAGCTTTTTCAGCTCTTCGATATTTTAGTTTTTTGGGGTCTTTCTGTTACTATTTCAAATAAATATCTTTACGCGGTATTGCATCTTTTCGTCTTTGGGATCAGTTGGTATCTTTTACAAATTCTAGACATTTCGGAGAAATATTCTTTGGCTATTCGTTTTGTTGTTTCGGCTATACCTTTTGTTTTTTTTATTTTAAAAGAGAATACTTCCAAAAGAATCATTATACCATTTTTAATGGGTCTTTCGGCATGGGTTAGTATTTCGCACGGTGCTCAGTCTATTACTAATTTAAGTGTCTATAATTTGCCCAATATTCTTTTTCAGTTTTCCGAAATTCCCGCTAAATGGATTTTAAACTTCAGCATTGCCTTAGCTCAAACCTCATTTTTGTTTGCATTAATAATATTGTTTTATGAGCTAAATCATCAATTTTTTACGGTTAAGTCTTGGCGATTTTATGTAGAGCAGCAGTATGACAAACGAACCTTTGGTATCTTGTTTTGGATATTCAAACCGCTTATTTATTGGTTTTGGGGCTCTATACTACTTTTATATTTTGAGAATCATGGATTGCCTATCATGGGATCCAAATGGCAAGCAAACATGGCATTGTTTGCGTTTTTGGCGTTTTCGTTTATATTTTCTATCTATTTTCGGAAATACTTTACGATCTATTTCTATGATAAAATAGGAGTTTCCAATCGATTGTATATATCTCTATTTTTACCCTTCGTAGATGTAATTGCGTTTTTTGCTATTCTCGTTTTTAAGAGTTTTTTAGTAAAAAAGTTGTTTTCGGTGCATGCAAAACTTTCGTATGTTAAAATTGGTATATCCGTATTTATTTTGCTAGCAATGGGGATGTTATGCGGTATATATTGGAGTCAATTGAGTACTAGTCAAGAAAAAATAGCTTTAGGCTTACTATGTCTGTTACTACCTAGTATTACGTTACTGATCGGGGTTTTATCGAAGGGAAATGCACTTTATTTTCGGATTAAGATTACGGTTATCCTTGTTTTCGCGGTTTTGCTTTGGTATTTTATTATGCCTGTCTTACAAGCAAAGCTATCGATAGAAATCTGCGTTTATTTATTGCACGCGTACTTTGGGCTTTTGATTTTACAGTTTGGTTTGTATCCTGTGTTCTACCTCAAATCCTACTTAAAAATCAAGGATTGAGTTAATTTACAGGTATTTTAGCCCAGAATTCAGCGATGAGCTAATTTACGTATAGAATTATTTTGCTAACTCGACATATTCTTCTGTGCCTTTCAGGCGGACTTACTTTCCCGCTACGGCGGACCGTTTGAAAGAAAGCCGGAAGGCCGTACCCAACCAAAGAAACTTTCAGTATTTAATGACCCTCTTGAAAAAATAAGCCTTTTATCATTCATAAAGCCTTTGTAAATTCATTTTTTCAAAAGGGCTAAATCCTGATTATTAGGAATTAAATTTACTTCTTTTACTTATAAATCCATTATTTTTCTACAAAACAAGTGCCTAATAATAAGAAAATTAAGCACGAGTTAGATGGAATTCAGCATTAGAAATGGACTAAAAATGAAATCTTACTTTGAATTATTTCAGAACGCATTCAAAGGTATCTCGATACCTTTTCTATTGTGCTTTGTAGCTTCTTTGTAAGGTTTTTATTCGTCATCAAGTCTAACGCGTAATCTAGGTTTAAACAATTTGGGGTCTTAAACAGTTAGAAAATTTACAAAGGTATAAACTTATATTATTCTTCCATGCTTAAAAATTATTTCAAATACATTCTATTTGTATTGGTGGTGTCAATTTCTATTGGTGCAAAAGTTATTTATAAACCCTCTCAAAACAATAGTATTACGGAGTGTCATACTTCTGGAGTTGTAGAAATGCAAGGTCTTGTATCAGACAAAGGTTTTCAGGATTTGCATCCTGTTCCGGTAGCTGTATCGTTTGTGCAAATAGGTAAAATGGTTTCGTTTGAAGCGAAAGACGGTAAAAATGCTAGTGGGTATGCGATCGCTGCCAAAAATAAATCCGACAAATGGTTATTTGTATATCAAGAGTGGTGGGGGCTCAATGACCACATCAAGCATGAAGCAGATAAGTTATATAAGGATTTGGGTGAGAATGTCAATGTCCTGGCTTTGGATATGTATGATGGTCAAGCCACAACAGTACCACAAGAAGCTGGTAAATTGATGCAGAGTACGCCTAAAGAACGATTGATGGCCATTATTTCTGCTGGATATGCGTATGCAGGTGCAGATGCAAAGGTAGCCAGTATCGGTTGGTGCTTTGGAGGGTCCTTGTCTTTGGAATCTGCCTTGGTAGGCGGTCAGCAAAACCTAGGCTCTGTGATCTATTATGGAATGCCCGTTCGTGATGTAGAACGCTTAAAAACCTTGAATTCTGATGTGCTGGGAATCTTTGCTACAGAAGAAAGAATATCAAAAACCATCATAGAAGAGTTTGCTGCCAAAATGAAAGAAGCCAATAAGAATCTTACATACGAAATCTACCCGGGTGTACATGGTTTTGCCAACCCGAGTAATCCCAAATATGACGCAGGTCTTACGGCTCAAGTATACGAAAAGGCTTTGGGTTATTTGAAGGCTAAGTTTGGGGTCTAATCCTCTTTGCTTAAAGTATAATAATGTGTCCAAAATGGGTCTGACCTTCGGTGCTGACCCATTTTTTTTCATTTTTTGTTAGGATTCTGTTGCGTATAATATGCTCCAAATTCTCTTAAAATAGAATAAAAATCCCGTATTTCAAAATACCAAGGAGAAGCACTGCTAACATTTTCAAAGCCTCGTACTTCAAAAAGCATTTTGGATCGTGTCAGATGAAAATATTGTGATACGACGATGACGCTTTTGAGTTGTAAACTATCCTTTAGTTTAAGGGTGTTGTTGACACTAGCAATCGTATTGTTTCCAAAATTATCAACGATTATTGAGCTATCAGGAACTCTATTTTTTATCAAATATTCCTTCATTTTTGTGCCTTCCCAATGGCCTTCTTTGCCCAATCCTCCGCTGACCAAAATTCTTTTGATTTGGCCTTTTTTATACAAATCAAGTCCGCAATCGAGTCGTTTTTCTAATCTTTCAGAAAGCGTTCCGTCTTCGTTTACTTTGGTTCCTAGAATCAATCCCAAATCGGCTTTTGCGTGGCTGTCTTTTAAGCCGTCGAGTGTTACAAATAGGGAATGACCCAATATCCAAATAGTGAATAAGATGAATAGGATTTTGAAGGTTTTTTTTAGGGGTTTCATTCTGCCTTATTGCACTTTCGAGATTGGTAAAATTAACATTATTTTAGTATTTTATGGCTATACTAATTGATATTTCTTATAACGATTGTTATTCCGAAATCACCATTCCATTTTTTGGATACTTTACATTATATCCAAAGCTTACTATTTTGTCTTCTCCTGGCTGAAGCGTTATTCTCCAGGTAATTATACCAGAGTCTGGATTTATTTCCGCCCCGAGAGCTTTCATATCTGATATTTCTACTTCTTTGTTTATGGTAACAGGAAATTGATCTTTAACAACAACTGTAATCGCATTTTTTTTAAGATTTTTGACAGATATCTTGTAAGCAAAATCATCCGATCGTTTTGCTCCTATCCATTGTTTTTTTGTATATTCTTTTACTTTTTCGCGTTTGATCAATATACTTTTATCTCGCCCAAGGCTTAAGGCCAGTGTGTCTTGTTCATTGTGTTTGAGTATGGTTTTTCCTTGGTATATTCCCTCCACAAAAAGACTTGCTTCTCCTTCTAGAAGATTCAATTTTGTCCAGTCAGGTACATAGGTCATCAAAAAGGCTTCAGGGTCAATTTTAGGAACAGTAAGATATTCAAATGTAACTGGAACCTGAATCTCTTTTAAGTCTAAATCCACTTCCTTTCCATCTGAAGCTAAGTTGATTCTTTCTTTTAATTCAAAACTTTGAGCAACAGGTGATTCCTCCTCCATTACAAGTTTTTTCATTTCAATATATTTTTTTTCTTTGTATGACGATTCAGCCCTTATCACACTAACACTACCAGTTACATCACGTTTATATTGTGTTCCGTAACCAATAACAACCAGTTCCTCCAAATTAGTAAGATCTTCTTCCAAAGTAATGTTTACTTCACCAAATTTGTTACTTATTTGCTGGGATTTAAAGCCTATTAACGAATAAACGAATGCGTTTGAATTGGTGCGTAAATTTGGTGGAATATTGAGTCTGTAGTTTCCATTCGTATCTGAAAAAGTGCTAAGCTGTGTGCCTATCATCTGAATTGAAACACCTTGGAGTGGTTTTTGATTTTTATCTTTTATCTGGCCATATACTTGAGTTTCATCTGAGTTGGATTCTGGAGCATCTTTGAAGTGAGCAGAATAATCATTTTTTATACCCCAAATCCATTGTTTTATTTCTGGGGCTTTACCCGATTTTTTCATATTGGCGTTTGTTAATTCTAGCTTTACATTTTTCCAATCTTCTCCAGTATATTGGTAGACCTTACCCTTGCACAAAATCTCCAAGGGGTCGTTGAGTGTATTCACTTTAAAATTATAATTAGGACTCCAAGATGCATTTTTAATTGCGTATGAAATTTTAAAATCAACAGAATGTAAGGGTTTATCTGCTTGTATTAGGGCTTCTACAGATGAAAAAGTTTTATTAGAATATGTCCTCAAAGATGTGAGTTTTGTGTTTATGGATTTTATCTCATGTAGGTTTTGTTCATTTCGCTTTGTGATATCAAATTTCTTTGAGAATATCTCAGTAAATCTGGCTTTTTGATATTCTAGAAGTTCTTTGAGATCAGCTGGCTTCATGCCGGCATAGGTTCCGCCTATTACTTGGTTTTTAGAAAGTAGTTCTTCTTCTTTTTTTAGCATGTTTAATGATTGATTATCGAGCTCCATTTTATCGATAATATTTCTATACTTCGTTTCTAATTTGGCTATTTCATCTGCTATTTGTTTTTCTGTTTGATTGTTTAGTATGTGCCGTATAGAATTCACTTCGCCATTGCCAATTATTTGTACTTGGATAGTAGAAGGGTCTAAGCCATAGGGCAAATGATTAAATATAATTTCGTTTTTACCTGCTTGTAAGTTCAATTTGCCTGTTCGTTCGATTACAGCTCCGTTGTAAAACAGGTTTACTTTGTCTATTGTAGAGCTTACTTGGCTATATAAATTATTCTTAAATAGAAGAAATACAGCAATTAAAAAGATATTCTTTGTTTTAATGCATTCGTAGAATGCAACCTTGAAACGTCTTTTTGTTTTAGGATCTTTATTTAAAATACTAGGTTCAAATTTTAAGTCCATGAGTTTTACAATTTATGTTTTTCTAGTAGATTCTCCTATCCCATAAATTCCATAAACTTTTTTTATTTTTTTTCCTCACCTCTTCAAATACATGCTCTTATACTGTCCAGGAGTTAGTTGCATGACCTTTTTGAATTGCTTATTGAAATTCGAAAGGTTGTTGAAGCCACTTTCGTAGGCGATTTGTGCAATGTCGTGTTCATCCTCATTGAGGAGTTTACAAGCATAGCCGATGCGGACTTCGGTCAGATATTGAAAATAACTTTTGCGTGTCCGAATCTTGAAATACCGACAAAATGCAGATATAGATAGGTTTGTAAGTGCCGCTACCTCGGCAAGACCAATCGTCTCGCGAAAATTGGTGATCGTAAACTCATACACTTTATTGATTTTTTGGGCATTTTTTTCATGTACATCGCTTTTGTAGCCTCTGGTATTGAAATATTCATACTCCGTAGATTTGGACAAGATATCGAGGATTTCTAGTAAAGAGATCATCCTTCGGGTATTGTCTTGCTCTACCATCATTTTGAGCTTTTGCGTGACTTGTTTCAATGTTTGGCCAGAGAATTTTAAGCCACGTAAAGATTTATTTATAAGTTGTTTGATGGTTTGAAATTCTAGAATATCGAAGAAGTTTTCGCCCAAGAAATCCGACTTGAATTGTACAACGATGGATTCGGGAGTCTCGTTTATATTTTTTTCGTAAAAAGCTTTATCTCGCTGTCGCGTATGCGGTAGGTTGCTTCCAAAGAGGAGTACTTCGCCTTCTTCTATACTTTTTATAGCATCGCCAACGAAATTGGTGCCTTTTCCTTTGATACAATAGATAAGCTCCAATTCAGGATGGTAATGCCAGGGATTGTCCCAGGCTATTTCGTCTCCTTTTATTACAAAAGAGGCATCCAGTGGGTTACTTATCTTAAGGAGATGCGGTTTTTTTGTTAGCAATATATTATTAATTCTAGTATTAAAAATAGGTATAATTGCAAACTTAGCATTAGTTTTAAATAAATATGTTGCATGGTATCAAAAAAAATGGGTTTATGTTTGTAGAATAATTTTTATTTAATTTATCATTAACCTTAGAATCAAAATTTTATACTTGAATGATGATTAAACTTAAAGCCGGAAATATCGATCTATCGTATCAAGATGGCTTTTTGAGGCAGTTCAAGATTGGTTCTACCGAGGTATTGAGAATGATCAATTTCTCACTTCGAGATGCCAATTGGGGAAATTACATTCCGAGTATCAAGAATGAAAAAATAAATGCTCAAGCTGATAGTTTTGACATAACATTTTCTGCTGATTATGAATGGGAAGGCGATCTTATTTTTACTTGGCAAGTCGTTATTCTAGGAACTTCTGCAAGCGAAATTACTTTTGAAATCTGCGGTAAGGCTACTCAGACATTCAAAACCAATCGAGCAGGATTTTGCGTTTTACATCCTTTAGAAAATCTTGTAGGGGAGAACGTTCACATCACCCATGCCGATCAGTCGGTTTCAACTTCTGTTTTTCCATTTGAAATCGCACCCTATCAGCCTTTTTTTGATGTTTCCTCTTTGAAAATGAACATATTGGGCAATTCCATACAATTGAAATTTGAAGGGGATGTTTTCGAAACGGAGGATCAACGAAATTGGGGGGATGCTTCGTATAAGACGTATTGTACCCCTTTGTCATTGCCTTTTCCGAAAACTCTAGAAAAAGGAGAAGAAATATACCAAAAGGTTACATTTTCTTTACTCGAGAATTCCACCCTTCTAATACCTAAACCAGTATCAAGATCCCAAAAGTCTCAAGAATTGATGTTGGGTATTGCTAATTCCTCTTTTAAGCTCAATCTTGATAAAGTATGGACATCCAAAATCAGGAATTTGAATTTAAGTCACTACAGTGTCGAAATCTATCTTTACGAAGATTGGAGACCCAATTTTATTCAAAGGGGATTTGAAGCTAGTGTCTTAAAGTTACCACTTGAATTAAGCATTTTTTTGCCAGAAAAAAGTAATGAACAAATAATAGATTTTTTTAATTTTTTAGAACGTAATAAATTAAATGTCAAATACTTAAATATTTTTTCTGAAGATGAATTGCTTACTAATCCTTCACTATTTACGTATATCAATGAATTTAGAAAACATCTACCCGAAGCAAAAATTGGAGTAGGTACCTCCTATAATTTTACGGAACTTAATCGTAACAAGTACACGGATATTGAAGAAGCAGACTATATATGTCTTTCGTTTGATCCGCAAGAGCATGCCTTTGACGATCTTTCGATTATGGAGAATACGGAGAGTGTAAAATATATGGTGGAAAGCCTTCGGGTCATGTACAATAAGCCCGTACATTTTTGCCCGATTACGCTCAAACGAAGGTACAATCCCTACGCTACAGATAGTTTAGAAGTTGTAATACCCATCCAAAACCGAATTGATCCTCGTCAAAAAACCGATTTTTTAGCGGATTGGACAAGTAAGATGATTCAAGAACTATGCTACGCAGGCGTAGAATCTGCAACGTTTTATGAAACCGTGGGGGACTTGGGAATTATGGATTTAGATGGAAATACATATCCCGTTTATGATCGTTTGAAAGTATGAAAATAGGTATCAGTAGTTTTACATATGGATGGAATGTAGGCGTAGATTTTGATATGCCTTCACAAGTCATGACCGAGGTCGATCTAGTGAATCTCTGCTTGCAATTTGGCGTAGATTGCCTACAAATAGGTGATAATCTTCCCCTACATACCTTGGATTCGGATCGACTTTCGAATTTAAAAAGTCTTATACAAGAACATAACCTTAGGCTTGAAATCGGGGCAAAACATCTCACTCCTGAGAATCTTCAAACCTACATCGACTTATGTGTCTATTTCAAGGCCCCGCTTTTGCGATTTATCATAGACGGCAAAGACTATGAACCCAATCAAGAAGATGTTATACAAGTCATTCAAGCGTTTTTGCCTCAATTGATTGAACATAATATCGTTTTAGGCATAGAAAATCACGATCGTTTCAAGGCTGTTGAACTGGCTCATATAATGAAAGTCATTGATCATTCACATGTAGGTATTTGCCTAGATTGTGTAAATTCCATAGGTGCAGGAGAAGGATTGGAGCATGTGGCTAGTATTTTAGCTCCATATACGGTTAATCTCCATATTAAAGACTTCAAAGCTCAACGATTGCCTCATAAAATGGGTTTTGTTGTAGATGGTGAGATTGCCGGCAAGGGCATGACCAATCTCCCCTGGTTGGTAGAAAAAATCAAGCCATTCAATCGCTGTCAATCAGCGATATTGGAACAATGGGTACCGCCTGATTCAGAAATAGAATGTACCTGTATCAAGGAAAAACAATGGGCAGAAATTGGAATTAAATACGTAAAATCAATAATAATTAGTTAATAATAAATAGTACATACAAATGACAAAAATTGCATTAATTGGAGCAGGTGGTAAAATGGGCGTTCGTCTTACAGATAATTTTCTCAAAATGCCTGAATACGATGTTGCTTATCTTGAAATCAGCGAGCAAGGGAAAGCTAATTTGGCTCAGAGAAACGTTTTTGTGAGTGATGCCGATCAGGCGGTAGCTGAAGCCGATGTCGTGATTTTGGCTTTACCCGATGTGGCTCTCAAAGCACTTTCTGCTCAATACGTTCCCTTGATGAAAAGCAGTGCTACGGTTTTGACCTTAGATCCTGCTGCACCTATCGATGGGGTTATTTTTCATAGAGACGATCTTGGGTATGTGATAGCTCACCCATGTCACCCTTCTGTCTTCAATTGGGAACCTACTGAAACGGCTTTCCGTGATTTTTATGGAGGGATTACTGCCAAACAATCGATTGTAGTTGCTTTAATGTCAGGTACCGAAGAACATTACGCTTTGGGCGAACAAGTGGCCAAAGATATGTACCAGCCCATTGATCAGGTTCATAGAATTACGCTTGAGCAAATGGCTATTTTAGAGCCAGCCATGGTGGAAACTTTGGCTCAGACCTGTATGGAAGTCGTGAAAGAAGGCTATGATAAAATCCTAGCTTTGGGTGTGCCTGAGGCAGCAGCTAGAGACTTCGTTTTGGGCCATTTGCGTATCCAAATTGCCGTGTTATTTAAAGAAGTAAACGGTACATTCTCCGATGCAGCTTATAAAATTTCGAAAAGAGCAAAGCCAATTCTTTTCAAAGAAGGCTGGCAGAAAATATTCGAAATGGACGATATAAAGGAGCAAGTTCGCGATATTACGAATAAATAAAATATGAAAAACCTTCGCTGTGCAGTCATAGGTACGGGATTCTGGGCAAACTACCAGATTCCTGCTTGGAAAGAACTACCCGGAGTAGAGATTGTGGCTTTGTTTAATAGAACCAAATCCAAGGCCGAAGTTCTCGCTCAAAAGTTTAATATACCATCGGTTTACGATGATATAGACGTGCTTTTAGCAAAGGAAGAGCTTGATTTTGTAGACATTATCACAGACGTAGATACACATCCTATTTTTGTAGAAAAAGCAGCTAAAAAAGGCATTCATGTGATTTGTCAAAAACCTATGGCAGCTACTTTCGAACTCGCACAAAACATGCTGAATACCTGTAAAAATGCAGGTGTTCTGTATTTTATACATGAAAATTTTCGTTGGCAAGCTCCCATCCGACACGTAAAAAAGCTAATAGACTCAGGCATTATCGGAAAAGTATTCAAAGGGAGGGCTTCTTTTGTTTCGGCGTTTCCGGTATTCGAAAACCAACCTTTTCTAGCAGAGCTCGATCAATTTATTATTACAGATGTGGGGTCACATGTTTTAGATGTTTGTCGGTTTTTGTTTGGAGAAGCTCAAAGTTTGTATTGCCAAACATCTCAGGTCAATCCCACCATCAAAGGAGAAGACGTAGCCAATGTGTTTTTGAAAATGAAAAACGGAGTGCATTGCTATGCCGAAATGTCCTATGCCTCACTTCTCGAAAAAGAGGCTTTCCCTCAGACTTTGGTGTTGGTAGAAGGCGACAAAGGAAGCATCCATCTGACCAACGATTTTGAAATAAAGCTCACCACATCAAATGGAACAGTATCTGAGGTTGTGAAGCCAACAATGTATCCTTGGCTAGATCCTGACTACGCAGTCGTTCATTCAAGTATTGTCGATTGTAATCGAGATATTTTGAGAGGACTTCAAGGTGGAAATGCAGAAACTTCGGGTGAAGATAACTTTAATACGGTTAAATTAGTATTTTCGTCGTACGAATCAGCCCGAGATAATAAACTTATAGACTTGTGAAGCTTAAACTTAGAAATATTTCAAAATCTTATGGTATAGTTAGAGCATTGCAAAATGTTGATTTTGAGTTAAATACAGGAGAGGTTCATGCTATTTGTGGAGAAAACGGTGCTGGCAAGAGTACGCTCATGAATGTACTGTCTGGAAATGTTTCACCCGATACAGGAGAAATTTGGCTAGACAATACACGTCAGACTATTCGCTCGCAAGCACATGCTGCTAGTTTAGGTATAGCTATCGTATACCAGCAATTGAGTCTTTTTGAAAACCAAACGGTAGCTGAAAATATATTCGTGAATCAGTTTCCGAAAACGAAATTAGGCTGGATAGATGAAACTAAGTTACATGCCGATACGCAAGAATTACTCAACCGTCTACAGATTTCTGAGTCAATCCAAGCAAATCAAAATGTAGGTGAATTATCCGCAGGGCAAAAACAGATGGTCGAAATAGCCAAAGCCTTATCCCGAGATTCCTCAATTTTGATCCTAGATGAGCCTACAGCTTCTATATCTGAAAGTGATAAAAATACGCTCTTTAAGATTTTAAATTTTCTAAGAAAGCAAGGCACGAGTATCATCTATATATCGCACAGGATGGAGGAGATTTTTGAGATAGCAGATCGTGTGACAGTTTTTAAGGATGGTAAATACGTAAGTACTCAGGCCTGTGGGGAGATCACAAAAGAGCAGCTTATTGGTCTTATGGTGGGTAGAGAATTGAGCCAGAGCACAACAAAAACTGCTGTCGGAACGGAGGTGATTTGTGAAGTACAAGGTCTAAGCAACTCCTATATTCATGACATAAGTTTTACGATAAAGAAGGGCGAAATACTCGCTTTAGCCGGACTAGTAGGTGCGGGTCGTACAGAAATAGCGAAAACCATATTTGGTGTTTTACCCATTCAGAAAGGTAGTATACGACTTCATGGTAAAGAGTTATCCATACAAAGTCCAGCAGATGCTATCAAAAACAAAATAGCGTATGTACCTGAGGAACGTAAGGCATTGGGTCTATATTTAAGAATCGATATCGCTCAGAACATAGACTCTATAAACTATACAGAAAATGACTCCTTATATTACAATGCCACAAAGGCTACGGGAGATGCCGAAGTGTATAAGACAAAACTTAATATCGCTTGCTCCTCAGTAAATCAAACAGTCTCGGAGCTAAGCGGGGGCAATCAGCAAAAAGTGGTTTTATCCAAGTGGCTTTCTAGTAATCCCGATCTGTTGATTATCGATGAACCTACGCATGGTATTGACATTGGAGCCAAATTTGAAATCTACGAATTATTACAAAAATTAGCCTCTGAAGGAAAGTCTATTTTATTAATATCCAGCGAGCTGACAGAGATTTTAAATGTATCTGACCGTGTATTAGTTATAAAAAAAGGCAGAGTAAACAAAGAATTAATTACCTCTCAAACCAACGAACAAGAAATATTAGCCTGGGCTATGTAATCCTTTAAATTATGCAAAAAATATTTTCAGAACGCACGTATTCCTTAAGCCTTACCATCCTAGTTTTAGCAGTAGCAGCCAGCTTTGTTTTTCCTAAAAACTTCCCAACATTTCAGAATTTTAGCCAAATTTTCTTGAATTTATCCATTGATACGATAGTGGCAGTGGGCATGATGATCTTAATGGTATCGGGTGCATTTGATCTTTCTGTGGGGTCTGTTGTGGCATTTGTAGGATGTTTGGTTTCGTTATTGATGGCTTATTACCATGTCCCCGTTCCATTGGCAATTATCGTAGGTTTATTATCAAGTGCGGTTGTGGGGTTTATCAATGGGTACCTGATCGCATATCAAGGGGTGAATCCCATGATTCAGACGTTGGCTATGATGGGTATTGTAAGAGGATTGGCAATTTGGGTGAGTGGATCGGGAATTCAGGGATTGCCGTATTGGTTCAATGCCCTTTCGCAATCAAAACTTTTGGGTATCCAAATGCCCATTTGGTATATGCTCATTATAGTTGTGGCGTTCGCATTTTTGGCCACAAAAACGACTTTCTTCAAGCGGTTTTATTTTATTGGGGGCAACGAAAAAGCGGCTGAACTATCCGGAATTCATGTTTCGAAAATGAAACTCTATTCCTATATATTCATTTCTGTTTTGGCTGGTTTTGCAGGTATATTGCTTGCTTCTCGTCTTGGGTCTGCTTTGCCGACCTCAGGTCGAGGCCTCGAATTACGGGTCATTACAGCTGTGATTCTCGGAGGAGCCAGTTTACAAGGAGGAACAGGTAAAATCCAAGGAGCTTTACTAGGAGCCTTGTTTATGGGTTTAGTTGCTAACATAATGGTGATTGCCCGTGTTTCAGGATATTGGCAAGAGATCATATTAGGTGTTATTCTGATTCTAGCTGTTTGGATAGACCGCTTTTTACAAAAACGAAGTTCCTAAAATGAGTATTAAAGCGGATAATAACGGTTCCCCTTATAGGGTGGATAAAGACGAAATAAGATCTCTTTTGTCGTTGTGATTAGTATAAATTTTAAGCTATAAAACTATGAAACTAAAAACTCTCTTTTTTTTGCTTATTTCTAACTGTGTTTTTGCCCAGAAAAACATAAAAAATCATATTTTCACATTTAGTCCCCAGGCAGTAAAAACCCATGAGATTTGGGAGGGAACCTGTACACTCAAAAAATGGGCAGGCAAAAATCCATTCTCCGAAGTGAAGCTTACAGGGACATTTGCTCACGCTTCGGGTCAAGTTACAGGGGTAACGGGTTTTTGTGATGATCAAGACGGAATGATCTACAAGATCCGTTTTTTGCCTACAAAACCGGGTGTTTACGCCTATGATCTGATGATATCTGCAGATGGTAAAACGGAGAATATTGCAGGTAATTTTGAAGTTAAAAAATCCGATAATCAAGGCATATTGCGTGTAGATCCCGAAAATCCTTGGCATTTTATTACAGATGGTAACCAGAAACATTTTTTTTGGAATTCCACCACAACCTATTGGATGCTGGGTTGGAAAGACGATAAAATTATTGATGCAGCCATCGATCGTTTAGGGAAACTCAAAGTCAATCGTATACGAGTGGCTATTAATGCTCGTGCTCATGGAGGTACGCGATGGTCAGAGCCCAATGTGGTAGAGTCATCCAATTTTACCTTTAAGCTCAATCCTTGGCTTGCCAAAAAACCCGACGATCTAGACAATCCTGAGTTTGACGTGACCTGTTTCAATGTAGCCCACTGGCAAAAACTAGATAGACTTATCTCAAGAGCCAATGCCAACAACATTATTGTGTCTTTGATATTCTATGTTGACGGTCTCGATCACGGTTGTGATCCTTTCAAGAAAACCAATATGGGCAATGCCGAAGAACAAGCCTACTATCTCTATACGGCAGCCCGATATTCTGCCTTTCCCAATATCACATGGGATATCACCAATGAGTATCATTTGTTTAGAAACGAAGAATGGGTAGAGAAAATGGGCAAATTACTAAAGGCAGCGGATCCCAACAAACATTTGATTTCTGTACATGGCAATGCCAATTTTCCGTTTCGTAAGTCTACTTGGGTGGATATGGTCTTGTATCAAAACTGGGACGAATGTGGGGGATACGACTTTATAGCCAATGCTCGCAAAGCTCAAAGTGAAAGCGGGCGAATCATACCTCAGATCAACGAAGAGTACGGGTACGAAGACCATTATCCCGAATGGGGCTGTGGAGCTAAAGCCACTAAAGTGGACGATGGCCGCTCTGCTGATAATAGACGAAGATTGGCTTGGGAAATGGTCATGGCGGGGGGATACCAAACTACAGGTGAGCGGGCGAATGATGGTACAGGTGCGGGAAAAGATACCGGTGGAGGTTGGATCAACGGCAGAGGAAATGATGACATGACGATGCTCAAAGGCTATGCCATCATGAAAGATATTTTTGAGAAAACGGCTTACTGGAAAATGCAGCCGAACAATGGCATCGTCAATAACGGCAACTATTGCCTAGCCCAAGTCGATCAAGAGTATTTGGTATATAGTCGCTTGCCGTATTGCCGTTTAGCATTACCCAAAAATCAGAGTTTTTCTGTTATGATGATCAACCCTCGTACAGGTGAGACGACCCAATTACCTACTATCAATACGGTAGATGGCTCTTGGCAATACCCTAAAACCCTATCAGATGATTGGGCATTTATTATTAAAAAAATCTAATTGTATGCATATCAAATCAAGCCTACTTATACTTACTATAACCGCATTAATGGGTTGCGAGCTTCCCCCTAAACAAGGTAACAAGGAAGAGCAGTCTAGCGGACCAACAACAGAGCAGGCCATCGAAAACGAAGAATACGTCATGATAACCACGGCGGTATCTATGCCCATGTATCAAAATCATGATCAGGCTACGTTTAAACGCTGGGCAGCTGAGAAAGGTGTGAAGGCCTCTATTCTCGGTCCAGCCGATTGGGATGTGCCTTCCCAGATCAATACGATAGAGGAAGTTATCGGTACAAGACCAACAGGGCTGCTTATCAACGGTACCGATCCCGCTATAGCCCAAGCCATCAACAAAGCCGTAGCTGCGGGTATTCCCGTTGTCGTATATGACTCAGATATCCCCAATTGCAATCGCCATGCGTTTTTGGGTACCGACTGGTACGAAATAGGCAAAATGCAAGGAGAGGAAATGGTTAAACTCATTGGTGGTAAAGGCAAAATAGCTTACATGGGTTTATTGGGCTTATCCAATATGGAAGCGGGGTTCAAAGGACTTCTAGACGTAGTTAAAAAGTACCCAGGAATTGAAGTCGTCGGTAAGTTTGAAGATAAAGCCAATGTAGAAGAAGCCGCCAAAATCACGGCCGATTTGATAGCTGCACATCCCGATCTAGCGGGTCTCTGCGGATTTGATAATAACTCGGGTCCGGGTATGGGATTGGCTGTAAAAGAAGCCGGCAAGACAGGTAAAATCAAAATCACCACTGTAGACTGGGAGCCCGAACATTTGGCATTGGTCAAAGAAGGCGTGATACAACTACTTGCAGGACAAAAACGTGAACTATTCACCTGGTACGGTGCCCAATATCTCTACGATATCGTTCACAAAACCAATAAACTATCTAAAAATGACCCCAAAGCGGGTATTACCAACGTCCCAGCTCATGTCAACACAGGCCTTATCAAAATCACCAAAGAGAATGTGGATTTGTTTATGAAGTAAGGGGGAATACGTACTTCAAATTTTAAAATATTGTTAAAAGGTATAATAGATTGGTTCGGTGAAAAAAGAGTAATATATAAAGTAGGATAAATTTTAAAGTTCTAAATTTGTATACCGATTTTAATTTATATTCAGTCTGTTAAAAC
>JBOFGX010000273.1:0-2879 GCA_051649345.1 Leadbetterella sp. | reverse complement strand
CTCTTCGTCATCTGTCATTTCCTGCGTCTCCATAAAATCAACTGAAGAGAATATTTTAGATCCGTCAAGACATTTTATTCCAGAATGATAAACAACTTCCATATCATCAAAAGATATTGGTAAAGAATTAAAGTAAGATCTAAGTTGCCAAACCTTCATTTTCTAAAGTTTTTACTATTTCCCCATACTTAAGGGCTTCTGACCTATAAAAGTCTGCACCCTCTTTTGATTTCTTTAGGAAAAATACATCAAAACTTTGAAAATTACTAACTGCTTTATAAACGTCTTGTTTTGTTTGACATACAATAGAGTTTAAACCCCAAGTTCCATCAGAAAATTTAACAGTTCCAATGATTAATACTTTAGGTTGCCACTTTTGAAATAGTTTTTCAATTTGTACCTGTGTCATAGTATTATTTTAAAAAGGAAGATCTGATTCAGAAGAAGCTGGGATTTGCTCACTTACACTATCTTCAGATTGTTTTGTTTTATTCTCTCCAAGAAGCTCTAATTCATTAACCCGTAATCTTAAACTGGTTCCAGATGTTCCAGTTTTAGAAGTCCAATTAACCAAAGTAGGTTCTCCTGAAATAAAAACTTTTGTTCCTTTTTTTAAATAATTAGCTACCGCTGTTTTGTCTCCAAACTTTGCAGCATCTACCCAAAGAGTTGTCTTTTTTTCTCCATAACCTTGATTAACGGCAACAGAAAAATTAATAACCTTTGTTTTGTCTACGTCTTTCACTTCGGCATCTTTACCAAGTGTTCCTATTAATTGCATTTGTACCATAAAAAAACTGGATTCCGGGAGCCAGCACCGTTTAATTCGTATCAGCTTTTAAACCAAGCTGTTTAATTAGTTGTATTACCATAGGGAATTCGTGACACATTTGAGTAAGGCTTAAATTTATTTTAAAAACCTTCTGCGCTTTTTCTGGTTCTATTTCACCCTCAACATCTGTCACCATATTTCTATATCTATTATTCCCAAGATACATATAAAACTGATTGTTTTGAATATTTCTTACTATTGCAAAATCTTCCATTAGAATCCGATTTCAGAATCATTAACAAACGGCTTCCACATGTCTTGTTGTTCGCCTTTTGGAATTACTGCGTTCTTGGCAGCCAAAGGATTACAATAAGAGTCTCCAGTTACAGGATGAACATATCTTTTTGTTTTCCAATTAAGATGTATTGTAAAATGTCCAAGCTGCCCTCCCGTTCTTTTTCTTTTAACCTTTTGGATATATATATCAACTTCCTTACTGTTTTTATCTTCGTGAAATCTTGGCCTGTAGTAAGATATTATTTGATCTACCTTATTACCCCACATAGCACCCCCAGCTAAATCATACATATCTGCTACAGGTAGTGATTTATCTTCTCTGTACGTAGGACTTTTAGGGTGAGCGATTATATTGTAACATATTCCGTTTAACAAGGCAAAACGTTTTACATCTTTTAAAACGCTTGACAAATACTGATCCTCTCTTTGATAAGACTTTTGCATAGAGTCAAGCTGATTAAAAGGATCAATTAATACACCATCTAATCCCTTTTTTAAAATCAAATACCTAAACTTATCGTGAACAGACTCTATATTATGATCATTTTCTGGGTATACGAAAAATATATGATCACCTATAAACTTACAAGCATTTGTATATTCTTCTTCTGTCATTTCAGATGTCCACTTCCCGCAATACATTTCCACTAAATCATCATAGAAGTCATTGGCAGGATAATTCTCTGGACTAAATATCGCCCACTTCCAACCATCCCAAATACTCTTAGTTAACATTAGCTGAAGCATAAAGGTAGACTTACCCGCATTAGCATATCCAGTACACAGGTTTATATCCCCCTTTTTCCATCTAAAATAATCGTCCATTTCACCAAAATTAGTTGGTGGGGCAACCTGAATACCCTTTTTAAAATTCTGCAACATCGAAGAAAAAATATCTTCGACATAAAAAATACCTTCAACAGGAATTTCCTGAGAACTCAATACGAGCGATTTTAAGGCCTCTTTTCCAAAATGGACTAACACCTCGTTAAAATCTTTTGGATCGAAATTTGGGCCGTTTCCGTGCGTCTGGTGCGATTTTAGAATCTCCCACCTGATGGTACGGCACTTTTCTACCCCAAGTCTGCGAATTAGCTCATCGCGCAACGCCTGACCGGGGGCATCGTTGTCGGTGGCTATCACGAACTCTTCGATGGTGTTGAGATAGTCCGAACTGTTGTCCAAATATTCCAAACGCTGGTTTCCTGAACTTGCTCCGTTTGGAACCGAAATAACCGCAAATCTTCCAAGCTCGTGTTCCACCACTTCCCCATCCTCATTGCAATTCGGTTCGTAGTCTTTTCCAAAGCCAACCTCGTAGGCAGAAAGGGCATCAATCTCGCCTTCGACGATGATCGCACAGCGTTTTCCCTCAAGTGTCTGCATACCGAAAAAAATCAATTCGGCATCCTTGACAAGCTTGAAATTTTTGTTCCCATCGCGGTATTTCGCATTTACAATTTCGTTGTTACGGATGTATGGGAAAACGATGCAACGCTCCTTTTTTTGAGTTTGGGGCATCCACTCTTCCTTGCCGTGAATAAAAAATTTATCAAGAGTTCCACGTGAAATTCCCCTATCAAAAAAGTATTTTTCTACTTTCTCGTTAAGCTCAATTCCATTGAGCATATCCTGACTTGGCTTTTCAAATTTCTTGATCGTGTTCTTAGGGACAAAAGCACGAACATTTCCCATCCATCCGCAGTTGTGACAGTTGTAATCTCCCTGTGAAATATTCACAGACAAACAGGGATCAGTTTTCTTTTTTCTTCCAGCAGAACATTGGGGACAAGTCGTTTTTTCTTGTCCA
>JBOFGX010000272.1:0-3535 GCA_051649345.1 Leadbetterella sp. | reverse complement strand
AATTACAACCCCCAACTTGCACAATGAAAACCGTACCCGTATCAGCCTTGAAACCATTATTTAAGAGGATACTTTTAGCTTGGTAGGTTACCTTAGCTGTGCCTGTGATCTTGTTAGTTGCTGCAATAGTACCATGGGTCATATTGGCTTGCATCAACACAATTCCTCCCCCGATGTCGTCAGATGGAGTAGGCGGCGTATTTACGCTTGCTAGATTTATAGATGTGGGACATGGTGGTGGACAAGTTGCAACTACCTCGAACGGAATGCTTGGATTATCAATGACTGATAAATTGGAGCTAACAATTCGTATTTTGTAACCTGAACCTAATGCAACTGTGTTGGGAATCGTTGCAGAGATAGTGCCAGCAGTGGTGCTATTGAGCGTACCTAAGGTAGTTGGACTTGCAAAACTTCCACTTGCATTCGATAATTGTGCCGTAAACACATTCCCACTATTGTATGTGCCCGTAGCTGTAAATTGAATATTGAAAGGTGTATTGCGGCAGTAACTTGAAGATATTGAGCTACTTATTACACTGCATGGCATAAAGGATACATTTTGATTAAAGCTATTTACATCAAAATTGCCATCTGAGAAACTACAGAGCCGCACGCCATTGTAATAACAATCTTTGAAAGTAATGTTTTCAAATTTTCGGGTAGCATCAAGTCCCCAAAAGGTATTTCGAGGAGTAAGAGCCCAAGTAGCCCAAGTATAATTTGCCGGAACACACGGATAATCTTGGCGTACATTTTCAATGTTTACATTGGTTAAAGTAATAGGGGCATTTGAATTATTAGGATTGTTCATCTCAAAAAAGAAGGGAGGAAAAGCGGGTAGAGGGTCTTCTACCAAAACATTTTTTATATTGATATTTTGCATAGTCATACCAGGCTGAACATCACGAAAAGAAATAGTCCTGCCGCTTTTCCAATAGTGCCATGCCGCTCGATGATAAATTACGGTTATATTGTTAACAGATGAATTAGTCCCACCAGCATCTACATAGAGTGCTGAACCATTGAAATCAGACCAACACACGCAATCACTAATAGAGCCATTATCATGGGGGTATTTCATGTTGTCATCTTGACATCTGAAGAAACAATTTCTCACGTCAGTATTGCCGTCAGGATTAACCCCATCCGAATTGAGTCTCCATGCTAGGACTTTCAAATTCTTTAAATAATTTTTATTTTCAGGTTGGTTTGTCGTATTAAGTACAAAGAATACATGGTGGGCAGGGTCAGCTACTACAAAGCCTTCAAGTTTTACTCTATATGCATGCCGAGCAAAAGGGGTCGTTTCGAGAGCGAGAGGTTCAACCCAAGGAATTTCTTCACCACTCACCGTGCCCGAACCATAAACAGACCAATCATGGTAAGCTCCAAAACCCCATAGATCATTTGAATGAACAGTACCATGAACCACTGCATCGCCTGGGATATATAAGGTTTTATTGTTATTCATTACATAGGGTATAGGGATATGGTGAATACCGGGTTTGAAATAAAGGGTATCCCAACTGGTGTCGGTAGTAGGAGGTATAGTTTCACCAGGATTTAATTGGAACACGCGTGGGTTAGTCAAGGTGGGTTTTTTATAAACAGGATTAGCAAACAGAGAAATGGTATGAATTGGGGAGCCTCCATAAAACATGCCAGTATACTGCCCCTCCATTTGATTGTTTATATCCACATTGACGTTGGCAGGTTGCGTAAAAGTAACATAAACTTTTCCGTTTGATATAACCGCTGAGGACGCATGACCCACAGGTCTTACCATGGCTTGCGTTATACTTGTAAGCCCCGAAATGCTAACCCCTGACGCTAAGGCAATCTCAACTTCTACCGCACCACCCGAAAACTCAAAGGCAATCCAAGAAGCTGTCCAATTTTTTAGATCACTAACATACCCATTATTAGGACTGGGACTGGTAGCATTGGGTTTACTAACAGTTTGTAAAACGAAAGCGTCTTGCCAGGTAGTTGTACCTACTTTTCTTACACGACAGGTGTATTTGTCGGATGGCGAACGCCCAGGAATAGTAGGGTAAGTAATTAACTCCTGTGCTTGCATAATTTCTGAAAAGAGCAAAAGACTCATTAAAAACAAATAAGAACATTTTATGGATTTCATAACGAGACTATTTAGATTAAAAAAAAGTGTAAACTTACTTTTTAGTACTTTTTATAGTATTTAGAAGCATTTCAATATTTGCCTGCACAATTAATGTGGCAATATTTATTGTTTTTTGATTTCTTATCAAATATAAATTCAAGTACCCAAAATATAAATTTAAATACCTTGATTTCAAGTAATTTAATGGTAATTTAATATGGGATCAATTGATGCAATATGTATCAGTAATTCTATATGAGTCTCATTGGTTTGTTCAGAATAGGAATAGCTTTTTTCTAAAATTTTGTAAATTGATGGATGATAATTCCCTGTTTTTATTTGTATTTTGGGAAGACCCATGTTATTAAGAAAATGCACATAAGCCTTCAAAAGATTATCTCTAATGATTAGAAGAGATTCACATTCATTGTGCTACAGCTAGTTAGCGGTTCGTTGTTTTTTTTGACAATATTGTCAATAGTTTTTTCTTGTAAATTCATCAAAGTTAAATCCTTCTAAATATGAGATTTTCCAACTGCCATTTAGCTTTATTGCACTTGCTTTATAATGGAAATTGTCTCCCCAAGTCCAAGTAAAAGTTGCGACATTGCTGTTGAATGCGATTTTGTCTACAGTCATTGTTTGCCAATAATTGTCTGGGTTGTCTTGGCAATTACACCAAGGATTAGCATCATTACCAAAAGGTGGTAAGTCGCCTACTAACCATTCAATTTCCTTGTTTCTTAACTTTTCGTTAAGTGTTGTGTAAATTCTGTAATAGTTGTCAATAAACCCTGTTGAAAAAAAATTAGTCGCTTTAAGTTCTTCAACGTCTAGCTTGAGCTGGTCAATATTAAACCCGATGTAAATACTGTCTATACGGTCAGTAATCATATCATTGTTTGATGGATTTTGTCCTTCGTGCCATTCATAAACTTTTCTGATAAGATTTTGAATTTGCTCTTTATCGTCTGCTGAGTTTAACGCTTTTTCTCCACTTAGTGAAGCAGTTTTGTCATCGGCTTGCTTGCAGCCGAATAGTAGAAGTCCAAATATTAAAGTCGTCAGTTTAATGCGTTTCATTTCTTTTTAGTTAATTTTCTATTGGTGTCGTTCTACAATGATCGCTTACGTTAGGTGAGTTCTCGATTTACTGGGAAAGTTCCGAAGAAATTTGCGTGTTTTGTATAAAGTAGGCAGATTTAAGTAATAACCATAAATCTTATCACATATTTCTAAAAAATATAAATCGAACTCAGGTTAATAATAAAATCACTATTTGTTCGTCATTCAAACGCTGAGTCTCTTCGAAGACTCAGCTAGGACTAAGTTAATCCAGTTTTTGTCAAATTATTTTGCTTAATCACGTATAAATCATTCAGTCCGAAATTGGCATTTCCATATAAAAAG
>JBOFGX010000271.1:0-3605 GCA_051649345.1 Leadbetterella sp. | reverse complement strand
GATAGAAATCATCTTCGCCCATTTGCTGAATATTTTGCTCAGCAAGGAATCGTTTGTTTCTTAGCCGATTATAGGACATATAATAAGCATAAAACAAGTCCTTTTGAATCTCTTATGGATGCAAAATCAGCTATGCGATTTATACGGTCTAATGCTAAAAAATTTCAAATCAATCCTAATAAAATTATCGCAGCTGGTGGTTCAGCAGGGGGGCATCTGGCAGCATCCTGTTTTACAAATACAATCTTGAATGAGTCTACAGATAATCTGGAGATATCTCCTTTGCCAAACGCTTTAGTTCTCTTCAACCCGGTTTTAGATAATGGGCCGAGTGGTTTTGGATATGAAAAAATCAAGGAAAAGTACCCTGAGTTTTCTCCCTTTCATAGTTTGAAAAGTAAATTGCCTCCTACAATACTCTTTCTGGGAACGATGGATAAACTTATTCCTGTAAAAACGCTAGAGGATTTCAGAGATAAAGCGAAGACATTTGGTGCACAGTGTGAGTTATATATTTATGAAAATCAACCACATGGCTTTTTTAATCATAGTCCATTCAGGGAAGATGTAATAGTAAAAACAGAGGAATTTCTCAAGAAAATAGATTATCTCAAGTAAATATTATCAATATTTGTGATGACATGTTTTTGGTTCGAACATATTTTTAAACAATTTTGAATAAAACTTTACTCTCATGTTTACAATAGATGCACATCTAGACTTGGCCACAAATGCCATGAGTCTCAATAGGGACCTTAAGAAGTCCGCTCACCAAATTCGAGATTTTGAGATCCAATTGGGAATGAATGATACCCAGGATAGAGGCAAAGGCACAGTGGCTTTACCCGATTTAAGAAGAGGTAATATCGGTTTGGTCTTAGCTACAATGATTGCTAGGCACTCTCCCAAAGGAGAACAAATTCGAAATTTAAAGCTTAACGGTTGGCATTCTCCTGAGCAGGCTTACGGATTTGCGATGGCACAATTGGGCTGGTATAGGGTTATGGAAAAGCAAGGAGAAATGGTACAAATTACCACAAAAGCGGCTCTTGATAAACATCTTCAACTATGGAATGATACTACTGTATCAAATGATGCCAAGCCCATTGGGTATATTTTGAGTCTTGAAGGAGCAGACTCAATAGTAGATTTAGATTTTCTAGATATGTATTATCAAGAAGGTTTGCGAGCTATTGGCCCCGCTCATTTTGGTCCAGGTAGATACTCTCCAGGAACACACAGCGATGGAACAGGGCTGACGGATTTAGGTAAGCAACTACTCCCGAAAATGGAAAGTCTCTCTATGGCATTGGATGCTACGCATTTGACAGATACTGCTTTTTTTGAAGCTATGGATATTTTTAATGGAGTAGTGTGGGCAAGTCATCAAAATTGTAGAGCCATAGTACCAGGAGAGCGGCAATTTAGTGACGAACAATTGAAACTTATTATTCAAAAAGGGGGGGTCATCGGAGGCCCATTAGATGCATGGATGCTTTATCCAGACTATAAATTGACCGGCAATGAGGATTCTAAAGAACTTGGAATCAACCTTGAAAAACTGGTAGACCATTGGGATCATATTTGCCAAATGGCTGGTAATTCCCTTCACATAGGATTTGGGACAGATCTAGACGGGTTGTTTGGGCTAGAACAGAGTCCTTATGACCTAGATACCATCGCCGATATTTCTAAGTATCAAGATATTTTACAAAGAAGAGGCTATACGGATACAGATATACAGAATATATTCCATGCCAATTGGTTGCGTGTTTTCAACAAAGTTTTATCCTAATCTTATGTCTACAATTTTCCAAAATTTAGTCCTTGAGAATAATCGTGTTTTGCTTAAAAAACTTTCTATTGAAGACATCCCTCATCTTGTACGTTTTGCTATTGAGCAGCCCCACTTATGGGATTTCTCATTAGTTCCTATAAATGATGAATCTTCGCTTTTCAAATACGTTGAAAGTGCGATAGGGGATGCTGAATCCAATAAAGCTTTTCCATTTATTATTTTGGATAAGGAAGCAAACTCTTATGCGGGTTCAACTCGATTCTACGATATAAATTTTGATTACAAAATGATCACAATTGGATACACTTGGATAGGAGATGAGTTTCAAGGTACGGGATTGAACAAAAACATGAAATATCTTTTGTTAGAATATGCATTTGAAGTTTTAAATATGGAAAGGGTAGAATTTCGTGCAGATGCAAACAATACTAAAAGTTTAGAAGCTATGAAGTCAATTGGTTGTACTTTAGAAGGTATCTTGCGATCACACATGCCTACACGCCAAGGGGGCAGAAGAGACAGTGCAGTTCTAAGTATTGTTAAATCAGAGTGGCTAAAGGATATAAAATCAAATTTACGGGCTAGAATCTAAAAAAATTAATCTTGAAATTAAGCTGACATTTTGTCATTTATGCCTTAATTTTGTAGCCCAATTTCATTATTATTTATGAATCATACAAACGAAGGGTTAGAATTAATGGAGAATCTGGATGAAGCTAAAGTTTCCATTAATGAGCCTAGTTTGGGTACAAAAAAAATGTACATAGAGAGCTATGGTTGTCAGATGAATTTTGCTGATAGCGAGGTAGTAGCGTCTATCTTGCGTAATGACGGCTACTCCACTACTTCGAGTTTAGAGGAGGCCGATCTCATATTACTCAATACCTGTGCGATTCGCGACAATGCTGAGCACAAGGTAAGAAAAAGGTTATCTGATTTTCAATCCAATAAGAAGAATAAACCCAAGCTTAAAATTGGTGTTTTGGGTTGTATGGCTGAAAGACTCAAGCATAAGTTTTTGGAAGAGGAAAAAATGGTAGACCTTGTAGTCGGTCCTGATGCATATAGGGATTTGCCAAGATTGTTGGAAGAAGTAAACGAAGGTCATAAAGCTATTAATGTCTTTCTTTCACGGGAAGAGACATATGCTGATATTTCTCCCATCAGATTAGACACCAATGGTGTATCTGCATATATTTCTATCATGAGAGGATGTAATAATATGTGTAGTTTCTGTGTAGTACCCTATACGCGTGGAAGAGAAAGAAGTCGTGATCCTCACACAATTATTGATGAAGCGAAGGATTTATTCAGTAAAGGGTACAAGGAAGTTACACTTTTAGGACAAAATGTAGATTCCTATAAATGGGAAAATGCAGAAAAAACCGAGATATTTGATTTTTCACTTTTACTAGAATCTGTAGCGAAGATTTCGCCTCAATTGCGAGTTCGTTTTTCTACTTCACATCCAAAGGATATTACGGATCATGTTTTGTATACTATAAAAAAGTATGATAATATCTGTAATTATATACATTTACCTGCTCAGAGTGGAAGCACGCGTATTCTAGAGCTCATGAATCGTACGTATACGAGAGAATGGTATCTTGAACGTATTGCTAAAATACGTGAAATACTGGGTGAGGATTGCGGTATTTCGCATGATATGATAGCGGGTTTTTGTACAGAAACAGACCAAGACCACCAAGATACGCTAAGCTTGATGGATGAAGTCAAATACGACTACGGTTATATGTTCTTTTATTCTGAAAGACCTGGTACACCTGCTGCAAAAACTTTAAAGGAT
>JBOFGX010000270.1:0-5915 GCA_051649345.1 Leadbetterella sp. | reverse complement strand
ATAAAAAAAATCATAAAGACGACACCTGCCATTTTCAGTTTTGGAGTGCCTTTTACCCAATTAGGTTTTAAGTCTGACATTGCACCTTATATTTTGAAGCTTGCTCAAGATAGGCACTATGTATTTGCTGATGATTTAGAGAAAATTCAAGCCAACCAAAACAATGAAAAACGCTTGCTTTGGAACGCACTCAAAAGCGTCTTAGCTTAAAAATTTTAGAGTTCATCCAACTTTCTTTACATTTATGGAGTCTTTGATATAGTAATGTAGTTTTCCATGTCAGATAGTAGAAAGTTTAAGTTTCTTTTTTTTGTATTTACTTGCTTAGTTTCTGCAATAATAAGTGCATGTTCAACGGCCGATAATGAAATTGTTTCTCCAGCAACAGGCCCCCTTTTAACTGCGAAAAGCGATTTTGTTTGTATTTATCAAAATACAGAGGTCAGTATAAAGGTCGAGACTATTTCCAAGGATATCGTGGGAACTTGGGACTTACGAAGAAAGGAGGGGTTTAGAATTCAGCCACAGGACGTTGTTAGCAATACAATACGGTTTAAGTTTGATAAATTTGGATTAGCGGAAGTCTATGAAAACGGAAAGCTGAGCTTCTTGATTAATTACAAGGTTATCCAAAAAACGGCTAATAATGTCCAGTTTGTATCTATAGAAAGTGATCCAAGCAAAGATAAAACCAATATCCTAAACGGTACGATTAGAATCTGTGACAATGAACTGGTTATAGATCAAGGACTTGCTTTCGACGCCCCAGCTTATTTTTTCAAAAAAGTGGCCAATTGATTTATATTTTAGTGGAGGTTTTGGAGTAAACCCATATCTGTTTTAAAATTCTTCGCCATGTGTTTTGGAAATCAACCATCTAGTAGCAAACGGGAATGCATTCGCTAGACGTACTAGCCATTCGGTTCTTGACACATCACCAAACGCAGACTGAATTCCCCTGCCGATTTGTAATCTTCTAGAAAATAGTTCTTCCCAATTGCTAGAATACCCTTTTCCTGTCACAGTATCAGATTCGTGGTATAATTTACTAGATCTCAGTGCCATGCTCATGCCGTTTCCGCATAGCGGAGTGATCATTCCTGCAGAGTCACCTATCATCCACACGCCGTTTTCAATAGTTGTTTTCTTCTCGAAACTTATTTGTGAAATTACCTTTGGTTTATCCCATAAAAATTGAGCATTTTCGAAAATACTCTTTAAGTAGGGATTTTTTGAGAGGATGCTTTTCTCCATAGTAGCTATATCATTATTGGATCGTTGCAAATTACTCGCATTCGTAAGATAGCAGAGGCAATATGTATCATCTTCTATTGCAGAAATTCCGCAGTACCCATCTTCAAAGTTGTGAAGAGCTATCGTATTTTTAGGGAAATCATACTTTATATGGTATTTTACACCTACAAAATTATCAAGAGAGGCTTTCGAGTTTTTTACAAATTTTCGATTCCACACCAAGTCGAGATTGGATCTTTTTCCAAAAGCCCCCACAATAGTATCTACTTTATACTTCTGTTGAGCTGTTTCAATTACTCCGCCTGATGCAGAAGTAGCTTGAGCGGAAGTTAGAACTACAACACCCAATTCTAAGCACCTTTTATACAATAAGTCATCCAATAAATATCGACTTATCCCAAATCCACCTAAATCCAACTCCGATCGGAATATTTTACCCGATGGACTACTCACTTCCAATTGCGTGATTTTAGGAAGCTGATACGTGTCAAGATTAATCCCAAGGCTTTTAATAAATCCCCATGATTCCATACTGACATATTCACCACAAACGCGATGCTGGGGATAAGTGCCCTTTTCAAATACAACTACTCTTTTCTCGGATTTAGCCTTTAGAATAGCCAAGGATAGACCAGCAAGCCCACCCCCTATAATTCCAATATCAAAATCGGTTTTACTCACTTTATTTTGTTATCGTTATGGCAAATCTAAACGCCCATTTCCAATGAATTGTATAATTCTGTATACCTGCTTTTTCTAGAAGGTAAATCCATTCTTTCCTTGTAAACCCTCTTTTTACAGATAGCGGGGCATCATTTTTTACTAGTCTACTTTTCGAAAAAAGTTGGGTTATTATTTTTATTCCCCAATAAGCCAGAGAATGCCTGTGAAGGTCAGCAATGCCGAATCCTAGCTTAGAGTTTGTGTACATCCACCGTAGCATTTCCACAATCTCTTCATCCTCGAAATGATGGCAAAACAGAGAGTTGAAAATTACATCTGCCGGTTCATTTTGTTTAAACGCTTGATAAGGCGAGCATATCCATAGTATGTTTTCAGAATTGTCCTTCGAGAACTGGATACAATCTGATTTGAGATCTACCCCAACATACGTGTTTTGTGGTTTTCTTTTTTGTACATACCGTAAATTATCCCCACCTCCAGAGCCAATTTCCAAAATCGTTATGGGAGAATTTACATTTTCCACTAGGCTTTCTATACATCCCCAAACGGCCATATGACCCCCTAGTCGTTTATTTATGATTTCGAGCTCTTTTAGATTTTGGAAGAGATCTCCTGTAGGAATCTCATCATCATCAAGTAGCTCTTTTTCATAGGAACGTTTTTTCATAGAGCTTGTAATAGCATACTTTCTATTGTAATTCCAGGGCCAAATCCAGCCATCAAAATTGGTTTTTTAGATTGAGGTTTTAACCTACCCAGTATATACATTATAGTTGCAGATGACATATTTCCAAAATCTCTCAGAATAGAATAACTCTCGTCTATGTCACTTTTTTGTAATCCCAATCTTTCTATTACAACATCCAAAATTTTTCTTCCCCCAGGGTGAATCAAGTACTTAACGGCCGTTTTGTCCCAATTTACTTTTACTAAGGCATCTTCTACAAAGCCTCGAATGTTCTCTTGAATGATAGCAGGGACATCCTGCGTAAGTTTCATTAGAAATCCTTTTTCTGATATATCCCATGCCATGCTTTCATTTATATCTCTATAAATTCTAGAGTGAAAGCCTTTTATTTCAAAACCCTCTTTCTGACTGCTAATGAGTGCAGCAGCACCACCATCTCCAAACAGTAGATTGGAAGTGATAAAGTCTGTTTTGTTTTCATTTTGAAAATGTAGTGTACAGAGTTCAACAGACACTACTACTACCCTAGCATTCTTATCGGCAGAGACGATTGCATCAGCATGCTTAAATGCATGTATGGCGGCATAGCAGCCCATGAAGTTTACAGATGTCCGAGAAATTGTGGGTTCTAAGTCCAGGGAATTTACTAAATCCACATCTAAGCCTGGTGCAGACATACCAGTACAAGAGATCGTAATCAAATGTGTAATCTTAGATAGGTCTATATTCAAGCCTAGTATGGCCTGATTAGCAAGTAGAATAGCATTTTCTTTGTACAATTTCATTCGTTCTTGGATTGTACGGCTGGATTTTTCAGCAAAAAATTCAGGATCCGTATCCGAAAAATCATTTAAAACAGAATATCGAGTTTCTATTCCGCTTAGTCCATACATAAGTTTGATTCCTCTTTTTTGTGCATCACTAAACTCTGTTTGGCTTTGCATAAATTCATAAATTCTACTTTGCGAATGTTTATACGGAGGAATTGCGGTGGATATTTTATTTATGTATGTCATTTATATAAAGTTGTAAATTATAAAACAGGAATTCAAAAACACGGAAGAAATCACATTCATACGCATTGTATTTTCAAAATTGGCATTTTCGGCTTTACTCCAAGCTCTCTTTATCCAGTAGATAAGAAATACGAGCATAGGGATACTAAAAACTAATAGTAAATACAACTCATAAATGTTCATAAAGAAATGAGCAAATACAATGACCAAGGAGTACATTATCATTGTATTTACGAAAGTGCCTCGTATTCCCATGACCATACTTATGGTATTGATACCAGCTTTTTTATCTGAATCATGCTGATAAATTTGCGTAATGGGATAAATACTCAAAAGCATGAAAATCGAAAATACTATACACCAAATTTGATGATGATCAATGGTTTTGAGAATTTCTAGTAGTGAGTCAGACGGAAAAGTACTTTGCCCAAACATTTGTGTTAAAAATGAAATAAATCCACCTTGAAAAATCCCTACGATCAACCAACTTAAAATGGGGTACTTTTTAAGACGTATTTTGTCCCAAGAGTACGCTCTACTTATGAGTATATATAGCATTATACCTATTGCAAAATACAGGTGAATCCAGACTATGGACAAGCATATGGCTCCAATATCAAGTAAATTGCTAACAAACAATAGTTTCCTATCTACTTTGGGTGGGTTTTTTAATAAACCAATACTATCTTCATCCTTATCACAGTAACTATTATATGCATTAGAAGATGGATATACCAATATATGAAGTATAAAAAACATAAAAATGTTTTTTATGAGGTCGCCTTCCTTTTGTTGAGATATGGCTAAAAAGAACACAGGGGACAAAAAAAATGAAAACGGGAATCGTAAATGTAAAATTATTTCTTTTAAGGTCATAGTTCAGGCATACTTTTTAAAAGCCTATTTTTAGTAAATTTAGTCAAAGAATTCTCAATACGTATATAACTCTAACTTTTAACCCCAAAAAGCATTAGATAGATTGACGAAATGAACGATGCTTCGTATCATTTTTTCAAAGAAGTGTGAAAAAGTGCCCCAAAAGCGTCTTATTCCTTTGATGTTTTCTTAAATAGATAAAAATGGAAACAAACTTTTCATTCTTACGTTTGATGCATTTTTAGGTTGATAGTAATTTTCTTTTCTTATAATAACTTTGTAAGTAGCCAGAAGTACTTGTTTGGTAGCATATTTTATGTGCGTTTACCAAGCAAGAAGCACAAATCTTACAAACACTGGAGATAGACATTAAAATACTAGGAACATACATTGTTATAGCAGCAGTTTTACTCTAAAACATAATATAGTGCAATTTATTCATTGTAAAGAAATTGTATGTGTATTTTTCTAAATCATAGATGCTATCATTAGTATTTTTATAAAATACAGTATATAAGTGTTTTAGTTTAAACATTGTATTCGTTATTTTTCATTAAATCTGAGCGATTGATGATTTTCATTTATTTTTTTGTGTTTTTTTTCATTTTATATTTTTTTTTTTACCTTTGTCCCACTTCCTGAAAAAATCTATTTAAAAATTGGTATTTTACAAAATACTCTTTTTTTCGTATCTCTTTTCGGGTTATCAATCATTCTAACCAAATTTAATTAATTATGAAGAAAATTCTATTTTTTCTAAGCATCCTCTTTTTGTCTCGTGCTGTAGTATTGGGGCAATCCACGATTTATGTATCGCCAACAGGGACTGGCGACGGAACTTCTACTTCAAGCCCAACAAGTATTGGTGGAGCCTTGGATATCACTAACATTGCACCTGGGACTACCATCATTCTTATGGATGGTACTTACAATCTTGATGGGGATCGTTATTTTTGGGTTAAAAGCGGTACAGCGAGTAGCCCAATTACAATAAAGGCTCAAAACAAGCATATGGCTATTTTAAAAGGAAATAGTACGTATTCGAGTTCAAGATATGGAGTTTTATATCTTGCTGGCTGTAAGCACGTGGTGGTAGATGGTCTTACTGTAATGCATGATAGCGGATCTCAGGATCAGCAATCAGGTATTAATGTAGGTACTGCTTACGGTGCGGGTGCAAACGGTGCAAATATTGCTTCAGAGTACATAACTGTAAAAAACTGTAAAGTTTATAACAACGGCACCGGTGGTATCGTATCTACTGGCTCTGACCATATTACTTTTGAGTACAATATTGTTTATGGTAATGCTACAAGAAGTCCTTTAAACGGTAGCGGGATTTCTATCTACAAGCCTCTTGCTAATACAGCTGATAGTAATTATTGGGGTATGATTAT
>JBOFGX010000269.1:0-7692 GCA_051649345.1 Leadbetterella sp. | reverse complement strand
ACTTGTTTGAAATGACGTCTATTTTTGCAAAGACAGGCTTATCAGTAGCAGATGCATTTGTGTGTTGTTGGAAGGTAAAATACACCTATCATTCAGAAAGGCCAGCCAATTATATTCGTAGAAACATTGACCCTAATTTTGTACAATTTTGGCCAGAACCGCCATTTCCCGCGTTCATTTCAGGTCATGCAACTCAAGTAGCAGCTGCTGCTGAAGCCATGATATCTTCTTTTGGTGATAATGTTACATTTACCGACAATACTCATTTAGGAAGAGCCAAAGACGCTATTAGAAATGTTGAGTTTAAACCACGAAACTATATCTCTATTTCTGAAATGGCAGCAGAATGTGGTATATCTCGATTGTATGGTGGTATACACACTCGGCAAGACAATACTAAAGGCCTAGAAATGGGAAAACTCATTGGTCAAAATATAAGTAAACTTCCTTGGGAGACGAATGTAAATGCTGGTTTTTGATTTGTAGAAAGCTTGTTGGAGACACACACCAAGGATATCCACATTAATGTTATTTGGGAAACACAAACGACTAAAATACAATATTTATAATCCTAGATTAACAAATAAACTAACTAAATACTATTTTATTGTATTATAAATATTTGTCATTTAATCGTACCCTCTTTACTACATAGGTTAATATAAAATTTAAATATATTAAAATCAATTATTTATTTAGAATATTTTTCTGTTTTAAACAGGATTCTTATTTATTCGTTTCTAAATCCAGCTATACGCTTTTCTAAAAAATTAATTTTACACAATAATAAATAAAAAACGAGGTTTAAATAGATGACCGTCATTGAACCGAACTATTTATCCTCTTTTACACATGAAAAAAACTATTTTGTTTTCCCTGTATTTATTATCTGGTACAATCACAAATATACAAGCTCAAAAAACTGTAACAATCTCGGGTTACATAACCGAAAAAGGAAGCGGCGAGAACCTCAACGGTGTAAATATACGAGTTGTCAACAGCACCATGGGTACTAGCTCTAATACCTATGGATTCTATTCTTTAAGTGTAGCACAAGGGTCAAAAATTGAATTAACTTTTTCCTATGTAGGCTTAGAAACCCAAACAATCCCACTGGAACTTACCAAAAATCATGATCTAAATATCTCTCTCAAACCTCAAAAACTATTGGATGAAGTCATAATCACGGCTCAAAAAAACCAAATAAAAGAGTCTGAGAAAATCCAAATGAGTAGTATTGAAATACCCATCGAGCAAATAAAAACGATTCCAACATTACTTGGAGAAAAAGATGTTTTGAGAGCTATTCAACTTCTACCCGGTGTACAAAAAGGGGCCGAAGGCCAAACAGGCATATATGTGCGGGGAGGTGGCCCCGATCAAAATCTTATTATTTTAGACGAAGCCACCGTATATAATGCCAATCATCTTTTTGGGTTTTTTAGTGTTTTTAACGGAGATGCTTTAAAATCCGTTGAACTTATAAAAGGGGGCTTTCCTGCTCAATATGGAGGGAGGCTCAGCTCTGTGATTGACCTCAACATGAAAGAAGGCAACAAAGAAAAATTTACAGGTGAAGGTGGAATTGGTTTAATTTCTTCCCGTGTTACACTACAAGGCCCTATCAAAAAAAACAAATCATCTTTTTTGGTTTCTGCAAGGCGAACATATATTGATGCTTTGATAAGGCCATTTGTAGCCTTGGCTCAAGTAGGATCCGATGAAAAAAATACAGGAGGTTACTTTTTTTACGATTTAAATCTAAAATTCAATTATGAAATTAGCTCCAAGGATAAATTGTACTTAAGTTCTTACTTGGGTGCTGATATTTTTTTTGCTAAAAGCCAGGATAAGAATCAACAAAAAAATGAATTTAATGAGAATAATTCTGGGCTTGATTGGGGAAATAAAACTGCCACCTTTCGTTGGAATCATCAATTTTCACAAAAACTGTTTTCCAACCTATCCTTAATCACAACAAATTATAGTTTTAATATTGACGAAACAGCCAAAACGAATGATGTTGTTAATTATGATTTAGGCTATTCATCCCGTATTCGTGATTATGGATTAAAGTATGATTTGGATTACTATCTTAATTACAAACATACTATTAAGGCTGGTATACATTCTACACACCATACTTTTACCCCAAACGCTTTAGTTTTAAAAGGTGCTGAAATAGAAGAAAAACAAAATAATGTAGTTAAAGACCGAGCACTTGAATCAGCCGCTTATATACAAGACACTTGGATCATACACCCTAAATTAAAAAGTAACATAGGTTTACGATATAGCAGTTATAGTATTGAAAAAACCAACTACAACAGATTGGAGCCCAGAGTTAGTCTAGCATATACTCCATTTAAAATGGTTGCTATTAAAGCTGGGTATAGTGAAATGAACCAGTATTTACATTTACTATCTAATACCGGAATTGGTCTACCTACTGATCTCTGGGTAAGCTCTACTCCTACTGTTAAACCTCAATTCTCTAGGCAATTCTCTTTAGGGGTTGCCAAAGACTTTAAAAAAGGATTTAGTATTACCATTGAAGGCTATATTAAATCGATGAACCAAATCATCAGCTATAAAGAAGGAGCCTCCTTTTTACCATTGGAAGAAATTTTTGATGACTCAGAAAAGAGTATTCCTTGGGAAAACAATGTTACCCAAGGCAATGGATGGTCTAATGGACTCGAGTTTTTTTTACAGAAAAAAGTAGGCAAATTTACGGGATGGGTAGGTTATACATGGTCTAAAACCCAGTGGCAATTTAAAGATCTAAATAGTGGTGCACGATTTTATCCTAAATACGACCGAAGACACGATTTAAGTCTCGTTGGAATATATAAATTTAATTCGAGGATTACTTTTTCAGCAACGTATGTATACGGGACCGGTAATGCGATTACTATGCCTATAGGAACCTTCAATACAAACGGGCATTCAGGTGATGTATATGTTAAATCAAGCACAGAAGAAAAATTGAACGCATTTCCTTTCTATAGACGTACAGTAAATGAATATGGACCAAAGAACTCCTGGAGAGCCGAAGCATTTAAAAGATTGGATGTAGGGATTCAATTCACAAAACAAAAAAAACGATTTGAAAGGACGTGGGAGCTTTCAATTTATAATGCTCTTAATAATCGAAATCCTTTTTTTTACAACATTGAACAAAAAGGAGGGTTTTATGACGAAGGTAAAGTTGTCCTGAATAAATACTCTATTTTCCCTTTGATTCCTTCACTCAGTTACAACTTTAAATTTTAAACAAAATGAAAACGAAAAACACAATACTATTAGCACATATCTTCGTTTTTGTAAGCTTAACCAGCTGTGAAACACTTGTAAATGAAGTACAACCAAAAAACCTACCTAAACCGGTAAGTGAATTTGTAATGGAAGGATATTTATCCCCTCAAAATGAGATAAACAGTATTACTGTCCAAAAACTTAAATCCATCCTTGGCGAAACTATAGGTTCCTCTAGTAGTAGTACTACCATGATACCAATTGCTGATGCCAAACTCCAAGTTACGGATGGTAGCAAAACCGTAGATCTAATCTATGATTCTACTTCGAAAAGCTATACTTTTTCAAGAGATCAAATGCCCATAAAATCCAATGTCAAATATACGATAAGAGCAAGAGAATCGAATGGTCAAGTCCATGAGGGTTCTACGATTGTACCCGATTCAACGAAAATTGATGACTGTATTGTGAAACCAATTGAGAATTTAAATTTCAATCCGACATATAATGTTAATAAGCAATATGAATTTCAAGTTCAATATACTTCTTTACCTAATTCATATCAGAGAATTCAGTTAAATCAAACCATAACATTTGAACAAAATCAAAACTATCAAAATAACGAACAACGCTATTTTATTTATGGATTGCAAGAAAATAACACAAATACTGAGAAAAAAACAGTCGAAACCCTTCGCTTTCTTTTTTACACGAATAGATTAATTCTTAAAACACAAAATTATATCACGCTCCTCAATGTGGACATACATTATTATAAATACCACTTGGGACTTCTAAAAGGAAACGGTAATGCAGATTTTTTTGAAGAACCCATACCTTTGTACTCCAACGTAAGTAATGGGTATGGTTGTATCGGATCATTTAATTTGACCAAAAAAGAAATCAAAATACCTTGAGACTCGGATTGAAATTTTTAACTTTAAAATCAATTTTTTCAATTTAAATTAACACATGTAACATGAAAATTCAGTTTATCGCTCTATTCGTATTATCCATTTTCATCTTTAACTCCTGTGAAAAAAAAGATATAGATACTTCTTCCAATGAAGGAGCAAAAAACCTGCGAGAAGCCAAAGAAAGGCTTACTAGGGCAAAAAAATGGAAATTAATTTATACTAAAGTGAGCAATGTTGAAATACATGATAATATTCAAACAGTTTATGGCAGTAAATTTGTCGATATCGAGCCTTTTTTCTTGATTTTTCATGAAAGTAATCAAATAAATGTAGACTATTCCATGGATGATATCACTTTTAAAAACTACAAAATAGAAGAAATCGATAATTATTTTACTATTCTTGATACCAACCACGTATATGACGGCTTGAATTTTAGTAACTGGATCATTGAGATGAGTTCTGTTTATTCCGACTCCTTTGAAATGTACCATGACGTTAGTATTAATAAAAACAATTCTCAGGTTTTTAGGTATCAATTTCAGGCTGCAAAATAACTTAAAAAAAGGCTGTAAGCTAATATGAAAATTTTCTCTTACTTTTTCATTCGATGGTAGATATACATTTTATTTTCATACCAAGTAGGCTTCCCTTGAAAAATCATTTTTGATGTTCCAATATTGTTTTTTATAGACATCAAGGTTTGATTCTAGGTCTAAACTTTACGTTGTATACTGTGAACATTATTGGAATATTTATATTTTTTTGAGGTGACAATTTTCTTGTGTTTTTGATGTATTTCGGCGGTATTCTCCCACAAACTAGCTATAAAACGGTTTTTCAAGTGGCTATTTCTTGTGATTTATGCCTTCGTTTGGCTAATCTGAGAACAATGGCTGTAAAGACTCCGAAGAACATCCATACAATTTGCGTATGTGGAGTTTTGGCTTTGATTTTTAGTAAGCCATAATGCTCTTTTTCTGTATCAAAGGAGCCCTCTAATTGGGTAGACCTCTTTGGGCATGGAATCTTCTTTATTTTCTTTGTGTTCTTGTCTTTTGTAGGTTTTCATTTAGCTATAAATTTAGTTTTGGAGTTCCAATAGTTTTTCATCACTTAGACCTGTATAATGTTTTAGAAACATAAGACCGAAATACCCTACCCTTGGAAGAAAAGAAGTAGCCCCTTGTGGGTTTTTCTTCTCGAATAGGAGTTTTACTAATTCTTCCCACGAAATCACTTTGTGAATTTTTCCTAATTCCGTGAAATTATTGAAATAATGCAACTCAGGAAAAATTGAACTATCTGAAGAAAATAATGTAAATTGCACTGTATTGTTAGGGGGTTAAATACCTAATAATACGTCAAAAACCCAGAAAAACCAAGCAATTGGCAATAATCGAGGTTTATTCTATATATCGTATTTATATACAGTCTGAGTACCGAAGGATGCCCCAAGGATATATTAATAATACAAAAAGCCCCTTATTACTAAGAGGCTTTTCACTACTTTAAATATGTATTTCCAAAATTAATTATTCTCTGGTCTAAGACTTCTTACCGTCTTACCTGCTTGCCACATTTCAGACTCACGAAGTTCAGCCAACTCAACTTCTAATTTCTCACGATAATCCGGTTGTGAATTACGTGTGATAGAGATTTGTGCTTCGTTTTGTGTTTTTACAGAATCATACAATTTCTCAAATACAGGCTTCGTAGCGTCACGGAATGGCTTCCACCAATCCAATGCTCCTCTTTGTGCTGTAGTAGAGCAGTTGGCATACATCCAATCCATACCGTTTTCTGCTACTAATGGCATCAATGATTGTGTAAGCTCTTCTACTGTTTCGTTGAAAGCCTCCGATGGAGAGTGACCATTCGCTCTTAATACTTCGTACTGAGCAGCAAAAATACCTTGGATACAACCCATCAAAGTACCTCTTTCTCCTGTAAGGTCAGAAGTAACCTCTTTATAAAAATCTGTTTCAAATAAATATCCTGAACCTACACCAATCGCCATAGCGATACATTTCTCACGAGCCTGACCTGTAGCATCTTGATAGATTGCAAAAGATGAATTCAAGCCTTTGCCTTCTACAAATAGCCTTCTCAATGACGTTCCTGATCCTTTCGGAGCAGCCAAAAATACGTCTACATCAGCTGGAGGTATGATACCTGTTTTTTCTTTGTATGTAATACCAAATCCATGTGAAAAATAAAGAGCTTTTCCTGGAGTTAAATGTTTCTTAACAGTGGGCCACATTTCAATTTGAGCGGCATCTGAAAGTAAGTAACAAATGATCGTGCCTTTTTCTAGAGCCTCTTCGATCTCGAAAAGCGTTTGTCCAGGAACCCATCCGTCAGCTATTGCTTTATCAAAAGTTTTTCCTTTACGCTGCCCTACGATCACGTTCAAACCATTGTCTCTCATATTAAGAGCTTGGCCAGGACCTTGTACACCATATCCAATAACTGCGATCGTTTCGTTTTTTAATACCTCTCTTGATTTCTCTAAAGGAAACTCTTCACGGGTTACTACATCTTCAACAACGCCGCCAAAATTCAATTTTGCCATTTTTTATCTATTTTAATTTACTATTTCGTTTCGAACTTTTAGGTTCTAAAATTTATTTACAAAAATCAAAAACGCTGCAAATTTCCGAATAAATCGGGCTATTTACAAGGTTATTTCGTATTTAATCGACTCACTTTAGGAGGTAAATTTTTTACGCCTTCCTAGAATTTATCTTATAAATAATACTCGAGCTCGAGCTCTTCAGGAAGATATTCTACCAGTCCTTGAGGTGTTTTGCCTACAGCTACACGTCCTGAACGAACAAATTCTATTATTCCATGCGGTTTTAGATACTTGAAAAACTCAAATATCTCTTCTTCTGTTCCTGTTTTTTGAATAGCAACATAGTCTAGTCCCCAATATACCACCCAAGCTTTGTATACAGTGTTAATCGTGTCTACGTCCAGCGGTTTTGAGCCCAAGGGTGTAGCCAATTTGAAAAGTGCAATTTCGTTATAAACGATATCGGCATTGAGATACCCAAATACAGCTAATACCTCCACAATCTTGCGGATTTGGCGTACGAGTTTTTCAACTTCTTCTTGCTTTTCGTGCTTGATTACAATCGTAAAACGGGAAATGCCCTTTCGCTCAGTTTCTGACACGGTAAGGCTCTCAATATTAATTCTTCTACGGGTAAAAATTACCGTGATCTTATTTAAAAGACCAATCGTGTTTTCCGTAAATACACAAATAGTATATGGTGTCATTTTATTATTGATGATAGATGTTGGATGTCAGATATTGGATGTTTTTTTACAAATCCAATGTAACAAATCCATCTGTCGTTTAATTTTAATTTGGTTTTATTAATGTTTCGAAATAGTTAATTAAGCCATTTGTTAGCTTTAAGCATTCCGTTATTTTTTGCGAAATTCTTTCAAATTCTGATTGAGAAGTATATTCTAAATCGTTTGAAATTATCACTTGAGTTTCTAATTC
>JBOFGX010000268.1:0-5265 GCA_051649345.1 Leadbetterella sp. | reverse complement strand
GGTGGTCCAGGGTATTCTATCCCTTGCGAGTTGGATGGAGGAAATCAATATCACGATAAAGGCGTATTGAGCATGGCCCATAGGGGTAGAAATACAGGAGGTAGTCAGTTTTTTATCTGTCACAATAGATCTAATACTCAACATTTAGATAGAAATCATACATGTTTTGGAAAAGTGGTAGATGGGTTAGACGTAATAGATGAGATTCGTCAAGGAGATAAGATTGAAAAAATAAACATTATTGAGGATTGAAGAGATCTTAAATTTTTCAAAATTAAATGGAGGCTTTCCCTATCTGGAAGCCTCCTTTTTTATATAAGCCAACACCAAATAAGGTTTAGAAAACATATTTATTTTCTTCTAACATTGCATCAGCAACTCTTCTTCTTGCATCTTTTGCATTGAAGGGGTCAAGTTTAGTAAATCTCTTTAGACCCATTAGCATAACTTTTAGCTCATCAGATTCTGCGTAGCTTTGGATAGCATCACTCCCTGCTTTTTGACAAACATCTACCGCTTCTTGGAAATTTATCATCACCATATCATACTGTAAACTACAGGCTTCCATTCCTCGAATAGACACTAGTTTTTCTAGTCTTAGTAGGCCTGATTCTGCTACGTAAATTTGCATTATCATGTCTGCCACGTTCATGAGTATTTCTTGCTCATGAGAGAGCTTCATTGCAAATTTTTGGACTGCAGAACCTGCAATCATCAATACTGCTTTTTTTAAGTTTGTAATTACTTTTTTATTATTGGAAAAAACGTTGTCGGAATCCTCTGATCCGAAATTCGGTATAGATAAAATTTCTTTGCCTACTTCGGTAGCTGGCCCAAGTAGATCCAGCTCGCCTTTCATGGCTCGCTTGAGGTACATATCGAGAATGAGTAATCGATTGATCTCATTTGTTCCTTCAAAAATGCGGTTGATACGTGCATCCCGATATACTCGTTCCATAGGTGCGTCTGCTGAATACCCCATACCTCCGTAGATTTGCACACCTTCATCAGCTACATAATCCAGTACTTCAGAACCATACACTTTCATAATGGCACATTCGATAGCATATTGCTCAAGTGCTTTGAGCTTGGCTTGAGCTTCGGTTTGCCCTTCCGAAACTAGAGATTGAATGAGGTCGTCGATGTTTTGCCCTGCACGATAAGATGCAGACTCAGTGTGCCAAATTTTAACGGCCATTTGGGCAAGTTTGTATTTGATAGCTCCAAATCTACCTATACTAATGCCAAACTGTTTCCGTTCATTGGCATATTGAATAGCGTTTTTGATAACCCCTTTGCAGCTTCCAACAGCTGCTACGCCCAGTTTTATACGACCCACATTGAGAATATTAACTGCAATTTTGAAGCCATTGCCGCGACTAGAAAGCATATTTTCTACAGGAACAGGGCAATCGTTAAAAAATATTTGACGAGTGTCAGAGCCTTTGATTCCCATTTTGTGTTCGGGTTCGTTCATGGTGATACCTCCAAAAGTTTTCTCTACGATGAAGGCCGTCAAATCTTTATCATCATCTATTTTGGCAAATACCAAGAAAATATCGGCGAAGCCACCGTTGGTGATCCACATTTTCTGCCCGGTAATAAGATAGTGATTACCATCCGAAGACAAAACGGCTTTTGTTTTTCCACTGTTTGCATCGGAGCCAGAATCAGGTTCTGTGAGACAATAAGCCGATTTGTATTCTCCAGTACCTAGTTTAGGTAGGTATTTGAGTTTTTGTTCCTCCGTGCCATAGTATACTATTGGTAAAGTGCCAATACCTGTATGGGCAGATTGGGCTACAGAGAAGGAGTACCCATCGCCTAAAACTTCACAAACAAGCATGGATGTATTGAAATCCATACCAAAACCTCCATATTCTGAAGGAATGGCTGTACTGAGGAGCCCCAATTCTCCTGCTTTGTCAAGGAGACTTGCCATAAATACAGGCGTTTCTGCTTTATCAATTTTATCTAGGTGAGGATGAACCTCAGTTTTGATAAAGTCACGACATGTTTCGGCTATCATAAGCTGTTCCTCTGAGAATGATTCAGGGATAAATACGGATTGGGCTTCGGTTTCTTTTATTAGAAATTCTCCGCCACGAAGGGATGTTTTTTGAGATGATGCAATCATATTAAAATATTTTCTAAATGTATGGAAGTATAGAAGATACTATTTAAAATAGTATGCTTGCATACTGTTATGTAAAGTTACAAATAAAATAATATTATGCAAGCATACTAATATTTATTTTTTGATTTCCATTTAAATCTAAAACAATTGGACATCAATAGGTTATTTAAAATGCAAAAGGGATATAAGCGGAGCTCTCCTCTCGTGATTACGAGAGGAAGCGGGAGCGGTTAGCCCGACTCCTGTCTCGTTTATACAACGAGACAGGAGATTTGCCCATGAGAAAAAAATAATTGAGGTTTTACTTTTTGGATTTGACCTTTTTACGCTTTCTTAAATCGATCAAATAAATATTTCGGAAATCGATTTCTTGACCTTCGCTTTGGAGTCCAATGTAACCTTGGTAAAGTGGAGTATCTGGAAATGATAGACATGGATTGGTGCCATTGGCCATATCTCCACCCGTATGCGGTTTACTGTATTGCATAACGGTATCCCCTTCAATAATATGAGTAATGAGAGAATCTCCTAGTACAATCAGTTCGGCTTTGATCCAGCGATCAGGAGGATAAGACTTGGATTTGGAGTCTATACAATGACGAGTATCTTTTACCCCATTATAAAAAATATGCGTACCAGGTGAACACATATTACCCGTAGTTCTGGGTATTTGGGGCGATTTTTCAGCTAAAAACTGAAACTCGACAGATATTGGCCAATCTTGCTCCTTTAGGATAGATTGTGGAGATTGAGAATGAAACATGACTCCACTGTTGAGCTCAGTATACCAAGGGGCATCGGGCATCCATTTACCTGTAAACTTATATTCTAAGCTAAGTTTATAATGTGAGAAGGGGGATTTATAAAATAGGTGGCCATATCTGTCTCCAAAGCTTTCGTACCCATCATACCTGACTTGAATTGTCCCCTTATGTACACGAAATGTATTTTGATAATTGTCGCCTACTTCATGATGATATAGCTTGGGAGTCCAATTTTTAAGAGTTTTACCATCGAAAAGTCTGATCTTTTTTTGAGCAAAAGTACTTGTGTAAAATAAGATGATACCTAATAGTAACTTAAGCGAATTGGAAGTTGGTATGCACCTCATGGTATATTATTCGTATCCTCCTTTTTGGAGAATGACTTCTTTTACTAAAGATACAGAATTGAGCTTAAGAATGAGTGATAGTGCTTCTGTTCTGTTGCGAAGGTTATCGCATTGTGGACCTTTTTCAAGAAAAAAAACTAGCACTTTTTCGTTTTTTGTATCTAATGCTTGGTAATCATATTTACCAATGGCATAAAAAATCTCATTTTCTGAAACCCCCAAAAACGTATCTTTATGCATTTTGAGAAGGGGTATCATGGATTTGCGTATTTCTTTACAACCCATTTTGTCCTTTCGGAATCCTGTCATATCCATTCCAGGAATATCTAAAGACTTGCTGATACCGCATCCACATATACAAAGGACGGTAAATATATATATAAAGGACTTTAGCTCAATCTTCATTTTGGAATGAGTAAATAATAGAATTGGCACAGGAAACAATCAAACCTAATAAGAGAGGAGAAAGAAAACCGCTAACACGAAAACCTTTGATGTAGTGTGCACATACATAAACAAAGCCTACAGTAATAACAAAACTAAATAGCCCAAGCGTAAGGAAATTGATAGGGAAAGTAAGTATTTTGGCAATGGGTCGTACAAATGTGTTGAGTATGCTCATACCAAATGCAACCATAATGGAAGCTTGAAAACTTTCTGTCTTTATGTCTTTGAGGAATAGGGGACTGAAAAATACTACTAGCCCACAAATAACCAAACGGATGAAATAATTCATAGCTTTTTACTTTTTTTCTGAATGACGAGAAATGAGGGTATCTATTACTTCATCGAGAGAAATCTCTTTGGCTTCTAAAAGTACTAAATAGTGAAATAACAAATCTGCAGCTTCTCCTAAAAATAGCTCTTTGTTGTCATCTTTTGCCTCTATGACTATTTCTACGGCTTCTTCTCCCACTTTTTGGGCAATTTTATTCATGCCTTTTTTGAAAAGCGATGCCGTATAAGATGTGTCTGACGGATTGTTTTTACGGTCTTTGATGATTTCGGTTAAACTTTGAATAAACTGGACTTTACCTTCATTTATCTCATTCCAGCAGGTATCAGCACCTGTATGGCAGGTTGGGCCATCTGGTAATGCTTTGAACAAAATACTGTCGCCATCGCAATCTACAACATGGGACACGTATTTGAGATAATGATGAGAAGTCTCACCTTTGGTCCAAAGCCGTTGTTTGGATCGGCTGAAAAAAGTAACATGGCCTGTGGACAAGGTTGTATCTAATGCTTCTTGATTAAGAAAACCCTGCATGAGGACTTTACCTGTATATAGATCCTGAACAATACCTACGACTAATCCTTTTGAAAAATCTATTGGGTTCATGCACAAATTTTTTACAAAATTACATGGAAAACAGGTACGAAATTATTGAATTAGTAAAAATGCAAAATTTCAATTTTAAACTAAGAAACGGAAGAGATTTTAAATCAGTAGTTTCCACGGTGCTAGCCTAAGATTTTTAAAAATTGCTTTAGTTTTTTTGTATAAAACTTTGTAAATAAAAAACACTCTTTTATCTTTGCAGTCCAATCGCGGAAGTAGCTCAGTTGGTAGAGCGTAACCTTGCCAAGGTTAAGGTCGCGGGTTCGAGACCCGTCTTCCGCTCGAAATTCCCAGAATTGGGAATTTTTTTTTCAGGGCCACAAGCCGCCGGGGTGGTGGAACTGGTAGACACGCAGGACTTAAAATCCTGTGAGCCTTATCGCTCGTACGGGTTCGATTCCCGTCCCCGGTACAAAATAAACCTCTGAATTTCAGGGGTTTATTTTTTTGTTTAAATACTTACTCGTTTTTGGATCAAGCGAAAAAGTTGGGGGCAATTCAAGTCAAGATAAATACTTTACTATACATCCCAGTTCTTAGATGTCCTGCGGACGGCGTCACTTTTTTTCGAAAAAAAGTGACCAAAAAAACATGAATAAAACAATGATCCTCTTTAAAATTTAAACTTTTGTTATTTAAGAAAAATACAAGAATCAAATTTTAAAACGGACTGTT
>JBOFGX010000267.1:0-1536 GCA_051649345.1 Leadbetterella sp. | reverse complement strand
AGATTTTTCACCTACAACAAAAAATAGACGCAAGTAGATATTTTATTAAATGTATAATTATATAAAAATTTATCCATAATATTCCACATAGTGATTCTCCGTTTCAGCCAGCCTTATTTTATGCAACTTGGCCGAATAGTTGTTTCGAATGATTGGCTCAAGGATATTCCAAATTGCTATTGCAAAGTTTTCTGTTGAGGGTAGTACTCCCGTTAAGAATTCTACATCTTCATTTAGATAAGTATGATCTACTTTGGATATTACCTCTTCCCTCACTAAGTCTCGAAGTTTTTTTAAGTCTATTACATATCCTGTATTGGCATCAATCTCGCCTGCCACTGTTACCCATAAAATCCAATTGTGACCGTGAATACGGGAGCATGATCCAAATACATTGAAATTTTCCTCCGCTGTCCAAGACGGATTATAAAGCTTATGTGCCGCATTGAACTGTTCCCTACGCGTGATATGTATCATTTGGTGAAATATTTAAGTACAAAAATACCAATTTTATAGACCACTAAAGTTGAAACCTACAGAAATCCACCTTCCGGGCTGTTCAACATAGGCAAATTCATAATATCTATAGTCTGCTAAATTATTTATATCTAGAAATACTCTAAAATCAGAATAGGTATAATTGAATCTCATATCTACTAAGTGTATAGGCTTGTAGGTTGTCAATCCAGATTTGTCCAGTTTTTCATATTCTCCTAAGCGTGTTTTGAGTGTATAAGCCGTCTGAAGCGTTAGCCTTTTTGTCAGCTGATTGGTCAGTTGGATGCTCATCTTATGATTAAGATAATTTAGCGTATAAAAAGACTGAAAATTTTCTTCCTTTCTGTCAGCTAGCAAATAGGCATAGTTTACTTGTAATTTATCAAAGAAGCGTTTTTTAAATATAGCTCTAAGGTCCCAAACACTACTCGCTTCAATACCCACCATATTTATATTGTCAACGTTCTCCATTCTTGGGATTGTTATATTTGGTCGTTTAATTTTATCTATCGCATCTTGTGTTTGTCTATAAAATAGTGCTACCGTTTCTTTGTGGGTAGCAAAGAAGGTTTTGCCCCCGATTTCGTAGCTGGTTGCTTTTTCAGGTTTTAGATTTTTATCCGCTGTAAGTGTAGCTGTTTTTAGATAGAGTTCTGTAAAAGTAGGGTATCTCAGGGATTTATTGGCGGAGCCAAATATCCTCACGTAGGGGAGTAAAGAATACGAAATGTCTATACCAGGATAAAAAGATGTCCCATAATTCGAGTTTCTGTTTACCATCGCACCTCCTACTATATTCAATTTGTCTAGCGTATAATTATGCTCCAAAAAGAAACTGTAGTTGGTTCGTTCCTTCCCCAGATAATAGTACACTTTTTCTGTATTGGGTATAGACAATGGTGAATACAGACTGTCGCCTAGTCTATTGGACAGGACAGCTTCATTTCTAATCTCGGTGCCAAGGGCCGTTTTGCCTAATTTGGATACAATTTGAAGCTTGTAGTCTAAGTCCCACACCGTTGTTTGATGATAATTGAT
>JBOFGX010000266.1:0-23643 GCA_051649345.1 Leadbetterella sp. | reverse complement strand
CCTATATAAAGATTTACACGAAAAAAATGTGACATTCAAACTTCATTATGGAGATTTGAGTGATTCTACCAATATTATTAGAATTATACAAGAAGTTCAGCCTGACGAGATTTATAATTTGGGTGCAATGTCCCATGTAAAGGTTAGTTTTGACGAACCCGAATATACCGCTAATGTAGATGGCATCGGAACACTTAGAATCATGGAGGCCGTACGACTTTTGGGACTTACGCATAAAACACGTATTTATCAAGCGTCTACTTCTGAGCTATATGGGTTGGTACAAGAAGTCCCTCAATCTGAAACTACTCCATTTTATCCAAGATCACCTTACGCTGTTGCAAAATTATATGGCTATTGGATTACTGTAAATTACAGAGAAGCATATAATATGTATGCTTGCAATGGAATACTTTTCAATCATGAATCACCACTACGGGGCGAAACTTTTGTGACAAGAAAAATCACAAGAGCCGTTTCGCAAATAGCCTTAGGGCAAGAAGACACATTGTACCTAGGAAATATGGATGCAAAACGTGACTGGGGGCATGCAAAAGACTATGTAGAAGCAATGTGGCTGATATTACAGCAGGATGTAGCCGAGGATTACGTAATAGCCACTGGTATCACAACTACTGTTAGAGATTTTGTGATTATGGCGTTTCAGCGTGTAGGAATCGAACTGGAATTCAAAGGAAAAGATGCACAAGAAGAAGCATTTGTAAAGTCATGCAACAATCCTAATTACACGCTTGAAATTGGCAAAAAAGTATTGGCAGTAGACGAAAAATATTACCGTCCTACTGAAGTTGAGCTTCTTATAGGTGATCCAACCAAGTCTAAAACTAAACTAAAATGGGAGCCAAAATATGATCTTAAAGCCCTGGTTGAAGAAATGATGGAGGCTGATCTTCGATACTTCAAAAACCAACCTTTGTTCAACAAAGCAGGACTTCCCATTTAAAGAAAATATGAAAGTACCTATCGTTGCATACGGCTCTCAAATCCTTCGTAAGGTTTGTGAAGATATTAAAAAAGACCAAATGGATGTCAAAAAATTATCTCAGGATATGTTTGATACCATGTATGGTGCTTCAGGAGTAGGACTTGCTGCTCCCCAAATTGGCTTAAATCTACGAATCTTTATTGTTGATGGAGAACCCCTAAACAACTCCAGCGATGATGAAAAAGAAGTCGATGATTCCCTCGTAGGATTCAAAAAAACATTTATTAATCCGAGGATAATAGAAGAGTCTGGGGAAAAATGGGGATTTGAAGAGGGTTGCCTTTCTATTCCTGGCGTAAGAGGGCTTGTTATGCGACATTCTACTCTAAAAATTACTTATTTTGATATAGACTGGCAAGAGCATACTGAGGTTTATTCTGGCCTAGCGGCAAGAATCATTCAACATGAATACGACCATTTGGAGGGTGTATTATTTACTGACCACCTCGCACCGCTTAAAAAACAAGTCATCAAAAAGAAATTGACGCAAATACAAAAAGGAGATGTTGACGCGGATTATAAGATGAGTTTTTTAGGATAAAAAAATATCTATCCTTTAGTGTGAATGATTGGTACACATTTTACGGTGTAGATTCCAATTCAAAATAAAACTGCCCGCCATTAATATGGAGGCAAAGGAGTTTACATAGGTTTCTGCATACTCAGAAGCAAATCCTATACCATATGTATAAAACAAAATCGATACGATCATTATACTGATAGGCAACATACTTTTATGTGTTTTATAATCATTGGATTGTACAAATACAGCTAGTAATACACTCACACCAACAATTATACCTTCATACCGATGATCCAGAAGTGAATTGGATAAATAAGGTAGGGAAATAAGCAGTATAGGAGTTGCAATACAGTGTATTAAGCAAAGGAAAGACAAAAATATCCCTGCTTTCTGTAAGTAATGTGTATGTCTTTGGGTATTTATCATTGGTTATGCAACAATAGTGCAAATATATACCTAACTTTCTGAAATACTGTTGCAAAAAGTAAAATCTTTTCTTTAGCTAGTTTCATTACCGTTTGTTCTAATCAAGTTTTCAAAAAGAAATATTACTATTTTCACAAAAAACCCTTGAAAATTTAAAGTTTTAATTTATTTTTGTTAATGGTATGCTTGCATACTATTTTTAAATTAAAGCACACGTATGAATAAACACATAAAAAAAATAGCTGTATTGGGTGCTGGCATTATGGGAAGCCGAATTGCTTTACACTTTGCAAATATTGGCTGTCATGTACTGCTTTTAGATATTGCTCCAAAAGAGCTACTCGAAAAAGAGGCTGAGGCCGGCCTAGATTTATCACATCCGAGGGTTAAGAATAGGATAGTAAATGAGGCGTTTCAATCTACTTTGAAAGCTTCACCTTCGCCAATATACTCTTCTGAATCTGTCAAAAAAATTACCCTTGGCAATTTTTCTGATGATATGCCCAAAATAGCCGATGTAGATTGGATAATTGAGGTCGTGGTAGAAAAACTAGAAATCAAAAAAATTATTTATGATCAGGTCGAAGTATATCGAAAAGCCGGCACTCTTGTTACTTCCAACACATCAGGCATACCAATAGGGCTTATGGCAGAAGGAAGATCGGATGATTTTCAAGAAAATTTCTGTGGAACACATTTCTTCAACCCTCCACGTTATTTGCCTCTATTAGAAATAATACCAGGGCCCAAAACCAAGTCGGATGTCATTCAGTTTCTCACTCATTATGGAGACCTATATTTAGGAAAAAAAGTGGTTGTTTGCAAAGACACCCCAGCTTTTATAGCAAATAGAATTGGTATATACGCATTAATCCAAACCATCCGAACGGCCGAGAAATTAGGGCTTTCTGTAGAAGATGTAGATAAGCTGACGGGCCCCATTATTGGTCGTCCAAAATCGGGAACCTTCCGACTAAGCGATGTCGTAGGTCTGGATACCACAGTAAGTGTGTGTCAGCAACTGAGTATGGTTCTCAAAAATGATGAATCTATTTCCGCATTTGAGCTTCCAATGGTAGTTCAGAAGTTATTCGAAAAAAAATGGCTCGGAGATAAAACCAAACAAGGTTTTTATAGAAAAGAAAAAGACCCTGAAGGAAAATCTATTATCCTTGGAATAGACTTTATAACCTTAGAGTATAGACCTGCTGTAAAAACTAAGTTCTTAACACTTGAGTCTACAAAATCGATTGATAAACCTCAAGATAGGTTCAAAATACTATTGTCTGGTACAGATGCCGCTGGCGAATTCTACAGGCAAATATTCACAGATTTGTTCGTATATGCCACAAAAAGAATCCCAGAAATTAGCAATGAGCTATATAGAATCGATGACGCTATTTGTGCTGGTTTTGGTTGGCAACTAGGTATTTTTCAAACCGTAGATTGTATAGGACTCCCTGAATTTTTGAATCTTGCAAAAAATCTAAATAAAGCACCTGCAGATTGGGTACAAGAAATGATGGATCTGGGTCATACTACGTTTTACAAGATAGAAAATGGGATATCTATGTATTACGACATACCCTCTAAACTTTACAAACCTATTCCCGGAAGAGAATCCTTTATTATCCTAGATTCTATTCGGAAAACTAATGAGATTTGGAAAAATACTGGCTCTACACTGTTTGACTTAGGTGATGGTATTGTCGGGTTAGAATTTAGATCTAAAATGAATACCTTAGGAGCTGAGGTAATCGAAGGATTAAACAAAGCTTACACGATTGCCGAAAAAGATTTTAGAGGCCTAGTAATTGGTAACGAAAGCCATGAGGCATTCTCTGCGGGTGCTAACCTAGCTATGCTTTTTATGTTTGCAGTTGAGCAAGAATATGATGAAATCAATCTTATGATTGCACAGTTTCAAGAAACGATGATGAGAGCTCGGTATTCTTCTATTCCAGTAGTGACTGCTCCACATACACTTGCATTAGGTGGGGGTTGTGAGCTAAATCTACATGCGGATAAAGTGGTAGCTGCCGCCGAAACCTATATGGGATTAGTCGAACTTGGAGTTGGGCTTATTCCTGCTGGCGGTGGTACAAAAGAAATGGCTCTTCGCTGTTCTGATGCTTATCATCCAGGTGATTCCGAATTGAATATTCTTCAGATGGCCTTTATGAATATTGCTCAAGCCAAAGTATCAACCTCAGCTCAGGAAGCGATGGATATGAACTATATCATGAAAAATAGAGACCAAATCGTATTAAATAGAACTCGATTGTTATCGGAAGCAAAATCTTCAGCTATTGAACTAGCCGAAAATGGATACACTATGCCTATCCGTAGAAAAGATATCAAAGTTCAAGGTAAAAATGGTATGGCTTTGTTTAACACAGGCATCAACTCTATGAAATTAGCTGGTTACATTACTGAGCATGATGCTAAAATCGCTTCTAAGCTTTCATACGTTATCAATGGAGGTGATCTTTCGTATCCACAATTAGTTTCAGAAACTTACCTTCTAGAGTTAGAACGAGAGGCTTTCCTTTCTCTTTGTGGAGAAAGAAAAACAATGGAAAGAATGCAAGGCCTCTTAAATGGAGGGAAACCACCCAGAAACTAATACCTACTCAATTTAAAAGAAAAATTATGAATGCATATATAATTTCGGGGTTTAGAACAGCTGTTGGAAAAGCTCCTAAAGGTGGACTCAGATTCACTCGTCCCGATGACCTAGCAGTAGAGGTTATCAAATATATGATGAGTAAACATCCAGAAATCCTACCTGATTCTGTTGATGATATAATTGTTGGCAATGCCGTTCCAGAGGCAGAACAAGGAATGCAAATGGGTAGATACATCTCCTTGCTTGCTCTTGGGAAAACAGTTCCAGGCATTACAATCAATAGGTATTGTGGCTCAGGAGTGGAGGCAATAGCAATGGCAGCACAAAGAATTTCCTCGGGCATGGCCGATTGTATTATTGCAGGAGGTACAGAATCAATGTCCTTGGTTCCCATCTTGGGGTGGAAAACATCTTTGAACTACACAATTTCTAACAATAACCCAGACTACTATTTGGGTATGGGGCTAACTGCAGAGCAGGTCGCCAAAAACTATGGTATACAGCGAGATCAACAAGATTCTTTTGCCTTTTCGTCGCACCAAAAAGCTCTGAATGCACAAAAAGAAGGGTATTTTAAAGATCAAATCGTGCCTATACAAGTTAAAGAAACATACTTTGATGAAAATACAGGTAAAAAGAAAGAAAAAGAGTATACGGTCGATAAAGACGAAGGGCCAAGAGCGGATACGAGCTTGGACGCCCTCAGTAAACTCAAACCTGTATTTGCAGCAAAAGGATCCGTAACTGCGGGGAATTCATCTCAGACATCCGATGGTGCTGCTTTTGTCATGGTAGTTTCTGAGAAATTTCTTAGTACGCACAAACTTGAACCCATAGCGAGAATGCTATCTTACTCGGTCATGGGATGTGAACCTTCCCTCATGGGCATAGGGCCTATCTACGCTATTCCGAAGGCATTAGAAAGGGCAAATTTAAGTTTAAAAGATATCCAACAAATCGAATTGAATGAGGCTTTCGCCGCTCAAGCATTGGCTGTAATCAAACAATTGGATATAGATGAAACTATCGTTAATCCAAACGGAGGTGCTATAGCCTTAGGTCATGCATTAGGATCTACAGGAGCAAGACTGAGCGTGCAACTATTTTCGGAGATGAAGCGTCGGAAACAAAAATACGGTATGGTAACGGCCTGTGTAGGTGGTGGACAAGGTGTTGCTGGTATTTATGAAGTGTTTTAAACTGCAAAAAAGTATTTCTACTTACTTGTTCTTACAATTTTAGTCTATTGATTATTTGGATATATGCTCAGGATATACTTCACTAATTTGAATACTGTTGATCCGTGGCATCTATTTTCATTAAGAACATTAAGAGAGGTAGACTTTGAAGCAAATACGTTCGATAAATAATATGATTGGCTACTGAAAAGGTTTCTTTTATAAATACTGATAATATTTTTTAAATATTTTTTGCCAGTATCAAAAAACCTACTAATTTTGCCATTCCTTTGAAAAAAGGGATACAGTTCATTGAAAAATTAGGGGGTGTACCAGAGTGGCCAAATGGGGCAGACTGTAAATCTGCTGTCTTTCGACTTCGGTGGTTCGAATCCATCCGCCCCCACAAAAAAAATTAAGCGGGAGTAGCTCATTTGGTAGAGCGATAGCCTTCCAAGCTATAGGTGGCGGGTTCGAGCCCCGTCTCCCGCTCAAAATCCATTAAAGCCTTTGTAGCTCAGTGGTAGAGCACTTCCTTGGTAAGGAAGAGGTCGGCAGTTCAATCCTGCTCAAAGGCTCAGAATGAATTACAAAGAAAATGGGTTGTGCGATTGAACACTTTTTTGAATTTGTAAATTTTTTGAAACAATAATAAATATAAAATAAAATGGCAAAAGAGAATTTTGACCGTAGTAAACCCCACGTTAACATCGGTACAATCGGTCACGTTGACCATGGTAAAACTACATTGACAGCGGCCATTACAACTGTATTGGCTAAAAAGGGACTTGCTCAATTAAGAGACTTCTCTTCTATCGATAATGCTCCAGAAGAAAAAGAAAGAGGTATTACTATCAATACTTCGCACGTTGAGTATGAAACTACTAATCGTCACTATGCTCACGTTGACTGTCCTGGTCACGCCGATTACGTTAAAAACATGGTTACTGGTGCTGCCCAAATGGACGGTGCTATCATAGTAGTTGCTGCAACTGACGGTCCTATGCCACAAACGCGTGAGCACATCCTTCTTGCTCGTCAGGTAGGTGTACCTCAGCTAGTTGTATTTATGAACAAAGTTGACTTAGTTGATGACCCCGAACTACTTGAACTAGTAGAGATGGAAATCAGAGAGCTACTTTCTTTCTATAAATTTGATGGTGATAATATCCCAGTAATTCAAGGTTCGGCTCTTGGTGGCCTGAATGGAGAAGATAAGTGGGTTGGTAAAATAGAAGAGTTAATGGATGCTGTGGATAGCTTTATTCCACTTCCTGCTCGTGCTACTGATAAGCCATTCCTTATGCCAGTTGAAGACGTATTCTCGATCACAGGTCGTGGTACTGTTGCAACAGGTCGTATCGAAACAGGTATTATCAACTCTGGTGAGTCTGTAGATATCCTTGGTATGGGTGCTGAAGGTCTTAAATCAACTGTAACAGGTGTTGAGATGTTCCGTAAAATCCTTGATAGAGGCGAAGCTGGTGATAACGTAGGTCTTTTATTGAGAGGTATAGACAAAGAAGCTATCCGTCGTGGTATGGTTATTTGTAAGCCAGGTTCAGTGAAGCCGCATACGAAATTCAAAGCTGAGGTTTATGTTCTTTCAAAAGAAGAAGGTGGACGTCACACTCCATTCTTTAACAAATATCGTCCTCAGTTCTACTTTAGAACCACTGACGTTACAGGTGAAATCTTCTTACCTGACAATGTTGAGATGGTAATGCCTGGTGATAACATCACTATTACTGTAAACCTAATCAATGCAATTGCGATGGACAAAGGTCTTCGTTTTGCGATTCGTGAAGGTGGTCGTACAGTAGGTGCTGGTCAGGTAACTGAAATCCTTGAGTAATCGTTACGATTTATATAAAATGAGCTGTTCAGACCGAGCAGCTCATTTTTTTTATGTATGATTCCAAACAACTATTGATTTCTAAACAATTAGAATCCAAGCGTGTTTATTTTCAAAGTATTTTACTTTTATTTCTACATTGACCTCAAAAGATTTTTTAGACATTTATTTAGCAAATCCAGAACTGGAAGCGGTTTTTGCTAACCAAAACAATGCGATTCATTCACAGTATATTGGATGTGAAGGTACTTTCGAATCTGTATTAGTTTCAAGCTATTTCGAAAAAAACAAAAATACGCAATTACTAATTTTCCCAGACAAAGAAGAAGCCCTGTTCTTGTTTAATGATCTTCAGCAGCTATATGGATATGATAGTAAAAACATTGCTTATTTTCCTACTTCCTCAAAACGTGCATACGAATTTGAAGAAATAGAAAATGCTAATATAATTCAGCGTTCTCAAGTACTATCCGATTTGTACTCAAATGAAAATGCACAAATAATCGTAACATATTATGATGCCATCATAGAGAAAGTAGTCAATCAAAAAACATTGGTCTCTAATACCTTATATTTAAAAAAAGGTGATACTCTCGATACTACTTTTATTCTGGAGTTATTGGTGTCATATGAATTTGATAAAACTGATTTTGTTTATGAACCTGGACAATTTGCCATTAGAGGCGGAATTATTGATATCTTTTCATACTCAAATGATTTACCTTACAGAATAGAACTGTGGGGTCAAGAAATAGAGAGTATTCGTACATTCAACCCGGAAACTCAGTTATCCGAAAAAGAACAGACAAGTCTCCATATTATACCTAATATGCAAGACAAGGTTCAAGTAAATGAGACTGTAGATTTTTTCTCATTCTTGCCTGAAAACTATACTTTATGGCTAAAAAATGTACGCTACGGTTTGGAACAAATTGATGTCTGTCATGCTCGCTGGAAAACCGCATTTGAGAGTCGACAAAGTGGCGATATCAATATCCTTTACAAGCCAGAGGAGAAGCTTTTATCTAAAAAAGTGGTATTGGATCACTTCAAAAACAGGAAAACAGTAGAATTCAATAAAAAGACCTACTTTACACCTGAGTTTAGTTTTGATTTTGAACTTCTAAGTCAACCCAAGTTTCAAAAAGACTTTACTAAACTTTTAGAAGACCTAGCAGAAAAAAAATCACAGGGATATCAAACATACATTTCTTCAGAATCCCAAAAACAACATCTTCGGTTAGAAAGCATCATCCAAGAAATACAACCTCAAGTAAAATACAAAGCTATAAACGCAAACTTTAGTAGTGGCTTTGTAGATGTTAAAAACAAAATTTTGGTCTACACTGATCACCAAATTTTCGAAAGACTCAATAGATATAAAGAAAAAGAACGATTTACGAAGTCCAAAGCTCTCACAATAAAAGAACTTAAAAGCCTACAAATTGGAGACTACGTAACGCATATAGATTACGGTATTGGTAGATTTGCAGGAATGGAAACCGTAGATGTAGCTGGTAAGAAGCAAGAAACCGTAAGATTGGTTTACAAAGACAATGACCTCTTATTTGTCAATATTCATAGTCTTCACAAAATTGCCAAATACTCGGGAAAAGAAGGTGATGCCCCCATCATGTCAAAACTTGGTACGGGCGAGTGGGAAAACAAAAAATCTAAAGTAAAAAGACAAGTAAAAGATATAGCTAAAGAGCTAATTGCTCTTTATGCAAAAAGAAGAGAGGTGTCTGGTTTTGCTTTCTCCCCCGACAATTATATGCAAATTGAGCTAGAATCGTCCTTTATGTACGAAGATACTCCCGATCAAGCCATAGCTACCACAAAGGTTAAAGAAGATATGGAAAAATCCTACCCTATGGATAGGCTTGTTTGCGGAGACGTAGGTTTTGGAAAAACAGAAATTGCTATTCGAGCAGCATTCAAAGCCGTGAACGATTCCAAGCAAGTTGCTATTCTAGTACCGACTACAGTTTTAGCCATGCAGCATCATCGAACATTTTCCGAGAGATTATCCAAAATGCCTGTAAACGTTGATTATCTGAATAGATTCAAGTCGGCAGGCGATACAACTAAAACCTTAAAAAAAATACAAGAGGGCAAAGTAGACATAGTAATTGGTACGCATAAATTATTAAGTGAAAAAATAAAGTTCAAAGACCTCGGATTATTAATTATAGATGAGGAGCAAAAATTTGGAGTAAAATCAAAGGATAGAATCAAAGAGTTGAAACTTAACGTTGATGTGCTTACATTAACTGCTACGCCTATACCAAGAACCTTACACTTTTCACTTCTAGGTGCCCGAGATTTATCTATCATTGCTACACCTCCACCCAATCGCCAACCCGTCACTACACAGGTAGAAGCGTTCAAAGAAGAGATAATCCGCGATGCAATTTCATATGAACTAAGTCGGGGTGGTCAGGTGTTTTTTGTCCATAATCGGGTGAATGATATCGAATCTATCGCTAACATTATTTATAGGCTAGTACCCGAAGCTCGTATAGGTGTAGCTCATGGGCAAATGGAGGGGGATAAGCTAGAAAAAGTTATGATGCGTTTTATTGAAAACGAAATCAATATTCTCATTTCTACGAACATAATTGAATCTGGACTTGATATACCAAATGCCAATACAATAATCATCAATCAAGCCCATATGTTTGGGTTATCAGATTTGCATCAAATGCGAGGTCGAGTAGGTAGATCTAATAAGAAAGCATTTTGTTTTCTACTGGTTCCACCAGTTTCTGGATTAACTAAAGATGCAAGAAAAAGGCTTCAAACACTTGAAGAATTTACAGATTTAGGAGACGGCTTCAAGGTTTCTATGAGAGATTTGGACATTAGAGGAGCTGGAAATCTTTTAGGATCAGAGCAAAGTGGTTTTATCAATGATCTTGGTTATGAAATGTATCATAAAATCTTAGACGAGGCTGTATCAGAATTGAAGGACAATGAGTTCAAATCACTTTTCGAAAATACAGATGAAATCAAGGAGTTTATAGTGTCTGATTGTCAAGTAGAAACAGATTTGCAAATTTTGATTCCAGAAACGTACGTAACAACAATTTCCGAAAGACTTAGTATTTATAATGCCATAGATACACTAAAAGACCCAGAAGCATTAGATGAATTTACAAAATCCTTAATTGATAGATTTGGCCAACTTCCTAAAGAAGTTCAAGAACTTTTCAATGTTGTACGAATCCGTTGGAAAGCTCAAACCATAGGTTTTGAAAAAATCACAATCAAAAACAATATACTAAAAGGATTCTTCGTTTCAGAAAAACATCAAGATTATTATCAAAATGAAAAGTTTGGCAAAATTCTTGATTATATAAAAAAGCATCCTAAGCTCTGTCAACTTCAGCATGTAAACACGAAGCTGATTTTCAAAGTTGAAGATGTAGGTAATATCGACAAAATAGACAGATTATTCGCCGATATTATAAGTTTTATAAGTGTTTAACTATATTTGTAAAGGTATTATTAGTTCTTACTATAATTAAAAGTCCATTTAGAATGAAAAAATTACTGATTTGTGCTTCAGTTATCCTTTCTCTTTTTTTACAATCTTGTAAGAAGGAGAAAGCAAATAGTTTAAAACCTGGTTCAAAAAGTCGTACCACTGGTGCAGCATATGCTACAAAAAAGAACAAGGATGGCTTCAAAGTAGAGACTTTTGAAGGTCAACCTTTAGGTCCTAACATGGTCTTTATTGAAGGAGGTAGGTTTACTATGGGTACCCTAGAAGAAGATGTTTCCTATTCAAGAGATAATATAGAAAGAACGGTAACACTAGCTTCTTTCTATATGGATGAGACAGAAATAGCTAATTTAGACTATTTAGAGTATATTCACTCTATTAGTAAAGATTCTACTCGTGAGTTTGTTAGATCAGCGATGCCAGATACAACAGTCTGGGCTAATGAAATGTCATTCAACGATCAATATGTAGATCAATACCTCCGTTACCCTGGCTTTAGAAATTATCCTGTTGTGGGTGTTTCATGGATACAAGCGAATGATTATTGTAAATGGAGATCAAACATTGTAAATAATTCACTTTCTGCGAAATATGGTGAGAAGGACAAAAAAGGCGGAAGTAAGAAAGGGAAAAAAGGTGGAAAAGCGGTTGCTGCTGAGACTTCAACCAAAAAAGCGGGGCGTGTTGCAATTGAAACTGGGTATACTGTTCCTGAATTTAGACTTCCTACAGAAGCGGAATGGGAATATGCTGCTAAAGGTATGATAGGTACACAAGATATTGACGAAAATCAATCCAATCAACGTATTTATCCATGGGATGGTTCTGCTATGCGTCGTTCAAGAGGTAAAATGAAAGGGACTATGTTAGCGAACTACAAAAGAGGTAGAGGTGATTATGCAGGTATTGCAGGTCGCTTGAATGACCAAAATATTATTACTGCTGAAGTTTATTCCTTTATACCGAACGATTTCGGTCTATATCAAATGGCTGGCAATGTTAACGAATGGGTTTATGATTTGTATCGCCCTGGTTCATTCCAAGATTTTAATGATCTAAACCCTATTAGAAGAAGTCATTTCCAAGATGAGGATAAATTATATGATAAAGAGAACTTCAACTCTTTGATTGATAATAGACAACGTGTGTTTAAAGGTGGCTCGTGGTTAGATGTACAGTATTGGTTATCTCCAGGGACTCGTAGATATCTAGATCAAGATTCTGCTACCGCAACTATCGGATTTAGATGTGCAATGATTTCTGTTGGACCTCAAGGCAAAAAGAAATTATAATTCGCGATTATAAAAATACAATAGGCTCCTTCTATTTTGGAAGGAGCTTTTTTTATACCTAATATTTTAATTACATTTGTACACTTTAATCGTGGTACTTCAATTACGTAAAATCAATAATTTGGAAAGGAATTTCGGGGAAAAATTGCCGAAATTTCTAATACAATTTGCAGGCTGATTGTTTTCGATTAAACAGTATCTGATTATGAGGATTCGATTTGATGTAAATCATTTCCTACTAACGAATTTATACTAACTCTATATTTGAAATATTTATACTCAACACCTAGATGAAAAAAGAAAAAACCATTGATTTTCACCTCAAATGGACGTGGCACACAGTTTCTCGTATGTACAATACATATGCCTCCGCGGAGGATATGACTATGAGTATTGGATATGTATTACTCAATATTGACCTTGAAAACGGGACCCCTGCTACAAAAATAGGCCCATCCATAGGGATGGAAGCACGAAGCTTGACACGTATGTTAAAAGCCCTAGAAGATAAAGGATGGGTTTATCGGGCAATTGATCCCGATGACAAACGATTTGTAAAGGTTTATCTTACAGAATTAGGAAAACAAAAGCGTCAATTTGCACGAGAAGGGGTAATAAATTTCAACACGACTGTTACTGAAAATGTAAAGCCAGAACACTTGGCCATTTTCTTTCATGTATTAAAACAAATAAACGAATTGATTGAAAATGACTCAAATCAATCTAAATTGCAGCTTCAAAAGATCGAAAATGAAGTATAAATTGGGTTTTTTGGCTTGTGCTTTGTGTATTTCTTTTTCATCCGTTTTAGGACAAGGTGTTAGTTGCTTTCCCTTCAATAATCTTGTGGGGATTAGTTCCAACCCTAGAAATACTCTTTGGATAGACGCTAAATTCCAGACCAATTCATTTTTTTCTTCCTTAAATACGGAGATATCACCTAATTTTACACTAAAGAAAAAGCCAAGAATTCTAACTTATATTGGAACTGGTATTCGCCTTAATTATATTGGTACAACCCAAGGAAACGACTTAATAGATGGAGCTTTCTTTACGTTTGGTGTTCGAGCCATGCCCATCGAAAAAATCAAAAAAGCTCATTTGATTTTTGAAATAAGCCCTTTTATTGCAAGTAAACGGGATGCTGGGGTCTTAAGATCATTCTTGGGAATTGGATACGTTTTTTAGAAGTATCTTTATCTATGAAAATAAGAGTAGCATCTGTCATAGTTCGAGAAAAAAAAATTCTTACTCTTAAATATAATTACTCCGATGTATTTGTATTCTGCTTACCTGGGGGAAATGTAGATTTTGGAGAAAGCTTGGAGGACGGGCTTCAAAGAGAACTATTCGAAGAACTTGGACTTGAAGCCGAGATACGCGGATTGTTCGGAATTGCAGAAGTGAATAAAGATAATGAAAGAAAGCTTCATTGTGTTTTCCACGTTGAAATTGGAAACAAAGATCCTAATTTAAACCCAATGGAAACAACTGCATTAGGATATGAATGGCTTGATTTGGATTCTATTAAATCCTGTAATTTGTATCCAAGCATTAATGATCAATTATATTCCATTTTTATTCTAAACGAGAAAATTAACCCCTACTTTGGAGAATTAGAGCAAAAAATTTATTAATGCAAGTATTGAATTGATATTTTACTAGTTTCATTTCAACTCCTTAGCCAAAAACATTCCCGTATGACTTCCTTTTGCTTTTGCAACTTGCTCAGGAGTACCTTCTGCAACGATCTTCCCTCCTTTGGAGCCCCCTTCTGGTCCCACATCGATGACATGATCTGATACCTTGATCACATCTAGATTGTGCTCTATGATCAATATGGTATTCCCTTTATCCGCTAGTTTTTGTAATACATTCAATAGCTTACTAATGTCTTGAAAATGAAGCCCTGTGGTAGGTTCATCCAATATATAGATTGTTTTACCAGTGTCTTTTTTGGAAAGCTCCTCTGATAATTTTACCCTTTGTGCTTCTCCCCCAGATAATGTAGTAGCGTGCTGCCCAAGTGTAATATAACCCAAACCTACTTCGTTTAGAATTTGGACTTTACGCTGTATTTTAGGCAGACTTTCAAAAAACTCACACGCCTCCTCAACAGTCATATCTAGAACGTCTGAAATCGACTTCCCTTTGAAGCGTACTTCCAAGGTTTCTCTATTAAATCGCTTGCCTTTACATGTTTCACAAGGTATATGTACGTCAGGAAGAAAATCCATTTCTATTTTTTTCATTCCTGCACCTTCGCATGTTTCACATCTTCCGCCTTTCACATTAAAGGAGAATCTTCCTGGTTTATATCCTCGAATTTTGGCCTCGGGTAACTCAGAAAATAACGAACGAATATCTGAAAACATACCCGTATATGTAGCTGGATTACTTCGGGGTGTACGACCAATAGGAGACTGATCTACCTCAATGACTTTATCTAAAAACTCCAAACCTTCCACCGATTTAAATGCCAAAGGTTCCCTTTTTGAATTATAAAAATGTCTGTTCAATACAGGATATAAGGTCTCATGAACCAAAGAAGATTTACCACTCCCACTAACACCCGTAATACTGGTTATTTTACCCAAAGGGAGGGTTAATGTTACATTCTTAAGATTATGACCAGAGGCTCCTTTTAGAATCAGTTGATTGCCATTTCCCTTACGCCTTTGTTTCGGAATATCAATATTGATACGCTCACTTAAGTAATCAGCCGTTACGCCTCCTTTGGCAATAAAGGTCTGGGGATCACCAAAGTTGACAACCCTCCCACCATGCCTTCCGGCCGACGGTCCAATATCAATTATATAGTCAGAGTCAAGCATCATATCTTTATCGTGCTCAACTACCAAAACTGTATTTCCTAGATCACGAAGATCTTGTAAGGCTTTAATAAGCTTAACATTATCTCTCTGATGAAGACCTATAGAGGGCTCATCCATAATATACAAAACACCAACAAGCTGTGTACCTATTTGGGTAGCCAATCGTATGCGTTGTGCTTCACCACCGGAAAGGGTTTTTAAAGGGCGATTGAGTGTAAGATAATCGAGTCCTATTCCAGTCAAAAATCCAATCCGTTTACGGATTTCCTTTAATATCTCCGTAGCAATTGCATTTTGCCTATCGTTCAATCTACTTTCTATACCCACAAACCACTGTTCCAATTCTGAGATGTCTAAATCCGACAGCTGAGCAATATTCTTATCATCAATTTTAAAATGCAGAGATTCCTTTTTCAATCTTTGCCCCCCACATTCTGGACACGTTTTAATAATCATATAATCCCGAATCCAATCCTGAATCTTATCTGAATCCGAGTCTTGTTGTCTTTTTAAGAAATTAATAATCCCCTCAAATGACGTGTTCCAATCTGTACCTGGATACTTTTTAGAAGGCACAGCCACGGGCTCTTCACTGCCATAAAGAAGGATATCCAAAGCCTCTCTTGGTATTTTTTCGATGGGAACGCTAATGCCTGACTTATAGGTTTTTAGGATAATTTCGATCTGTTTAAAAATCCATAAATCTCTATACTCTCCTAGGGGAGCTATGCCTCCACGAGTGATAGAAATAGTTTTATCTGGTATAATTGACTCTTCCGTAATCTCCTCAATCAATCCCATTCCACTACACATTGGACATGCTCCATAGGGTGAATTAAAAGAGAACGAATTAGGAGAAGGCTCTTCGTAGCTTATCCCTGCTTCGGGATCCGTAAGGTTTTGGGATAAATATTGAATTTTACCTTTTTCATCCTTAATCAGCATGGATCCTTTTCCTAGTTTCAATGTAGTACCGACAGACTGGCTTATCCTAAATCTATCTTCGTCTTTGGGAATTACCCTATCCACTACTATCTCTATATCATGAATCTTATACCGATCGAGCTGCATTTTGGGTACGATATCCATGATCTCGCCATCTACGCATACTTTTGTATAACCCATTTTAGCTATTTGAACAAACAGCTCTCTGTAATGTCCTTTTCGTCCTTTTACTAAGGGAGCCAGAAGATTTATTTTCTCCTCTTGAAAGTTCTCAAATATTTGCTCTATGATCTGGTCCTGAGTTTGCTTTATCATAGGTTTACCCGTCACGTAGCTATAGGCAATCCCTACGCGAGCAAAAAGTAGTCGTAAGAAATCGTAGATCTCCGTAGTAGTTCCGACAGTAGAACGTGGATTTTTGGACGTTGTCTTCTGTTCGATACTTATTACAGGAGATAGCCCATTGATCTTATCCACATCTGGACGTTCCATATCTCCAATAAAGCTCCTCGCATAAGCCGAAAAGCTCTCCATATATCTCCGTTGCCCTTCTGCATAAAGCGTATCAAAAGCCAAGGAGGATTTACCGCTTCCACTAATACCCGTAATGACAACAAGCTTATTTCGTGGAATGCTTACATCAATATTTTTAAGATTATTTTCACGGGCACCAAAGACTTCAATCTCTTCATGTCCTGTAAGTTCTATATCGTTGAGTTGTTTCACCATGAAAGATTAAACCGCAAAAATACGCCAATGGTTTATCAAAAGCAAAGACCTACAAAACATTCATTTTGTACAAGAAACTTATTGTATGAATTGACATGTTTTGATTAAATTTTCAGAAATGAATTCTTACTATTTGAAAAAAATGTATCTTTACTGTGTGATTTCCTAAAAAATGAATAATAGTGCTCGTAAGACCACCACTAATACCTATGGTGGTAATGTCAAAATTGGTAATCTAAGTACTCTTGATAGCTTTGCTAAATGGCTTAATGAAAAGCTGGATATCGAGGAACGACTTTCAGGCAGAACTATAGAATACATCGTTTGGTTCTTCTCTTTAATGCTTATATATATATTTATCCAACATAGGTATGACGGGATGATACGGGCTGTAGAAAAGGCAGAGATTCGGTTACAAGAATCTAGAGCTTCTTACATTGCATACAAGTCGAAGTATCTATTTTCTAGTAAACAATCTGAGCTTGAAAAATTACTTTTGCCTCTAGGATTTGAACAAAATGGCCAACCGCCATTGAAAGTAACCGTAGAAAAATGATCCAATGAGCACACCAAGACTAAACAACAAAGAAGAAATAAAAAATAGGTCGAGAATCATGGTTTTGATTTTTGGCGTTATTGCTTTTATGGTTTTGGCCAAAATTGCTTATTTACAAAATTTCAAGAAAAAAGATCTTGAAAACGAAGTTGCAAACATACAAAGACAAGAAAAAGTAATTCCTGCTACTCGTGGCAATATTTATGCAGCTGATGGGCTAAGTCTACTGGCCACTTCTGTACCTAAATACAAGGTTATCATGGATCCATGTCATCCCAAAGATGAGCTTTTCAATAAAAGCGTTGACACCTTGAGCCATCTCTTATCAAAGTTTTTCAAAGATAAATCCCCAGAAAAGTACAAATTAGCATTTCTAAATGCCCGTAAAAATAAAGTTAAGTATTTGGTTATTGGTCATAGAAAAATAGATCATGCCGAAAAAACAGTAATCGCCAAATACCCTCTTTTTAAAGAACGCTTCAAGGGAGGTGCTTACTTCGAAAAAGAAGAGCATCGTTTTCTACCGCTACAAAATTTAGCTATGCGTTCGGTTGGAAAAATGAAACGGGATGATCCACGAAAAGGTGAATTTGGAATTGAGGCTTCTTTCGAAAATTTTTTACATGGCAAAGATGGGAAAGGGTTTTATGAAAGATTGGCTGGTGGATACGATAAACCGGTAGACTTAGCCTCCGACCTGAATGCAGAAACAGGACTAGATGTCATTACTACTTTAGATATTAATTTTCAGGACATAACTGAAAGTGCTCTTCGGAAACAAGTTGTAGATATGCATGCTAAGTATGGTAGTGCAGTGGTGATGGAAATCGCCACCGGCCACGTGAAAGCAATTACTAACCTGACACGAACAGTGGGGTCTAATGGATTAGTAAACTATGCCGAAGATCTAAACTATGCTGTAAAAGAAGGTACAGATCCTGGATCTACCTTTAAGCTGGTGACAATGGCGGCTCTTTTGGAACATGGGGATTTCAAACCTGATGAAATCGTAGTAGATTGTAGAGGAGCTATCATTCATGGAGGTAGAAGATTCACTTGTGCCCATGATCATGGTGAAATAAATATGCGACAAGTGTTCGAAAAATCATGTAATTTAGGTATTTATGCCATGATGCAAAAGACATTTGGTTTCGAAAATCCAGACGAGTATTACGAATATTTGCAAAAATTTAAAATTACAGAACCTACTGGTTTTCAACTTATGGGGGAGCCCTCTCCATTTATAAAAACATCCAAAAGCAAAAGTTATAGTGCTACTACGATGCCTTGGACATCCATTGGATATGAGACTAGAATCACGCCCTTACAAATGCTAACTTTTTATAATGCCGTAGTAAACAATGGGAATTGGGTCCAACCTATTATCGTAAAAGAGATAAAAAAAGGATCCATGCCTGTAAAAACGTTTCAAGCCAACATAGTAGAGGATATTTTTTCTAAAAATAGCACATGGAAATATCTTCAAAGCATGATGAAAGGGGTGGTAGAAAACGGAACCGCTAAAAATATAAAAGCAGGCAATTGCAAAGTTGCTGGTAAAACAGGTACCGCTCAAAAACGTGTAAATGGGGATTACACGAAAGGGAAATACTATACTTCCTTTATTGGTTTCTTCCCTGCAGATAAGCCGAGATATAGCTGCTTGGTTGTCATCAATGAGCCGATTGGCGAAAACTTATATGCCAATGATGTAGCTGCTCCCGTATTTAAGAATATTGCAGAAAAGGTCTTTTCGTACGACATTAGTTTGCATCCAAGATATACCGTAAAGTCTATGCCTAGGAAATCGAGCTCTGGTATACGTACGGGAAAAACCGAAGACCAAAAAATAATTGCAGACAAGATCGGTATTAAACACAAGGTAAGCGACGCCCCTTATTATAAACTTGATAGTGATTCTAACACAAATAGGATAAATCTAGTAGCTCGTAATCCGAATGTTGATCTACACCATATTGTAGGTTTACCTCTAAAAGATGCCCTTCCCATACTTGAAAATAAAAAGTTTGCTGTACAATATGCAGGTGTTGGACGGGTAAAAGAAATGAGAATTCTATCAGCCAATCAGGTATTCTTAACGTTAGAATAAATGTTGTCCTTTGGCCCCATTATGGGTAAAAAATGGCATATTTAAACCAAATAAAAAGTATTTTTGACAGGTAAAACCCATTCAAAGGCTGTCTTGCTTATAAAAAAAGAGAAAAAATGAGTTTTAAAGAGCTTTACAATAATTTCGAGAATTATCGTGTCAAAATCATTTCTCATAGACGATATAGCCATTTAGAATTTTTAAATGTACTCGATGGATTTTCGAGTAGACAAGAATTAGCTGGAAAATCTATAGAAAATAGAGATATTCGTAGAATATGTCTAGGACATGGTAAAAAAAATGTTCTTCTTTGGTCACAAATGCATGGTAATGAGGCTACTGCCTCCATGGCTCTGCTAGATGTAATAACATTCTTAGAAAGTACGGACTCGCATTTTGAAAATCTAAGAAAGGAGATTTTATATAAACTAAACATCCGAATAATCCCTATCCTAAATCCAGATGGAGCCGAACGCTTCATTCGTAGAAATGCTGTAGGTATTGACCTCAATAGAGATGCATTGGCATTGCAATCCCCAGAAAGTACTATTCTGATGAACGAAGTCAAAGGTTTTCAACCTGAGTTTTCATTTAACCTTCATGATCAGCATGTTCGCTACAGTGTAGGAGATAGTCACAATCAAGCAGCTATCGCGTTTTTAGCTACCGCTTACAATGAGAATAGAGAATGGAATGACAACCGTATAAAATCTGCACAATTAATCGCAGAAATGAACTCATTTCTTGAAGAAATCATACCCAAAAAAGTAGGTAAATTTTCGGATGAGTTTGAGCCTAGGGCCTTTGGAGATGTAATTCAATCCATGGGAAGTAGTTTAGTATTGATCGAATCGGGTGGTTATGGATCTGATACAGAAAAACAGTATCTCCGCAAACTCAACTTTTGCTTGATTTTAGGAAGTTTGATATCTATTGCCAGAGACTCATTTCGGAACTACACATTGGAAGATTATGATAAAATACCCCTGAACACAAAGAATATTTTCAATTTAAAAATAAATAATGCTACTATTCTAAAAAACAATTTACAATTTTCGATAGACATTGGTATCAATTGGGAAGAGATTCATACTCCATATATACCTGAGTTTTCATTAAAAAGTACAATTGAAGACCTAGGGGATCTTTCACCCTTTGGTGGGATAGTAGAATTTGATGCTACTGGGTTTCAAATAGAATGTATAAGTGCCCATCCTGAAATTATTAAAAAATACAACATAGAAGATTCTCAAGTCGTTTGTATAGAACAGGGTCAAACTGCTACATTTGTATTGGTTAAAAACTCCGAAAAAATCGTTTTTATCAATGGCCAGCAAATGGTTTAGTTTTCTTTGTTTTGCAATAGTTCCTTTGTTTAGCTCATTTGGGCAGGATCGTTCTGTTTTTGGAAATGTAAGAGATCCCAAAACTCAAAAACCTGTAGAAAATATTTGCATTGCCAATATTCGTTCACGACAAATTACCTATACTAATAAAGCGGGAGACTTCTATCTGAGAGCCTTACCTGGAGACTCTATTATCATTCAATCGTTTGGATACAACAGGAAAGGTATCCTTTGGGATGGCAAATCTAAAGAGGTTCAGATTTTTGCTCACCAGCAAATCAACACCCTTCCAGAACTAATAGTCTACAGTAAGTCTACGCAGGAACTCAATGAAGAAATCCGAAGAGTGTTTAGCGAGACTCCAGATGGAGATGCCCTAAAAAATCAAATAATTAAGGATGTTTTTGGAATGAACGCAACTGCCTCAGGTATGCCAGGATTGGGTATTTCTATTGATGCATTGTATGATTTATACAGCAAAGAAGGGAAACAAAGACGTAAATTAGCCGACATCCAATTCCTAGATCTTAGAAACTACTATTACGATCTAAAGTACAGTCGAGGATTAGTATTACAAATTACACACTTAGAAGAAAAAGAGATATCTCGTTTTATGGATTTCTGTAGACCTAATGTGGATTTTGTTCTATACGCTAATGATTATGAACTAACTAAAAAGATATTAAACTGCCTAGAAGCCTACAACATTAGAAAAATTAAAGGTACGATTTCTCCAATAGATGAATAATAAATCCGGTCTCAAATCCTAGTAATAAAAATTGAGATATTGACTTCATAAAATTCACAAAATTTTTCTAGTAATAATACCATTTTTGTGAGTAAATTGCCGTTCTATTTTTAATAACCTTTTACTAATGAACAGAAGGGAAGTAATTTCAAATTTAGGCATAGGAGCTTTAGGTTTAGTATCCTTGCCCGCATGGGCATCAGGATGGAATGCGGATAAAATTGGTGCCATTAAGGCCCCCATAGTTGTAAATCAATTGACACTAAGCTCGATTGCTGAAACAATAATCCCAGAAACAAACACACCAGGTGCTAAAACTCTGAAAATATCACGATTTATTACAAAAATGATATCTGATGTTTATACCAAAGAAGACCAAACGAAGTTTTCGAAAGGAATGCTCAAAATTGATTCTATAGCTACCAAACTGCATAAAAAACCTTTTGCTAAATTATCAGGAGCACAAAAAATAGGAATCTTAGAAGACATGGGACAAAGTACTGACACTGATCAAAAATGGTTTTTTGAAACAACAAAGAGTCTATGTATCCTATCTTATACTACTTCTGAATATTATATGGTTAACATTGAGAAATTTGAATTCGCACCTGCTAGATACAGTGGATGTGTAGCCCTTAAAAATTAACAAAATGGACATAATTAAAGATAATACATTTGAAGCCATCGTTATTGGCTCTGGAATAAGTGGTGGATGGGCTGCAAAAGAGCTTTGTGACAAAGGCGTAAAAACACTAATGCTTGAAAGGGGTCGTAAGGTAGATCACATAGTTGACTACCCCACAACCATGACTCAGCCTTGGGAATATGAACACAGGGGTAAGCTTTCTCCAGAATATAAAAAAGCGAATCCTATCATTTCTAAGTGCTATGCATTTTATGAGGGTTCTACCCATTTTTTTGTAAAAGACAAAGAGCATCCTTATGTACAAGATAAACCATTTGATTGGATTCGTGGATATCAAGTTGGAGGCAAAGGACTCATGTGGGCTCGTCAGACGCAACGTTGGAGTCAATACGATTTTGATGGCCCCGCAAGAGATGGCTTTGCTGTAGAATGGCCTATATCCTATGAGGAAATGGCTCCTTGGTACAGTTATGTTGAAAAATTTGCAGGCATTGCTGGAAATAAAGATGGGATTCCACATCTACCCGATGGGGAGTTTTTACGTGGTCATGAACTTAATTGTGTTGAGGATCATCTTAGTAAAACAGTAAAAAATAAATACAATGGCGATAGACATGTTATCATTGGTCGCTGTGCCCATTTGACGGATCCACAACCCATTCATACGCAACAGGGACGTGCAATGTGTCAGCACAGGACTATCTGTGAGCGTGGTTGCCCTTATGGAGGATACTTTAGTAGTAATGCTTCTACTATTCCTTGGGCAATGAAAACAGGTAACTTAACTATGAAAACCGATAGCGTGGTTCATTCCATCATTTATGATGATGCTAAAGGAAAAGCCAAGGGAGTACGCGTGATTGATGCAAAAACAAAACAAATCACAGAATACTACGCTCGGATTATTTTTGTAAATGCTGCCGCATTGAATACCAACCTAATATTGTTGAATTCTACCTCTTCGCGTTTTCAAAATGGCTTGGGTAATGACAATGGTCTGCTGGGCAAGTATGTAGCATTTCATAATTATAGAGCTAGAGTTTCGGGCTCACATGATGGATTTGCAGAATTTACTACCGATGGAAAACGCCCAACAGGTGCTTATATACCTCGATTTAGAAATGTTTACAAACAAGAAACTGATTTCTTACGTGGATACGCCGTAGGTGTTTATGGTAGGCGAATAATCAACCATGAGTATGGTGGCATTGGAACTACCCTCAAAGACAATCTACATAAAAATAATCATGAGGGCTGGCATGTAGATACCCATATTATGGGTGAAACCATACCCAAAGAATCGAGCTATGTG
>JBOFGX010000265.1:0-4688 GCA_051649345.1 Leadbetterella sp. | reverse complement strand
CAGTAGAACTAAAAACGCCCAAGCCGCAAGTTTTTGTCCATTTGATTTATACTACGTATGCTGAGCTACCATTTGTGCGAAAACAAGTACAGGTAATAAACAAAAGCGGAGGGGATATGGTATTGACCAACTTAGACGTAGAACGTCTCAACATGGTGGTAAAAGATACTTACATGAACGAGGTTTATGCCAATTATGGAACCAATATGACCCGTATTCCGTACAAAGGAGATTATAATGATGCAGCGATATATTTGTTTAATCCCGTCGCAAATCAGGGAGTATTACTGGGAAATGAAGCACCTTCCGTGCTGAAAAGAACCGAAATATACGTTCATCCTGGACGCTTAGCCATGGGTATGGGACGCATTGATGAGTCTTTTCCCTTTAAAAAATTCCTTGCTCCTGGAGAGACATTTAAAAGCCCTCGTACCTTTATATCCTTCACCAATCATCCCAAATGGCAATATGCCTTTGAAGATAAATATCAAGATTTTATCCGACAGAAGCTGGGTGTTCAACTTTTTGAACGGAAAAACAAGCCATTTTTTATTTACAATACGTGGCAGCCGTTTTTTGATGATATCAATGCTCCTTTGGTACGTCAGTGTGCAGATAATCTAGCCAATACGGGTACCGACCTGTTTATCATAGACGCAGGGTGGTACAAGCGAGCGGGGGATTTCAATGCTGACCCTGTAAAATTCCCTGAAGGAATGAAGCCTGTATGCCAGTATATCAAAAGTAAAGGAATGCAAGTGGGTGTATGGTTTACTATATCAAGTGTGCATGCTCAAAGTCAAATTGCCAAAGAGCACCCTGAATGGCTAATAAAAGATAAAAACGGTAAAACGGCAAATTTGCACGATGATCAGACCGCCGAAACAGGTGAACAATGGCATTCAGCAATCAAAACCATGTCTTTGGGCTCTCCTTATTATGATCATATCAAGAATGTCGTAAGAGGTTATGTCAATGATTGGGGTATTTCTTATCTAAAGTTAGATCTTTCTATTGCCAATTCGGCATATGTGTATGATCTAGAGAGGACAGGTGATTACGAAACCAATCCTTCAAAATTGTACAGAGATAGAGCATCTTCGTATTGGACAATTTACGAGCGGGTGATGTCCCTAATGGATGACCTTCATCAAGAGTTTCCGAACCTTCTTCTAGATTGTACGTTTGAGGTTTGGGGTAGATATAATGTAGTAGACTATGCTCTTGTACAGCACGGTGATTATGATTGGCTTACAAACTTTGATTATGCACCACCTACAGGAGCCATTTCTATACGGCAAATGGCATACGACAGAGCTAGAGTTGTGCCCGCGAGTACGTTGTTGATCGGTAATCAGTTTATGGATTTTCCGAATTATCCCTATGTATATTTTTCGGTAGCGGCATCTTCAACCTTGATGGTGGGCGACCCACGCAAATTGACTCCTGCCGACAAGCAGTTTTACAATACTTGGAACACATGGTTTAAGAAGATGGAAAGCAAATACCAATGTTCTCAATATCGCCAGATATACGATGTTTTTGATAGACCCACGGATAGTAATTGGGATGGTGTTTACAAGTTTAATACCGAGAAACAAGGCGGACTATTATTTTTCTTTAAAAACAATTCCTCGGACAATAGCCGTACGTTTCGTATTCCGTGTTTAAATCCGAGCAATACATATAACGTGTACCATTTGGATAAGCTCGTAGGAACGTTTTCAGGGAAAGACTTAATCAATACAGGGTTTACAGTGTCTATTGCTCAAAAGTACGCAGCGATGGTGTATAGTATTGAGAAGAAATAGAATAGATTATTTGTCTAAATGTGAGCTTCTCTAACAAGAAATTTATTCAAATTAGAAATCATATAGACGTTATTTTCGAGCTATTTCCTTACGTATTCTGCTCAAGGATGTATCAGTGATGCCCAAGTAAGATGCTATAATTTTCAAAGGTACATTGTGGAAAATTTGTGGGTGTTTTTCCATCAACTTGAGGTATCTTTCTTCAGCAGTATCCTTTATCATACCTAGCATACGTTCTTTTAAGGTAGAGTAATTAGTGATCAACATCATTCTTCCAAACTCTCTAAACTCCGGTATTCCGTGGAAGTTTGCTTGCACCTCTTCAAAACTCATTCTCCAAAGTGTACAAGGGGTCAAAGTCTGGAAACTTTCAGTGGCTGGCTGCCTCTTAAAAAAGGCTAGCACGTCATTTACAAAGCAGAAGGGAGAATAAAGATTGGTCGTTACCTCGTTTCCATCCGTATCAAGTGTATAGGATCGTACAATGCCGCTTTCTAGAATATAGGTAAAGTCCGAAATCTTATTTTCAGCAAGAATGAGTTCATTTTTAGCAAGTTCCAAGGGCTCAAATTTATCTGCTAGAATCCCCGCTTTTTCAAGAGGCATAGGGATGGTAGATTGTATAAAATGCTGAATAGATGCTCGGTTCATAGAGTACAAATAAAGGAATGGGTAAATTAGGTTTTACCTAATCGTTTTAAAATCAAATATACTAATCCCTAGATGTTTTAATACTATTTTGAACTTTAATAACAACAAAAAAGTAGTCCAATTTGGTAGACTACCTATTTAAAACATATATCTAAAGATCTTAAAACCGCTTTGCTTTAGCTAATTCTTGATCTTGCATAAAAGTGAAAGTTTTGGGATATTTTATGCCTGGATTACTGATTTCATCAATGGCTAAAACATCTTCTTCAGAAAGTTTTATGGATGTTGCTTCTAAGTTGGCATCTAATTGGCTTTCATTGCTAACACCCAATATCACACTGCTGACAACTTTTTTTGCCAAGAGCCAAGCAATAGAAACCGCAATGATGGAAGAATTATGTTTATTCGCGATCTCCGTGAGCTTATCTATAACCGTGTATCCCAGCTCTCTGTCAAACAATCCCAAGTCAAAACTGTTGAGTCTACCATCGGCTGGTTGTGGATTTTGGCGGGTGTATTTGCCTGTCAAAAATCCACTACTCAAGGGGCTCCAAACCATCATGCCAACTCCATGATGCATGCTCATAGGGATAAACTCATTCTCAACTTCTCTATTTAGAATACTGTAGTGCATTTGCGAAGCTACAAAAGGCGAGTAATTGAAATCCGTTTGCCTTTGTATCATAGTAGCAGCTTTCCAAGCCTGAAAATTAGAGAAACCAATATGAAGGATTTTACCTGAATTGCCCAAGTTTTCAAGTGCTTTTAGTGTCTCGTCTATGGGAGTAATGGGATCATCGTTATGTAATAACAGTACATCAATATAGTCCGTTTGGAGGTTTTTTAGCGACTGGTCTACTTGTTGTATTAGGTGTTTTGTGCCTATGCCCGCATTAAACGATTGAGCACCTGCCCTAAACGCTACTTTTGTAGCAATAACGGCATCCTGGCGTTTAGACTTGAGTACACTTCCCAGTACTATTTCGCTTTGACCAGCACCATACATATCGGCGGTATCAAAAAAGTTCACACCATGCTCCATGGCTTTTGAAATGATCCTATCTGCATGTTTTTCATCAATAGTACCTTTGAATCCGCCCATTTCCCAGTTTCCAAATGTCATAGCTCCTAAGCTTAATTCTGAAACTACGAGTCCTGATTTTCCTAATTGTCTGTAATTCATTTTTAAAGTTATTATTTAATTGATATTATGTATGATTTTTTTTCTTTGATGTTTGTAAATGAAATCTACGAGATGTTGATCGCAAAGAGTACTCTACCCATGATAATAATAGCTTAATACTTGTATCTTATTATAAGAGTGTATTTTTCTAATTTAAGGAATTATTTCGCTATTTTGAAGTTGAATACCCCGTTTTGTGTGGCTCCAAAAATACGTAACCAAATAGGCAATAAACTCTCTGTTCCTCTGGAGGTAGTGATATCTCCCAAATCAAATATTTCAGATTCTTTCCATCCAAATTGATTCAGCAAAGTCTTCACTTCTTCTTTTGCATCTGCAAAATTCCCGCTCATAAATACGGTGCTATCTTCAGATAATAATCTTGGGTTTAGCATCACTCCGTTAAACATGGTATTTAGCGACTTTACAAATTTTGCTTCTGGGAATTTGCCTTGTAGGTATTCTCCTAGTGAAGTATCGTTAGACATAAATAGAGTAGGGGGGAAGCCTTTTGAGAAATCGAGTGGATTGCTTAAATCCAGTATAGTTTTACCGTTTATATGACCGTTTGTTGCTGCTAAAGCTGCCTCTGCACCATCTCCTTTTGTTCCTAAGATCACAAAATCAGCATCTGCTGTGGCGTCTGCAAATGTTTTTAATTGTACAGAAGGATTACTTGCGATAAATTCAGATACGGTGGGTGTTCCGTACATATCTTTAGTCGTATTGGCCAGGGAATTTTCTACATTTCGAGTGCCTACGCTTACGTTGTAACCTAAATCTGCCAAACGTTTTGCAAAAGCCTGGCCTACATTTCCTGTTCCTAAAATTGCGATGTTTTTCATTTTTGTAATTTTTAAAATTTATGTCACAAATGTAGACTCGCATTTACAAGCGTTTGTTTTCCATTTCTTGGTTTGAATGGTCAATTTCTGATTTAAGCAACAATTCGAAAAAATCCTTTCTTTTATGATAATACTGATTTCCTATGTTCCAAAGGAGATATTCCTGTATGTTTCTTGAAAAACTTGCCGAAATTGGCT
>JBOFGX010000264.1:0-9480 GCA_051649345.1 Leadbetterella sp. | reverse complement strand
GTCTCGGAAGTTTTGAAATGATCTGTGAAAATAAAGTTAAATTTGCCAAAATGAGAGTGGTTTTTGTCGAACCTAAAATTAACCTTTTAGGATAATTCTTGCTCTCATTTTTTTTCCTTATTTAGGACGCTATTGTTTTCAAATCTATTTTTCCAAACAGTAGATATTTCATTTGTAACCTCTGGATCATTTGTATTGTAAATTAAAAGTAATAAATTACTTTCATTTTGAATTACTTGCCCAATTATACTAGTATACTCCAGTTGATTTTTTTTCAAGTTATTTACACTGAAAGTGAATCTATTTTCATGTATCCCTTCTATATTTGATGTAACACTGAATTCTCCTCCTTTAAAACCTTCGGTCAGAGAGTTGAAAATTAGTTTTTCAGAAGTCTTTAAATCAAATTCCTCTGAAATAGGTATTTTTATGACATTAACAACTCCTTTCAAAGAGTCTGGTACTGGTGGAATCCCTCCAAGAAAAAATAAATTATTTTCTGTTATTGTAGTATCTTCTGTTTTGAATTCTTTTACCCAATATTGACTATCAGCCCACCGAAATTCTATACCTTTTATAGGGAATTTTTTAAGATTTAAACCAGTTTCTTCTATTGCTTTTTTATGATCATCTACTGTTTTTGGATCGTTCTTTGATCTTGGGGGAGGCGAAAGAATATCATCTAAATCAATTTGTGAATAACAAATATTTGAAAACATAGATATAGACACAAAAATGAGAATGTTAACGTTCACTATTTTAATACTTTAGGATAGTTTATTTAAATTAAATAATACCAAAAATAGAGGCAAATGTACACTTACCCCTATCATATGGTTTAATTTTTCATAAAAATTTGTTTTAGTTGGTCTATCACTTGTCCGTTTCCAGACACTGAAATAGAACCGATTTTGTCCGCTATTTTCTCAACATATTCCATTTCTTTCAACTTGAAAAGTGTTTCGTTTTCTTCCATCAGCTTGGCGGTGTTGAGCAAACTTCGCATCGAAGCTGTCTCCTCCCGACGCATAATGATATTGGCTTGGGCTTTCTTTTCGGCTACAAGTACTTGATTCATAATCTCTTTCATATCACCAGGAAGTATGATATCCCGTACACCGCAGCTTATCAACTCAATTCCCAATGTCGCTATTTTGTCGATAGAGGCATTCATGACAAAGTCCGCAATGGAATCTTTGCTATCTAGGATTTCGTCTAAAGTCAAGGTTCCTACGTATTCCCGAAGAGCCAATTGTAGCATGACATAGAGTTGTTTTTCGTACTCTTTATTCTCAAAAAGAGCCTTCATGATATCTTTGATCTTGAATTGCACAAAGAAGTTCATCCGCAAATTGGCTTTGTCTTTGGTTAAAATTTCTTGACCCGAAATCTCCACCTGCTGCTGACGCATATCGGCTTTTGCAATAGTAATGGTTGAAGAATTTTTCCACCAGGAATAAGTCCCACCTTTTAATATGTCAATAGCCTTACCGTCAACTATTAAGATCGCATTTTCATAGGATTCAATTTGATACGTTCGTACATATTCTGAAAGATATTTTTTTACAATATCAAGATTCAAAGTATCGTCTATTTCAATTTTGTTTAAATCGATGATGGTATACGTAATACGCCCTGATCCTTTCGCAATCGCATGCATACCTGTGAACAATTTTGTATAAAACTTCCCATCTTTCATAAGTAAGGCGATTTGATTTTCCATCACATCGATGATTTCTATGTAGTTTTCCATATTCTTACTTTGGATAAGTATTTTTAGGTCAATAGGCGAGTACAAAATAGAATCTTTCTCTTGTACTATAACCGTTTTGTTAGGCCAGATCCAAAAAGAACCCGATTCTATCACTTGTTCAACAGCATCATTTTTTAGGACAATGCCTATTTCGTTTGTTTTTAATTTTACATTTTTCATATTCATTATTTGTTTTTACTTTTTAAAAATTCAATCCCGTTTAAGTCTATTTTTTTCTCACGGAATCCCTATTAAGAGGAGTCTGCTTTCTTTTGAAAATAAGTTTTTATTATTCAAATCTTTCCAATTTGAAAAGACCATCCTTTTAAAAATCTTTGTTTCCGCTAGTCCGCTTCATTGCTCGGTATCCTAGGTTTTCAAGTTCAAATCAAGTAGTACAGAAACACGTGACTTAAACGGGATTGAACGACTCTGTTTTTGAGGAACAGAAAAACCTTTTTGAATTCGACGTGATAGGTCGATGCACAATCCATTATGCGTCAGGGGTCACCCCCTGGTGGGATTCGAACCCACATTTCTATTGCTTAACCATTCAGCCACTTGGATTTCTCCAAAGAAGGGATTCGAACCCTTATTGATAGATTTGGTGATAAAAGTCATTTTTAACCAACAGCATACTTTTGAATATTTCCAAAGTACTATGGAGCCATCAGAAACTCTCATCCGGTTTGACTAATAGAACCTTTATCGCGGAATATACGAGGCTCGAACCCGTACCTGCCCATGTACGTGGGCGATCATGACCTTTAGACCAATATTCCAAACATGTTAAAGAACTGTATCAACGAATTGATGATACAAAGTTGGAATACCATTACGCAGTCTTTTTGCGTAGTAAAATATAAGTTTCAAATACTTTTTAAATACATAAAAATCAATTTTTTATGAGAATATGTCTTTAAAAATCAAATTCGAGAAGTGTGTATTTCGCTAAACGATTGAATATTTTTCAAAATAGAGAAAGAAACAAATATGTAGTTTCTGGTAAATAATTTTATAACAATGGCAACCTTTAGCCAATTAAGTGTGTCTATTACAATAAGTATAATTATGAATCAAATATTGAAGTCGATCTTGGCTATTAACTATTTACCGAATGAAGTCACTATGTTGCAAATCAGCAATCAACTTATATGGAATCTTTGTTATTTGGATTTTTCCCCTAACTGTTTTTTGTCAAAAAAAAGAAAGTACCCATATGATCGGTGTAGGATTTGAGCTAATTGCGAGCGGTGATTCATTCTACACTCCGTCTTTCGAATATGAACTTAAACATAATGAGAGAATATTTTTTTGCAGTAATCTTGGATTTGTTTTGAGTAAAAAAGGTCAAAATATAAAAGATTTATATAAAACGGTTAACCGATATATGTTGGATTTAGACATCAAATATGGTGTGGTTAAGGTTAAAAATCATTTTCTAAAATTGGGCTTAGGCCCTTCTTTATGGGTAAAAAATGATAAAATACCTTTTCTACCTACAGAAATACAACTTCTATGTCCTCCTAATGCAGACTGCATTTTTCCTTCTTCGGCTTACAGATTTCAGAAAAATCGAGGAATTGGAATAGGTTATAATTTGACTTCGGAACTGGATTTTCAAGTCTCCAAAGAAATCAAATTACAGTTTAACCTTGATTACTATAAAATTTATAATGCAAGCTTAGATACATCTGACCCTAATTTCCCAAGTGTAAGTATTGGAATGGGTGTTCAGTACAGAGTAAAATATTAAAAATATCGATATAGATATTACCCTATTCCTTCGCCCAGTCAGCCCTTTGATCAGAAGAAAATTTCCAAGGAGACATAGAGGTTTCTAAATTTTGAAACATCATATTCCAGGATTGAGGAGCGTGACTTTCTTCCATAATCATATAACGTCTAAGCTCTATGATTATAGACAATGGATTGATTTGGACAGGGCAGGCTTCTACACAGGCTTGGCAAGAAGTACAAGCCAAAAGTTCTTCTTTAGAAATATAATCACCCAACAATGTCTTTTCATCTACAAATTCACTTCCTTTTGCTTTCCAACCTTCTTGGATATCCTCCAGTCGGTCTCGGGTATCCATCATTATTTTACGAGGCGAAAGCAACTTCCCTGTTTTGTTCGCTGGACACTGATCCGTACATCTGCCACATTCCGTACATGTAAATGCATCCATAAGGCTTTTTCGTGATAGATCCTGGACGTCTTTTGCACCAAAGCGTCCTATTTCTGTTGCGTTATTACTACTCGCAGTTATGCCCAACATCGAGCTTACCTCTGCACTTACAGCCGGCATATTAGTGATTTTTGCTGAACTTTCTACCTGAGCAAAGTAGGTATTCGGGAAAGCAAAAATGATATGCAAGTGTTTGGAGTGAAAAAGATATAGCGAGAAAATACCAATACCAACAATGTGTATCCACCAGCAAGCTCTTTCTATAATGATAAGCGTATTATCATGAAAACCTGTAAGTAAGCCGATCAAGTGTTTTGAAACCAAGAATTCTCCCGTGTGAACTTCTACATAATGGCCGATTCCTCTGTTTTGGAGGATGGTATCACTTGCGTTCATGAGCAAGAAAGCGACCATTAATACAATCTCAATCACCAGTATCGTATTGGCGTCTATAGCTGCCCAGCCTTTAAGTTCTCTGTGTCTGTCTGGATTGAGCCGATTGACTTTACCTATGTTCCTACGTATAAGAAAAACGATACAAGCAAAGATTACGAGGAAAGCCAAAACTTCGAATATATGGATCATCGGGGCGTATAAGTCTCCCAAAACACTATACAGGATTCGATGAGTTCCCAAAACACCGTCAAGGATGATTTCTAGTAGCTCAATATTGATTACAATAAAACCAACGTATACAAACAAGTGAAGAATGGCTACTAGGGGTTTATCAAACATTCGTTTTTGTCCCAAAGCCATCAAGCAAATATTTTTGATTCGGGACATTGTACTGCCCGTAGAAGTTGTTTCTTTTCCCAATCGAATGGATTGCAGCAATAGCTTGGATCGCTGCCAAATTAAAAATCCAACTATTCCAAGAAACCCTAAAAATATAAGTTGCGAAATCATGATTCAAATAGTATGCATGCATACTAAATTATGGAATTATAATTTGTTTACCAAATATTTTTATTAAAATCGAAAAGAAATTTTGTCATAAGCAATAAAAATTCTATTTTTGCACTCCCAAATAGGGAAACGGTGGTGAAATCATCCCAATGGTGATGTAGCTCAGTTGGTAGAGCAAAGGACTGAAAATCCTTGTGTCGGCGGTTCGATCCCGTCCATCACCACAAAAAAGTCGCTTAGATTAAATCTGAGCGACTTTTTTATTTCTGATATAAAATACTTGTATTATTATTCGTTTGGAACAAATACAATCTGTCCATTATCCGCTTTACTAACTTTCTTTATATAGTCTATGTATATAGGAAATTTATCTGCTGTATAGCTATTTTTATATCCTTTTATCCAACGATAGTAAGTAATTTTGTCTGCCGTAGCAACCACTTTTGATTCATATTGACCGAACTCGGATTTTAAAACCTTGGCTTCTGGTAAGGCTTCTATTTTGTATCCTACAGGAATATTGTATTCAATAGTATCGATATCACAATAATTCATAGGAAGATTAAAAGGTAAGGTACGATCTTTTTCAGCTACTGGTATATAAAGCCTTCCAGCATTAAGAAAATTGGGATTTAGCAAAAGCCTTGACCCTGCTTTCGAAAACAAGTTTCTATAATTAGATTTTACCTCTAGATCTATTCTAGGAATACTGTTGTTTTGCAACGCAAACTTGAAATTTTGGAGCTCCAAGCCCGCAACGTTAAAATCCCTCAAAATGGTCTTACGCTGATCTTCCTGAGTGGTATGATTAACAAGATTCATATAATCATCAGCTTGTAAGCCTAAGTAGACCATGTTTAAACTCGCTTCGGCTATTTGGTTCAGAGGTATTTTTATGCTTGCTTTTCTTACTTGTAAATTTTGTTGAGCCGTGTAAGTGGGTGTTTTTATGATTTTACCCCCATTTTCATCCAACAAAAATACGTGTCTATCAGAGGTAAATGTTCCTAAATATCCCAATGGATTATTTTGACTTGTACACTCGAGCCATAAGCTATCCTTACCGTTAGGCACGCATAAAAATACGTGGTTAAACTGAAAAGAGGGGAAGTCAGAAATTATATCTTCTGCATGATCTCCTGCTCTAACTAAAACCTGATGGGATGGAATACCAATAGATTTAAGTAAGGCTTGTGTATAGTTTGTAAGAGCTTTACAATCTCCAAAGCCTCGTTCGGCCACCTCCGACGCTGGCTGTGTTTGCCATCCTCCAATACCCAATGAAATATTCATATAGCGTGTTGTGGACTGTAAATAGTGATATACTTTTTTTACTTTAGCCTCATTACTTTTTTCGTTTTTAGTCAATTCTTTAATTTTAGAAGCCAATTCTTCGGGTAAATCTTGCCTACCTAAATTTAAATTGTGCATAAACCGGCCTAAATCATTCCAGCTTTTGGATGGTTGGTTTTCAAATTCCTCTACGGAAAACACGTTGGGTGCGGTTAAAACCATAGGAAGAAAAAGTGCGTCATCAGGCTCATAACTTAATCGCTTAAAAGGCTTTAAATTAGACACTTCCCAAGAATAGTAATCTTTTTTTTCATCCGAGCTAATAGTAGGTTTATCTTTTAAATTGAGTGTTTTATGTCTAAAGCCTAACTCTTTAGGCACTATAATTTTAAAAGTACTTTTTATTACGGCTGTATTAGATCTATTTTCGGGATATCCAGACCAATTTTGATAAAACATTAGGTTTTTAGACTTGCTAATGATTTTGTATTTTATAAAATAGGGATATGTTTCTTGGGTGAGATCAGCTATTTTATATCTTCTATCAGTTACAAAAATTGTAGGATCAAAGTTTCGATTTACAATATCACCCTTTTTAAGTTTCTTTAGTTCTTTACCAAATGAATTATAAATTTTAGCTTCAACATCACTTACTTTTTCAAGTTTCGAAAATGGTATTTGTAATTTGGCAAAGTGGCTTCCTTTCTCATTGAGGATCATGATTTCAGCTTCTTCTGTAGTTTCTGACTCGCCCAGATTAAGCACTTCGAAGGTGGTACTATGAAAATTAACCACTGCATCCGCACCTTCCATTTGCTCTTTGGTAGGAATCATGACAATTTGTGCTTGCAAACTTCTAAATAGAAAGATGAAAGTAAGGAAGAGAAAAGTTTTCATTTTATATTTTTTTAATGACGATTTGTTCAGCATGTTTTGAAATAATTTTGTCATAAAATGCCTTCAAAAAATCATAGTCTTCGGCTGCAAAAATTGTTTTCTGGATCAAAAATCGGCTATTTATTATGATTTTATTTTCACTTAACTGGGCGGAGTATAAAAATCTTCCCCCACTTTCTGGAAGAGATAAATTGAGTGATTCGGGTAGTTCTGTAGCAGTAAACCCAGAAGGCAATGTATATGTAGCTTGAAATACTTTTTCCTGTACTTGAGGGAATTCGATGGGGGTTTTTCTAGTTTCTTGTGTGAACGGGTTGGTGGTGATACCTTGTGATTGCATGGGGTTGAAATAGTACATAGAACCAGCAAATATCATAGCATCACTAATTTCACAATCGTATTTGACTTGCATATTACCAGCTTCCTTTACATCGGTGTTTATGAATTCAACATTAGAAACACTCACACTTGGCATCGACTTAAGTAATTCTTCTTGATATTTATCTTTACCTTTTTCAATATATTTTTTCTTTTCTTCCAACATTTTATAGCCATAATAGCTGTTAGCTACCTTTCCCTTAGCAACACCATCCTCGGGATTTAGATCCATTGAGAAGTTAGAATAGGTGAATTTCTTTGCATTGGGTATAATTTCTACCTTTCTTCCTCCATCTTTGGAGACGAGCCAACCTTCATAATTAAGGCACTCTTCGGGCAGCACGCCCATGGGTAATAGGGGCTCACATGCATCTAGAAAGTAGTCTTTCCCTTTTATTTTTATATGGCCAATCACATAATTGAGTCTCTTTATTAAAGCAAAATGACCTATAAATCCGTGCGAACGTGTCCCTAGAACGACTGGACTTACATCTAAGTTAGCCTTGCGGAGTAAGTTAATAAGAGATAAATTGATATCCGCAACATCCGCTTCTCCCTTATTAAATTGTTTTTTAAGACTCTCAGAGGCCCATATGCCCATTTTACCATTCCATTTCATAGAAGATTGAATAAATTCAATGGCTGCATTTACCAAGGCCAAAGTATCAGTATGTTTAGCTTTCAATTCATCTGCTTTTTCTTTCCAAAAGAACCCATTTCCCTTCAAAGCTTCTCCGAAGTAGGAATGCTCCAATAATGTCTTGTTTAAAGCAGGAAAGTCCAAAGTATAGTTTTTTTGTAGATATCCAGGTATGTTTACATACGATAGTTCGAAATCTATTTTTGAAATATAGTTTTCAATTGTAGAAGTGAACGGCTCTTTTCGTATAGGTGGTACATCTTTAATTTCGAATGTATTTTCCATTGCTGGAGTATTTGATCCCCCCCAATTTACAAGTGCATATTCATCCGTTTTTGCATTGCTCAAGCTTAAGTAACCGCCCATAATAGTTTTAAAGAAGAAGTATTTAGGATGTAGAAATATATATTTATTCCATGAGGTAGGATAGCTTTCTTGGAAGTACCAAGTCCTTGGATTGCTATTTACTTCATACGGGGTATCAATGGAGTATTTATATTCAATCACGGATCCTTCCTTCACATTAGGGAATGAAACCTTTACTATATTCATTCGCTCATTGCTTTTATCTTTAAAAATTAGATCTTGGTCAAACTTTTCAGATTGGATCGTCCCGTTTTCAAGATTGTGTGTAAAGCCTTTGAATCTGTAAAGAACTTCCTCATCAGATGAATTTTTTAAAAGCTTGATAGTAATGGTGGCCTCATCTAACGCGGATTTCTTGTAAAATTTCAACCGATAATAGTAATCCTGTGTTAAAGTAATTTTACCGGAATTAGAAGTAAATCGTACATCTGCGGATTTACAAATGTATTGCATGGCTTGTGAAGAATCCAAAGGATAAAACTTTTCTGAAACTTCTTCCAAACTGGGCTTACCAAAAGTAAACTTTGGCATTTGTGCGATACTAGGTAGCGTATATAGCAACGCCATAAGAGTTACTAATTTGAATTTCATGTTTAAATGGTTTAAAAGTGTTAGTTGTACCAATTTTGAGTTATCCTAGAAAAAAACATGCCATAAATTAATATGTGCATGTTAGAATCACAGGATACTTTATGTAAAGGTGACTAAAATTAACAGAAATAGGTTGAATACCAAAACTTTATAGCAATAATAGTCTAATACCAATAATCTGTGTTAGACTTGTTGACGAATATTGTTTGGTAAAGAAACTACGAAGTACGATCGAAAATGTATCTTGATACCTTTGATAGTTTTCCAAAGTAAATTCAAAGCAAGATAATATTTGTAGGCCATTTCTAAACCAGATTTTGGGATTATTTAGTCGACCCTCAAAAAGTACAAGAAGAGAAATTTTTCAGCAAATGAGGTGCGGCTGAGGTCAAGCGAAAGAGTGTTGGCCTGAATTTTTTATGTAAAAGGATAAGCAAAGGGAAAAAATTCGGACAATTTTTCGCTTG
>JBOFGX010000263.1:0-13465 GCA_051649345.1 Leadbetterella sp. | reverse complement strand
GTAATTGATCAAATAAAATCAGGGCCAGAATCTCGAAGTGACTGGATGCTTAAACGTTTCGAATTTGCAGCTAGTAGTAATCAAAGAAATACGAATTTTCAGTTTTGGCAAGTAAATAGTCATCCTATTGAAATTTTCTTTGAATCTTTTTTATGGTCAAAATTGAACTATATTCATGTGAACCCAGTAAGAGCAGGTATCGTTGCAAGAGCTTCAAATTATGTTGAAAGAGAAAGTTTAATTCCAATTACTTTAGCAACTAATCCCATTATCAATCCTTTGAAGCGATCTGGTTTTGATCAAGATATTAGTTTGTGGTAAAATTTGTAGTCCAATTAAAGTTCGGTCTAAAGACCGAAATACACAAATGCTTAGTCTGGAGACTAAGCATAGCGAGGAAAATCAACTTTTTGATTAGTATTTATTACTCCACATTGTTTTGAAATTTGTTTAAATGTGATAGTGGTTGTTTGAGCTAAGAATAGAGTCGAAAATCCATTAACTTCTAAATCTCTTTGCCCGTCATTTAACAATATTTTATAGGGCTCCCCCCCATCAATATCAACATATGAATTCATTTCGAAATACTCGCCCCCTTGATCAATTGAGCCAAAAGATCTTAAAATTGATAAACTTGGAGCCTTTTTTAGTGAGAAAGGTATTGACTCAGATCGATGCTTAGTCTGGAGACTAAGCATAGCGAGGTGAAATAGGTATATTTAAAAATTCACCAATAAATTATTTATTTGGGACTTATCAATAATAACGAATGAGAACAATCTTTAAATATTCATTCATTTTTTTACTCTTTTTAAGTAATTGCACCACTTTTAAACAGGAATTATGTTATAAAGGGGTGTACAAAGGAAAGGAGATAAGTATTAAATTCTTAAATAAAAAAAGAGGGTATATTATTTACGATAAAAAAGATAGTATAAATTTTACTTGTAAAGTAGAAAAATTTAGACCCAAAAAAGCGAAAAAAAAAATAATATACCATACTTACAAATTGTCATATATTACACCTCCACATTATGTTGAAGAATGGAAATGGCCAATTGGTCTTGCATCAATTGGGAAGAAATGGGGGGAGGATTCGTTAATTAATGGGTTTAAGAGAATTAAATAATACTTATCAGATGCTACCGAATGTTGGAGTTACTATGTTTTAATAGAGTAAAAAGTTAAGACTTGATGATACGTTAAAGCGACAATACGGATCAGTACGAAGTGTTGAGCATCAGTAATTACCCAATTGGAATTCTGAATAAAAAGTAGAAGAAAATATTGGAATTACTATCAGGAATTGCTAATGAATAAATAGGATAAATTATCATATATTTCAATATATTCTGAAAATATAAAATATATCATTATTTTTATACTTACAAAATAAATAAAATTTCTAATAATTAAAATTTTATTCTATATTTGTACCATGAGTGCCGACCTAGAATACGATTATTGCCAATCTCATAGTGGCATAGAAAGCCTTGCATTACAACAGATTGCAAGGGATACGCATGTAAAGCAACTCAAACCTCGTATGCTCAGTGGGCACCTACAAGGTAGACTTCTCTCTCTATTGTCTAAGCTAAAACAACCAAAAAATGTATTAGAGATCGGGACATTTACGGGTTATTCAGCCATATGCCTAGCCGAAGGGCTAGCAGAGAATGGTACCGTCATTACGATCGAAGCCAATGAAGAGCTAGAAGGCACAATCAAAAATAATTTTGGCAAAGCGGGGCTTTCATCCAAAATTCAATTAATTTTAGGTAATGCAATAGAAGTTATACCTACCTTAAAACAAACGTTCGACTTGGTGTTTATAGATGCTGATAAGAAAAATTACCTATCCTATTACAAAATGGTTATTGATAAGGTTAATTCTGGTGGCCTAATTTTATCTGATAATGTATTGTGGGACTCAAAGGTATACCAGTCATCCTATCAGGATGACACCACGAAGCATTTGCGTGAATACAATGATTTTCTTCACCAAGATACCCGAACAGAAAAAGTTCTTATTCCTTTACGAGACGGCTTGTTTGTCTCTAGAAAAATATAATAGTATGATAAAAAAAATCGTTCTTTCCGTCTCTTTACTTGTTTGCCAAATTTCTAGCTTTTGCCAATCTGTGCCTACATGTCCGACACAATTGGAATATGCAAATATCACAGTCATTCTCACAGAAGACGCAAAAAAACTGATTGACAACGAGATCAATGCTATCCTCGTTCCCCCCAATAAATTCCTGGATCAGAAAATTGAGCGTATACAATGGTATTTTCCCATCATTGAGAAAATCCTTGAAGACGAACACGTACCAGATGATCTCAAATACCTAGCTGTGATGGAAAGTGCCTTGATCTCCGAAGCCGTTTCTAGTTCGAATGCTGTTGGATTCTGGCAGTTTAAAGAAGGCACGGGTAAAGAAAATGGGATTCTTATCAACAATGTTCAAGATCAGCGAAAAAATATATTCGTATCCACCAAAGCAGCAGCTTTTTACCTCACCAAAAACAACCTAATTCTCAAGAATTGGATTTCGACCATTTTATCGTTCAACACAGGCTTAACGGGCTCCAAGCAACATATAGATCCAACATGGGAAAATTCGGGGCAAGTTAAATTAGATGGCAAAATTCACCCTTATTTGGTTAAAGCCATTGCAGCAAGAATAGCCTATGAGCATAGAGTAAACCGAACGAGAGAAAGTGACAGGAAGTTTACCCTAGTACCTGGAGCCGGAAAATCACTGGCAGAAATTGCTCTTGAAACGAACACCACGGTAGATGAAATAAAAAAATACAATTCTTGGTTTAATTCTGATAATGTCCCTACGGATAAAAACCATACGATCTTAGTACTAACGAGTATCGAAAAAGGAGATGAAATAAGTACTAGAGTCAAAAAACAAACAGATCTAAACACAAGTCAAACCGACTTCCCCAAATTAGTTCGAATTACAAAAACATCTACCTCTCCAGATCAACCTATATTTTATACCATCAACGGTAAAAAAGGAATACTAGTACAGAAAGGCGACGAAGCCGCTCAAGTCTCTAAAAAAACAAAAGTTAAACTCAAAAGCTTCTTGGCATACAACGATCTTTCCGAAAAAGAGATCGTAAAGCCCAACAAGGTATATTATCTTGAGAAAAAAGCTAAAAAAGCACAAGTGCCATTTCATACTGTCAATGACAGTCAAACCATGTGGGATGTATCACAAATGTACGGTGTCAAGCTTCAGAAACTACAAGCCTACAATAAAATGGGTAAGGCCGAGAACCCACTCAATGGAAGAGTGCTTTGGCTACAGAAAACAAGACCCAAAAACAAGCCTATCGAATATATCAAGCCCCAAAAAACTCAGCCAATTGTAGAAGAATCTGAGCCAGAAGTTGCATCAACAGAAACCTCAACTTCTGAGCAGGAGCCCATGGTAAAAACAGAATCAATAGTTCGCTCCTCCGAGAAAAACGAAAGCGAGCCTGTGGTAGAAACGCGTGAGGAAAAAAAAGTAGAAATAGCTCCCATGAAGGCAGATGACCCTATTTTTGATCCTAATAAATCCGAAGTAAAAGGTACACCTGTAGCAAAAAAATCAAAAGGAAAAGAGGTACTAATGAAGCCCGAAAATACGAATACAGAAGAAGTAATTGTTGCAAAGCCTAACTCAAAACCGGAAACAAAAATGCCTAATAAAGGCACACATATTGTAAAACAAGGAGAGACATTGTACGCAGTAGCAACTAAGTATGGCCTTAGCACCAAAACACTCCGAGAACTAAACAATATAACTTCCAACGGGTCTATCAAAACGGGACAATCCCTGATTGTACATGCGGATGCCACGCCTGTAAGCATTAATCCAACTCCTGAGGAAAAACCCGCTGCGGCAAGTAAGCCCGCGTCTAAGCCAGAGCCCAAAACGACAGAATCGAAAGAGAGAAAAATAGAGATTATATCGGAAGAGCCCGTAGTGAATACAGAAGCTCAACCTAAAAAACCAGTGTCAAAAGCCAATTCAGATACAGAAATTCACGTTGTTTCCAAAGGAGAAACTTCATACAGTATATCCAAGAAATATGGACTTACGGTGGATCAACTGTATAAAATCAATAAAATGACAGAACCTACGATAGAAATAGGTCAAGAATTGATCGTAAGCAAAGGGTCTTTGGGTAGTACAACTAAACCTCTGAAAAAAACAGAACCCAAAGTAGTTGAAAAAACAGTTTCGCCTGAAGTTGAAGAATCCAAAGGCATCGTTTATCATACTGTAGCATCTGGGGAAACGTTATATAGTATTTCTAACAAATACAAAACTACTCAGCAAAAATTAATCGAGTGGAACTCCCTCAAAAACAACAACGTACCGCTAGGTAAAAAACTGATCGTAAAAAAATGATTCTAATTGACAACACCTGTATTAGTGATGATATTGCAGATCAAGAGTTTGTCTGCAATCTACAAAAATGCAAGGGTGCGTGTTGCGTTGAAGGTGATCTAGGAGCTCCCTTAGAAGAGAATGAACTTTCAATCTTAGAAGAAATCTATCCACAAGTGGAATCTTATCTAAGTGAAGCAGGGAAAGAAGCAATACGCAATCAAGGCAAATATATCAAAGACTGGGAAGGGGATTATTCTACAACCACAATTGATGAAAAAGAATGTGCCTATGCCATATATGACAATAAAGGCATATTGAAATGTGGAATTGAGCAAGCCTATCTCGACAAAAAAATAGATTTTAAAAAACCCATTTCCTGTCATCTATACCCTATTCGTATTACTAAATATGAAAACTATCATGCTATAAACTATGATAGATGGAGTATTTGTAGCGATGCTTGTGACTTGGGTAAAGAGCTAAAAGTACCCGTTTACAAATTTTTGAAAGAACCACTAACACGGGCATATGGAGAAAAGTGGTATCAACAGTTAGAGGAAGAGATACAAGGTGACAAGCTTTGAAGCTATCTACGAAGTAGTTAAATGCATCCCACGTGGCAAGGTAAGCTCCTATGGTGCTATAGCCCGATACTTGGGCACAGGTGCTCGTATGGTAGGCTGGGCCATGAATGCAAGCCACGGTTTACGGGATGTGCCTGCACACCGTGTAGTCAATAGAATGGGTTTGTTATCGGGCAAAATGCACTTCTCCACACCATCTGCCATGCAATCCTCTTTGGAGGATGAAGGGGTTCGAGTTGTCGATGATCAGATTCAAGACTTTAAGAATGTATTCTGGGATCCCACAATTGAATTGACTCTCTGAAAGAATCAATTCTTTTTTTTCTTATATTTGGTATCCTAATTCAGAATCGTGAGTAAGTTGTATAGCTACCTAGGGTTTATCATTATAGGTTTGATTGGATGTTCGCAATCAACCTCATCTGATCCTGCTTCAGATTCCACAGCCGAAATCATTTTTAAAAAAATCATTACACCCAACTGTGCCCTTTCTGGATGCCATGCCAGCGAAGTAGACCCCAGTTTTCTAGAGCATGGATTGGTCTTGAAAACATTCGCTGACTTTCAGAAAATGATTTCCAAAATACCCAAAAACGAAACTGCCAAAGAAGAGGATCTTGAACTCGTTATGCCTTTTAATTCTCATGCTAGTCTACTTTACCAAAAACTAAGGTACGAACCCAATCACCATAGCTTCAAAAACTTTGGAAGCTCTATGCCCCTCGGTCGTGATTTGTTAACCCAAGGAGAGGTAGAATATGTACGCAAATGGATTGATGCGGGTGCTCCTTTGGATGGCGTGTCTGTGGACCCTTTGGTTTTAGAAAATAAGAACCCCTCTCCTACTAATTTCCAAATACTAGAGCCACTGAACACGAGCGAAGGATACCAACTCAAGCTTGATCCATTCGAGATTTACCCCTTCTTTGAAAGGGAGATTTTTGTACACAAAGCTCTCAATAATCCACAGCCTGTTTTTATCAATAAATTCCAAATACGGATGCGTCCGGGTAGTCACCATTTTATATTGTATGGATTCAGAAATAACACCAACAAACCCCCTCTGAATACCACTCGTGATTTGAGAAACAAAGATAACAACACCCTAAACTTGGAAACTTTTGGCACTATTGCCAACCATATATTTTACTTTGGTGGTAGTGAGTCTAATCTTACTTTCAATTTTCCAGAAGGTATGGCTGTAGAACTGCCCTCCAATATGACCTTTGATATGAACTCCCACTATTTCAATAAAGGAGCTAAACCGTATAATGGAGAGGTATACATAAATCTGCATACTGTGTCCGAAAGTTCCGTCAAGAAAAAACTGAAAGTTCTTGATCTCCAAAACAACAACATCCCTATTCAAGCTAAATCTACGGTTACACATACTAAGAACTTTACATTCAATAAGAATAGCAGAATAGTAACTTTGTTTTCACATACACACAAGCTGGGGAAAAAGTTTGAGATACTTATCAAAGGCGGCACACGAAACGGCGAGGTGGTTTATACTTCTACCAATTGGGAGCATCCTAAAAAAATCGATTTTAAAGACCCTATACTTATCAAAGCGGGCGAAGGCCTAACTTCCAGAATTACATATGAAAATTACACCTCGAAGAATGTAAATTTTGGGTTCACCTCAGAAGATGAAATGGGTATCATTTTTGGATATTATTATGAAGAATAACTCTTAGCTCTTTATCAATATTATTTCGATAATTTATAGCTATGTTTGAACCTTTGGCCTTTTGGTGGTAATTTTGTCAAATCCATTAAAAATAAGGTTTCATGTCAGAGAATTCTACCACGTTTCAAGATATTATTTCACACGCCAAAGAATACGGATTTGTATTTCCCTCATCTGAAATATACGACGGACTGCAAGCAGTATATGATTACGGTCAAAACGGTGTAGAACTCAAAAACAACCTGAAACAAGCATGGTGGAAAGCCATGACACGGCTTCATGATAACATTGTGGGTATTGATGCCGCTATTTTTATGCATCCGCTTACATGGAAAGCTTCTGGGCATGTGGATGGATTCAGCGATCCTATGATCGATAACAAAGACTCCAAAAAAAGATATCGTGCCGATCAACTTCTGGAAGGAAAAGCTGAAGAATATGCATCTTCAGGACAAGAGGATAAGTCGACAGCTTTGCTTCAAAAAATGGGAGCCCTTTTGGGTGCCGAAAAATTGGATGAAGTGAGACAACTCATTATTGACGAAAACATAGTTTGTCCTATTTCCAAAACGGCTAATTGGACAGAAGTACGTCAGTTTAATCTCATGTTCTCTACTCAAGTAGGATCGGTTGCCGAAGAAGCCAATACGATATACTTACGTCCCGAAACGGCACAAGGAATATTTGTTAACTTCCTGAATGTTCAAAAAAGCGGTCGCATGAAAGTGCCCTTTGGTATCGCACAGATAGGAAAAGCCTTTCGAAACGAAATTGTCGCTCGACAATTCATTTTTAGAATGCGTGAGTTTGAGCAAATGGAAATGCAGTTTTTTGTACGTCCCGGATCAGAAATGGAGTGGTATCAGCAATGGAAGGAAACGCGTTTGAAATTCCATAAGGCTATTGGTCTTCCAGCGGATAGACTTAAATACCACGACCACGAAAAACTGGCTCACTATGCAAACGCCGCCGTGGATATTGAATATCAGTTTCCATTCGGATTTAGGGAGATTGAAGGTATTCACTCAAGAACAGATTTTGACCTTCGAAATCATCAAGAACTCTCCAAAAAGAAACTTCAATATTTTGATCCTGAGCTAGATGCTGAAGGGAAAGCAATTGGAAACTATATACCGTTTGTAGTAGAAACATCTGTAGGTGCCGATAGATTGTTTCTGGCTACACTTTGTCAAGCATTTAGACAAGAAACGGGTGAAAAAGAACGCACCTATCTTAGTCTTCATCCAGCATTAGCTCCTATAAAAGCTGCTATACTCCCACTAGTAAAAAAAGATGGCTTGGCTGAAAAAGCAATGGCGATTGCAAATTCTCTAAAATCATCATTTAAAACCATTTACGATGATGGGGGTGCTATTGGCAAAAGATATACAAGACAAGATCTAATCGGAACTCCGTTTTGCATAGCTGTAGACTATGAGACAATGGAAAACGATACCGTTACGATACGCCACAGAGATTCTATGGAACAAGAGCGTGTATCAATCTCTGAATTGAAAGATAAAATCGGGTACGAAGTGGCAATGGAAAGAATTCTAGAAGGGATTTAGTCAACTTAGAGACTTTTTGACAAAATCGCAGATATAATCCATTAATTCCTCAATGTTTTTATCTTTGCTAAAACTGCTTAGACGTGGCAGGTGATTCATAAAATAGTATTGAGTATAACTTATTTCAAGAAGTGAACTCGCTAGTGAACGTGCGTGTTTGTAGGCAGGATTGATGGTGATAAACACCTCTGCAATTTTTTCTGCTAATTGCTTATAGGACTCATATAAATGCACTTTGTTGAGCTCATCTATGTCTTTTGTGTGATAGCTCTTAGTACCCTCTTCTAGCATAATATAAAAAAGCTTCTGTGCATTAAATCCACTACTAGGGGATACTTCCCCTGCTGTTAATAAAATTTTGACAATTTGCGGGATTGCATTTTCAGCCTTCGCCTCTGTAAAGCAAGAATCTTGGATACGCACAATTAAGCTTTGCCAATAATAGTCAAGTAAATATGACAAAAAACGATGTTTATTCTCAAAATACCTATATATACTGGCTTCTGTAGTAGGAATATCGCACGCTAATTTTTTAAAAGTAAATTTTTCGTATCCCAATTCGTTTAATATATCAATCCCTTTTTGGACAATTTGAATGCCCAAATCAGTATCTATGGGGTTTTTTAAGTAAAAATTATTATGCATAAAATGTATTACAATTTCAAAACAATAGTAATACTATCATTGTTACAATGTTAGTTATATATTTTTAATGAAACCCAAAATTAAGCTTTCTGAAGCCTTTAAAAAGATCCTAGGGCTACTCAACTTAGACAAGCAAGACATTACGGCCATATATATTCTCTCTATTCTTGCAGGGTTTCTTTCCTTGTCTCTTCCATTGGGTTTACAGAGTATTGTTGGTTTTTTGATGGGAGGAGAGCTCACAGCCTCCATAATCATACTTGTTTGCTTGGTATTGATAGGGACGTTTCTAAACGGCTTTCTGCAAGTAAGACAACTAGAACTTATAGAGAAAGTGGAGCAAAAAATCTATCTTCGATATGCATTAGAGATTGGGGATAGGATTCCTAAACTTAACTTATCTGCCTTAGATACATATCATTTACCTTCTTTGGTTAATTACTTCTTTGACCTGCCCATACTTCAAAAAAGTATTCAAAAATTATTGGTAGATATCCCTCCAGCTATCATTCAGATCGTTTTCGGGATTGTCCTCTTATCATTTTACCATCCCTTGTTTATTGCATTTGGGATATTCTTGACCATTATTGTATATCTAATACTTCGATTTACGGCTTCTGTGGGCTTTCAAACATCTTTTGATGCCTCCAACTATAAACATGAGTTGGCATCTTGGTTTCAAGAACTTGCTCGCAACAATAATGTGTTTAAATTTGGTCGCAATACGCGATTAAACATAAAAGGTACGGATGTAATCACTACTAAGTATTTAAATACGAAAACCAATCATTTTAGAATTCTTAAAATTCAATACTGGAGTTTAATCGTTTTTAAGTTGTTAATTACAGCTGCCATGCTGATATTTGGATTAACCCTTTTGCTTTCTCAACGAATCAATATTGGTCAGTTTATCGCGGCTGATATCGTCATACTAGCCATTATAAACTCTGCAGAAAAAATTATAGGGTCGTTGGATCTAGTCTATGAAGCTCTAACATCTGTTGAAAAACTCAACAAATTGATAAACAGCGAGATCGAAAAAGGAGGAACATTAGTACCCAAAGAAAATGGAAATGGGTTTAAGATCACTTGTGAAAATCTTTCCTATTCGACGCATGAAGGCGTAACACTTCTTAATAATGTAAACTTTCACTTAGAATCCGGACAATGGCTTAATGCATATGGCCCTTCTGGGGCAGGAAAAACCATTCTAGTGAAATTGCTTACAGGAATTTACCCTAATTCTACAGGAAAAATATTAATTGATGGCATCCCCTTAAAAAATTATGATTTGAGTTGGTATAGAAGTAAAATTGGCTTCTTACAGGAGCACAAAGCAATTTTCCAAGGAACATTACTTTCCAATATCACACTAGATAATACCTATTCGATAGATCAAATAAAACAAGTATGTAATATCACAGGGCTTCATGCTTTTATCGAAAACTTTGAATTAGGCTTGGATACATATTTGGAGCAAGAAGGAAGAAAATTAAGCTCCTTGACTCGTCATCAAATCCTTTTAACTAGAACATTGATTTTGAAGTCTAACATATACTTTTTGGAGGAACCTTTTTCATTTTTACATAAAATAAACAAAGAAAAAGTACTAAACTATCTCAAAGAATCGGGTGCCACCGTTATTATCACAGGATTCGACCCATTGAATGATTATGATGTTGTAAATCTTAATCTTTCTTGAAATTATGAATAAATACATAGATAAAGATGTAATTGAGCTCTATGAGCAAAACGTTTTAAGCTCTCCAAAAGCCATTTATCGCATTGATAAATCAACCCACTGGGTACGTTGGGTATTAATGATACTGGGTCTGATATTTTGCTGTGGATTTTTGCCTTGGACCCAAAATATTCGCTCCAAAGGATATGTAACGACCGTTTTTCAAGAAGATAGACCACAAGAAGTGAATTCTATCATACCCGGACGCGTAGAAAAATGGTATGTAAAAGAAGGCGATTATGTAGAAAAAGGCGATACCATTCTAAAGTTAGGTGAAGTGAAAGTCGAGTACTTTGACCCCGAGCTTATTGAGCGTACGAGACAACAAATTTTGGCCAAAAGTCAAAGTATGAAATCCTATGAAGACAAAGCCAATACAGGTAATGATCAAATCGTAGCTATTGAAAACGGTAAAAATTTAAAGCTATCTTCTTTAGATAACAAAATCCAACAGACAAGGCTAAAAATCCAAGCAGATAGTGCAGACTTTGTGGCTGCCAGAAATGCATCTCAGGCTTACCAACGACAATTTATCGCTTCCAAAGTATTGCTTGACTCAGGAGCAATATCCCTAACTGAGTTTGAAAAACGACGTGTGGCTAACCAAGAAGGTCTTGCTAAGCTTACAACTACAGAAAATAAACTACTTCAAAACAGACAAGAACTTCTCAACCTGAGAATTGATAAAAATGCCACTATTCAGGATGTGGCAGATAAAATTGCCAAAGTAAAAGGTGAACAGCTATCGAGTGTTTCTTCAGCCTTATCTACCAATGCAGAAGTTTTTAAGCTTGAAAATCAGCTATCCAACTACGACAAAAGAAGAGAACTTTTTTATTTAGTAGCTACTCAATCAGGTCAAGTCATACGAGCTAAAAAAGCGGGTATTGGTGAATACATCAAAGAAGGCGAAACCATTGCCGAGATTGTTCCTGCCTTGTCAAAAAAAGCAGTAGAAATGTTTGTAGAACCCGTCGATCTTCCTTTGGTTTCTAAGGGACAACGCGTCGCCTTTGAATTCGATGGATTCCCTGCTATCGTTTTTTCGGGATGGCCAGCAACCAGTTATGGCATTTTTAGAGGGGAAGTGCTTGCTGTCGAGTCCTCCGTGAGTCCCAATGGCAAATTCAGGGTTCTAGTACAAGAAGACAAGAAGCATAAAAAATGGCCCAATGATCTGAAAATTGGTGGGGGTGCAAACGGTATCGCATTTCTAAAAAATGTGTCTATTTTCTATGAATTATGGAGAAACATAAACGGGTTTCCTCCTGAATTCTATACGGCTAGTCATGAATCCGAGAAGAAAAAATGAGAATCCTTGTTTTTATATGCATAACTTTAGTAATATGCCCTTTGCATGGGCAAGAGATTCTTCGCTACGAGGATTTTGAAAAACAGGTTCTGGCTTTTCACCCTGTAGCATTTCAAGAACAGGCAAGGGTAAATCAATCCTCCGCCCAAATTCTAACTGCAAGAAGTGCATTTGAGCCAATTTTGAACTTCGAAAACAGTCAGAAAACACTTGACAACAAGAGTAAGTTTAATTACAATTTGACCGAAATCGTTTATCAATCTCCCTATGCTGTAAAATTCAAGGCAGGATATGAGTCTTCCAATGGAAGCCTAATAAATCCTGAATCTTCTAACGGAAGATTTGGTTTTTTAGGAATAGAAGTTCCTCTATTGCAAGGGCTTCTCACAGATTATAAACGTACGGCTTTAAGGCAATCCCAATTCCTCTTGCAACAATCTCAGGAATATCAACGAGCTGCTCTGAATGATCTCATCCTAGAAAGCTCCCTTGCCTACTGGAAATGGGGCACACAATACAAGCAACTTACCGTAATTGAGGAATATGCAACAAATGCCGTAGGTCGCTTCCGGCTCGTAAAGTTGGGATTTGTCCAAGGTGATCGCTCCATGGCTGACACATTGGATGCCTATGCACAACTCAAAAAAATTGAGCAGATATTACTTGAGAATCGACTGGAATACGTAAAAAACAAGATCGAACTCTCAAAATTTCTATGGAATAGCGAAAGGCAACCCTACCTCTTGGCCGAGAATATTTTTCCGGATCTCGTGGGATTAGCAGGATTGTATCCAAAAAATTTATCCGCTGATTTCCTAGACAAAATAGAGCTTAATCACCCCGAAGTATTGGCCTACAGGACAAAGCAGAAGGGATTGCAAGTGACTTCAAAATTGTACTCTCAGTTTTTCTTACCTGAACTAACGCTAAAAGCCAATTTGCTCAACCAAAGGAACCTATCCCCCGATGTGATCTATGCCCAACCCGTAAACGAAAACTATAAATTTGGTATTAACTTTCGTTTTCCGCTATTTATACGAGATGCTCGCTCGAAACGAGATGAGATCAAATGGAAGCTCAACGAGAATCAATCCGTCATAGACCTTAAAATTTGGGAGCTGAAAAATAAAGTGTTGGCGTATGGGTCAGAAGTAGACAATTACAATCGCTTATTTGACAACCAAAACACGCTTACAAATACCTACCAAGAACTCCTAAAAAACGAGAATTTCAAGTTTACACAAGGAGAAACCAACCTGTTTATTGTAAATTCCCGAGAAAATACGTTTCTAGAAAACGTTGACAAACTCTACAAAACCCAATTCAAACTCATCGAAAAGAGCTACTACCAACGTTGGGCAGCTGGGGTGTTGTATTGAGATCCTATTTGAGCAATCTGTTGCTAAGTACTTTAAATATATAAAAGAGGTTTTAAACTTTCCTATACTTACTAGTTATCATTCAGGGAAAAGACCTAAAGAAAAAAATACATATTTTTATTTAATAAAAAGTAATATTATCC